>CAZROW010000004.1:0-39073 GCA_964601805.1 uncultured Enterobacteriaceae bacterium
TCGCCTTTCATCTTGTTGGCGCGTTCAACCACATCTTCGATGCCGCCAACCATGTAGAAAGCCTGCTCGGGCAGCTCATCATACTCGCCTGCCAGGATCGCCTTGAAGCTGCTGATGGTATCTTTCAGGGAGACGTATTTACCGGGAGTACCGGTGAATACTTCGGCCACAGTACATGGCTGGGAGAAAAAGCGTTCGATTTTACGGGCACGGTTTACTGCGAGTTTGTCGTCTTCAGACAGCTCGTCCATACCGAGGATGGCGATAATGTCCTTGAGTTCTTTATAACGCTGCAGGATGGACTGGACACCACGGGCCACTTCGTAATGCTCCTGGCCAATTACCAGCGGGTCAAGCTGGCGTGATGTGGAATCCAGTGGATCTACCGCGGGGTAAATACCCAGCTGGGCGATGTCACGTGACAGTACAACGGTGGCGTCCAAATGGGCAAAGGTTGTTGCCGGAGACGGGTCAGTCAGGTCATCCGCGGGTACGTATACGGCCTGGATGGAGGTAATGGAACCTGTCTTGGTCGATGTAATACGCTCCTGCAGGGCGCCCATTTCTTCCGCCAGTGTCGGCTGGTAACCCACCGCGGAAGGCATACGGCCCAGCAGTGCTGATACTTCGGTACCCGCCAGGGTGTAACGATAGATGTTGTCGACGAAGAACAGTACATCACGGCCTTCATCACGGAATTTTTCGGCCATGGTCAGACCGGTCAGGGCAACACGCAGGCGGTTACCGGGGGGCTCATTCATCTGGCCGTATACCATGGACACCTTGGAGTTGGTGAAGGTGTCGGTATCAATTACACCGGCTTCCTGCATTTCGTGGTAGAAGTCATTACCCTCACGAGTACGCTCACCCACACCGGCAAACACGGACAGACCGCTATGCTCGGTAGCAATGTTGTTGATCAGCTCCATCATGGTAACGGTCTTACCTACACCGGCACCACCGAACAGACCAACCTTACCACCCTTGGCGAAAGGACAAACCAGGTCGATAACCTTGATACCAGTTTCCAGCAGCTCCTCGGAAGCAGCCTGCTCTTCGTAGCTCGGCGCTTTACGGTGAATCGGCATTTTTTCCTTTTCGCCGATCGGGCCACACTCGTCGATCGGGTCGCCCAGTACGTTCATGATGCGGCCAAGTGTTTCCACGCCCACCGGAATGCTGATGGCAGCGCCGGTGTCAGTAACATTCAGGCCGCGACGCAGACCCTCGGTAGAACCCAGGGCAATTGTGCGTACCACGCCATCACCCAGCTGCTGCTGGACTTCCAGTGTGATCTCGCTGTTATCCACAGCCAGGGCATCATAAACCTTAGGCACCGAATCCCGTGGAAACTCCACGTCAATCACCGCTCCAATAATCTGTACGATACGACCGCTACTCATGTCCGGTTCCTCTTTGATCAATCTTTAAATTAATAACTGACTAAAATTCTTTTCGTCTTTAATGTCAGGGCCTGGCCTTAAAGCGCGGCGGCACCACTGACGATTTCTGATAATTCCTGGGTAATCGCTGCCTGGCGAGCCTTGTTGTAAACCAGCTGCAGGTCATTGATAAGCTCACCGGCATTGTCGGTAGCACTCTTCATGGCAATCATGCGTGCTGCCTGTTCACAGGCATTGTTTTCAACAACGGCCTGGTACACCTGGGATTCGATATAGCGCGACAGCAGGCCGTCCAGCAGTTCGCGGGCATCGGGCTCGTAGAGATAGTCCCAGTGATGTTTCAATTCATCGTCTTCAGCGGCCTGCAGGGGAAGCAGTTGTTCCACGCCAGGTGCCTGGGTCATGGTGTTCACGAACTCGTTGGCGACCAGGTACAACTTGTCGATATTGCCATCAGCAAAGTTGTCCAGCATCACCTTGACGCCACCGACCACATCTTCCACGGCCGGCTTGTCACCAATACCACGGATAGCTGCAACGACGTTACCGCCATAGTTATTGAAAAATGCCGCACCCTTGCCACCAACAGCACAGATATCAATGTCCACGTTCTGGTCATGCCAGTCTTTCATGGATTTGATCATGGTCTTGAACAGGTTGATGTTCAGTCCACCACAAAGACCGCGGTCAGTAGAAACCACAATGAAGCCTACTCGTTTGACTTCGCGCTCTTTCATGTAAATGTGCTGGTACTCCGGGTTGGAGTTGGCCAGGTGACTGACCACCGCACGAATGCTTTTCGCATAGGGCTTGCCCAGTTCCATCTGTTCCTGGGCCTTGCGCATTTTACTTGCCGCAACCATTTCCATGGCGCTGGTGATCTTCTGAGTATTCTTGATACTCCCGATCTGATTGCGAATTTCTTTACCGACAGCCATGTGTGATTACCAGCTCTGGGTTGAGATGAATTTGTCCATTGCCTCTTTGAAAGAAGCCTGGATCTCGTCATTCCAGTCGCCTGTCTCGTTGATGTTGTTCATCAGGTCACTGTACTCGGAGTTCATGTATGACAGCAGCGCAGCTTCGAAATCGGCAATCTTGTTAAGCTCGACTTCTTTCAGGAAGCCTTCGTTGGCGGCATAAATTACGATACCCATTTCAGCAACTGACAGTGGCGAATACTGTTTCTGTTTCATCAGCTCGGTGACACGTTGTCCGTGTTCCAGCTGGGCGCGGGTTGCCTCGTCAAGGTCAGAAGCAAACTGGGCGAAAGCGGCCAACTCACGATACTGGGCCAGTGCAAGACGAATACCACCACCGAGTTTCTTGACGATACTGGTCTGTGCTGCACCACCTACACGAGATACCGACAGACCGGCGTTCATCGCGGGACGGATACCAGAGTTGAACAGGTTGGTTTCCAGGAAGATCTGGCCGTCCGTAATGGAGATCACGTTGGTCGGTACGAAAGCCGATACGTCACCAGCCTGGGTCTCAATGATGGGCAGTGCTGTCAGGGAGCCTGTCTGGCCCTTGACCTTGCCATCAGTGAATTTTTCAACATATTCAGCGTTAACACGGGCCGCTCTTTCCAGCAGACGTGAATGGAGATAGAACACGTCACCGGGATAGGCTTCACGGCCGGGCGGACGACGCAGCAGCAGGGAGATCTGGCGATAAGCCCAGGCCTGCTTGGTCAGGTCATCATAAATAATCAGGGCGTCCTGGCCACGGTCGCGGTAGTACTCACCCATGGTGCAACCGGCATAGGGTGCAATGAACTGCATGGAGGCCGGGTCGGAGGCACCCGCCGCTACGATAACGGTGTGCTCCATGGCGCCATGTTCTTCAAGCTTGCGCACAACACTGGCGATGGATGACTGCTTCTGGCCAACCGCAACATAAATACATTTAACACCGGTGCCTTTCTGGTTGATGATGGCATCAACGGCAACAGCGGTTTTACCTACCTGGCGGTCACCAATGATCAGCTCACGCTGGCCACGACCGATGGGGACCATGGAGTCGATGGCTTTCAGTCCGGTCTGTACCGGCTGGGATACTGACTGACGAGCAATTACACCCGGTGCAACTTTTTCAACAGCGTCAGTTTCCTTGGCGTTGATCGGGCCCTTGCCGTCAATGGGGTTACCCAGGGCGTCAACCACGCGGCCTTCCAGCTCTGGGCCTACCGGCACTTCAAGAATACGCTGGGTACAACGACAGGTCTGGCCTTCGGCAAGACTCTGGTAGTCACCCAGGACCACCGCACCAACTGAATCACGCTCAAGGTTCAGTGCCATACCGTAGACACCACCTTCGAACTCGATCATTTCACCGTACATCACATCGGCCAGGCCGTGGATACGGATAATACCGTCCGAAACGCTGACGATCGTGCCTTCGTTCTGCGCCTGGGCAGACACATCGAGATTGTCGATGCGCTGTTTGATAATTTCGCTAATTTCTGAAGGATTCAGTTGTTGCATTGTCTTGTTTCCTCAAACTTCCCTGCTGTCCAGGGATACTTGTGAGCTTTCTGTAACCTTATATCTGGATTCGTTTTCTTCTTTATTGCGTACCGACGCTGTGCCTTTCTTCAATCTGCCAGCCTTGAATTAACCTTTCATGCTTTCAGACAGCTTGGCCAGCTTGCCGCGAACTGAACCGTCAATGACCAGGTCGCCTGCCCGAATGACAGCACCACCTATCAGTGATTTGTCAGTCTCGCTATGGAGCACCACTTCACGCTGAAGCTTGGCTTTCAGGGACGCTGCCAGTTTTTCCTGGAGGGCATCAGACAGCGGAAAGGCAGAAATAACATTCACATCCACCTTCATTTCCTGGTTGGCTTTCAACGTTTCGAACAGGGTAACTATTTCGGGCATCAGCGGAATACGCTTGTTTTCCGCCAGGATGGCAATGAAGTTCTTAACCTGCCCGATGATTTCATCACCACACAATTCCGTAACCAGTTGCGCCTGCTTTTCACCGGTAAGAGACGGGGAAGTCAGTGCAGACCTGACGGCCGGTTCGCTGACCACTGCAGCAACCGTAGCCAGGCTTTCCGACCAGTCACCAAGACTGCCGGCTTCAACAGCAGCTTCAAAGGCTGCCTTGGCATAGGGTCTTGCGAGTGTTGTTAATTCGGCCATAGTGTTTTCAGTTATCTTCTGTCTTGCGGATTACAGGCTGGCTGCCAGTTTTTCAGCCAGTTCAGCGTGGGTCGCTTCGTCGATAGAAGCTTCCAGGATTTTTTCTGCACCGGCGATGGCAATACCTGCCACCTGCTTGCGCAGCTGTTCCTTGGCACGATTCACTTCCTGCTCTATTTCAGCCTGGGCACCGGCGATCAAACGCTGGCCTTCTTCCCGGGCCTGTTCCTTGGCTTCATCGACTATCTGGCTGGCACGCTTGTTGGCCTGCTCGATAATGCCTGAGGCTTCCGTTTTCGCTTCACGCAATTGTTGCGTGGCGCGTTCCTGGGCAAGCTCCAGGTCTTTCTCTGCACGTTCTGCAGATTCAAGACCGTCCGCGATTTTCTTCGCGCGCTCGTTCAGGGCACTGGTCAACGGCGGCCACACATACTTCATGCAGAACCACACGAAGAAGGCGAAGGCTATCATCTGTCCCAGTATTGTTGCGTTTATATTCACAGTAACACCTCGTTTACAGTGTACTTTTCAGTTATTCAGCTGTTTCTTTGTTCAACGTTCACTACGCCCTAGGGCGCGATGTCCGGAACGTTAACCAGCAAGCGCAGCAATAAACGGGTTGGCAAAGGTGAACCACATGCCAATGGCCAGACCAATCATGGTTACCGCGTCGATAAGACCAGCGACCAGGAACATCTTGCCTTGCAGCATGGGGGCCAGTTCAGGCTGACGTGCTGAACCTTCCAGCATTTTGCCGCCCAGAATACCGAAACCGATAGCGGTACCCAGTGCGCCCATACCCAATACCAGCAGTACTCCAAGCACTGTAAAAGCCAATATCTGCTCCATTTTTTCCTCCAGTTGTTAAGGTAAATACCTTGTTTAGTGATTTGTGAATTTAAGAAAATTGTTTAGTGGTCTTCACAAGCCTGACTGAGATAAACAATAGTCAGCATCATGAAGATGAATGCCTGCAATGGAACTACAAGCAAGTGGAATGCAGCCCAGACAAAATGTGCGGGCAGCTGATAGACGCCAAACAGGGCGATCAGCAGGAATACCAGTTCACCGGCATAAAGGTTGCCGTAGAGACGCAGGCCCAGTGAAACCGGCTTAGCCAGCAAGGTCGGGACTTCGATCAACAGGTTGAACGGCAGCATTTTCGGTCCGAATGGCTGGAAGGCCAGCTCTTTCAGGAAGCCGCCTGTGCCTTTGACTTTAATACTGTAGTAAATAATCAGGAAAAAGATGCTGATGGACATACCCAGGGTAACGTTCGGGTCTGTCGTGGGAACCGCACGAAACGCCGTTTCGTGGCTGCCGCTGATGGTCTGGGCCAGCCAGGGCAGGATATCTACCGGGACCAGGTCCATGGTGTTCATCAGGATGACCCAGCAGAAAATGGTCATGGCCAGGGGGGCAATCAGTTCGCTTTTACCGTGAAACGTATCCTTGACGTTCTGGTCGACAAACTCATAAATCCATTCAACAAAATTCTGGAAACCGGACGGTGCTGCGGCACTGGCCTTGTCAGCCATTTTCTTGAAGGAAAGGACAAACAGCAGGCCCAGGGCTACGGACCAGCCAAGCATGTCGACGTGAAAGGACCAGAAGCCCATTTCGCTGGCTTCTTCCTCGGTGTGGGCAAAACCCCAGTGACCGTCCGGGTGTTTCCCGTAGGTAAGAAACTGAAGGTGATGTTGAATATATTCACCTTGAGTCTGGGAATGCTCTTCTGCGTGACCTGCTTCTTCGTGAGTTGCTTCGCTTGCCATGTCGCTAATTGTCTACTTTTTAGCCTGCTTGATTAAATTGTTCTGTTTTCAGATCAGTGCGTTCATCGCGCTGAACCGGAACCGGCGATTAATCTGCCTGGTCTATTTGTTCCACTGCTTCCAGCTGCTGTAAATCCAGCCGGTTGCTACCAGTCCAACCGCAATCGTGAATATAAAACTCAGGATCACGGCCAACTCGTTCAAGGGTTTGATTCCCGCAAATACCAGCGCAAACAAAACCCCTGTCATTATCAGCTTGCCTGTTTCGCCAGCGTAAAATGACTTGACTATCAATGGTGTATTACGTGCACCACGAAAGCGGAAAGCCTTCCAGGCAAAGTACCCGTTGGGCACGATGCTGATGAATCCACCCAGCAAAATCGAATATGCTGCTACAAGGTCAAATAAAAAGAAGATGACCCCGGCCGCAATCACACAAAGTACAAACTGGATGACAAAAGCGATGTAGATCGGAGGCGCTTTAATCGTTGAAACGGTCACCGGCCTTCTGCCTTGCCTGCGTGTGTCACCGTCCCCAGGCCCATCCATACCTATTGTTTTTTCAGTGTTTTTCGACCGCGCGCATTATATTGACTTTCAAAAATCCATACAACCGGAAATACCCTAAAAGGACACGGTTTTTGTCGATTTCGGCTTACTTGATGTGATCCAGGATGCCTTCGAGCTGTTCCAGCGAGTTATAACTGAGCACAAGCTTGCCCTTACCCTTGGCTGAATGCTGAATAGCGACCTGTGTGCCCAGTTTTTCCGACAGACTATCCTGGAGATGGCGAATATCAGGATCAATTTTGTCCTCAGGTTTTTTGCGGGTATTTTCCGACAACATCCGCCTGACCAGGGCCTCGGTCTGGCGCACGGACAATCCCCGCGAAATCACTGCCCTGGCGGCTTCCGCCTGTTTTTCGTTGGGCAGGGACAGCATGGCCCTCGCATGCCCCATTTCCAGCTTTCCGTGTTCCAGGGATTGCCTGACATCCGCATTCAGCGACATCAGCCTGAGCAGGTTGGTGACCGTGGTACGGGATTTGCCCACGGCCTCGGCGGCTTCCTGCTGGGTCAGCTCGAATTCATCAATCAGGCGCTGAAGGGCCATGGCCTCTTCAATGGGATTGAGGTTTTCGCGCTGGATATTCTCGATAAGGGCCATGGCCACGGCCGCTTCATCCGGTACTTCCTTGATAATGACCGGGATGGTATCCAGGCCTGCCAGCTGACAGGCGCGCCAGCGACGCTCGCCGGCCACAATTTCATACTTGCTGGAGCTGATCGGTCGTACCACGATCGGCTGCATGACTCCCTGGGCCTTGATGGAATTGGCCAGGTCCTCCAGGGACTCGGTCCGCATGTCATGACGTGGCTGGTACTTGCCGGGTTGAATGAATTCCACCGGCAGGTTTTTGAGCTGGCCGTTCTGGCTGGGGGCTGATTCAGATACTGGTGCGCTGGGCGCCTGGTCCACAGGTGCCTGTTCCGGCTCGTTTGTCGGTTTTGTCGTCCGGTTGCCTGTTCCCAGCAGGGCATCCAGTCCCCTGCCAAGGCCTCTTTTCTTGGTTGTCATGTTATAGCCGTTACTTTACTGCGTGGTTTATGGGGCGACCGGGTTGTCTTGCTCATTACCGGAGGATAATTCGTCCTGGGTAGTATCATTACCAGTACCATTACCAGAACCGGTATTGTCATCATTGCCCTGGCTGGCGTGCCGACGCAGGATTTCTCCTGCCAGGGCAATGTAGGCCAGGGCGCCGCGCGACGTTTTATCATACACTATTACCGGCACCCCGAAACTCGGGGCTTCTGCCAGTCTCACATTACGCGGAATGATTGTTCTGTAGACAGCATCGCCAAAGTGTTCGGTCAGCTGGTCAGAGACTTCCTGGGTCAGCTTGTTGCGCGGATCATGCATGGTGCGCAAAATGCCCTCGATTTTCAGGGCCGGGTTCAGGGCACCGGCGACCGCTTCTATGGTTCGGGACAGGGCCGATAAGCCCTCCAGGGCATAGTATTCACATTGCATCGGGATCAGCACACCATCGGCTGCCACCAGGGCATTCACGGTGAGCATATTCAGGGATGGCGGGCAATCAATCAGGATGTAGTCGTAATCTGACTGCACGCTGCTGAGCATATCGCGCAAGCGGTGATCGCGTCCCTCAACATCCAGCAATTCCACTTCCGCGGCCGTAAGATCCCCGTTGGCAGGCAGCAGGTTGAACCCGCTTTCCCCCGCGGCAACGGCTACCTGGGATATGGGCACGCTGTCGACCAGGACATCATAAACACTGTATTGCAGGCTGTTTTTTTCAACACCACTGCCCATGGTGGCATTGCCCTGGGGATCCAGGTCCACCAGGAGCACTTTCTTATGCATGCGGGCAAGCGATGCAGCCAGGTTGACGGTCGTCGTGGTTTTACCCACCCCGCCTTTCTGGTTTGCAATGGCAAAAATATGACTCACTCAGGATGTCCTGTGTTATTCACTGTGGTCTGCCCACGGGTCGGGCTGATCTCGATCAGGTGGCGCAAGCCTTCAACGCCCGGCACAGTCAATTCATGGGTTGCCGTGACATTAAAAGTCTCCGGCAGCGCAGTAATTTCATCATTCGGAAACTGGCCTTTCATGGCCAGCAGTTTGCCTGACTGGTCAATCAGGGGTGCGCACTGGCGCACAAACTTGTCCAGGGCGGCATAAGCCCGGCACAGGACAATATCAATTTGCTGCGGGCTTTGGAAGTTTTCTGCACGTTCATGAAAAACAGACACGTTATCCAGGCCCAGTTCCGTTTTTACCTGGAACAGGAACCGGGTTTTCTTGCCATTGCTGTCCAGCAGCAGGAACTGCTTTTGTGGAAAACAGATGGCCAGGGGAATGCCCGGTAGACCTGCGCCGGTGCCTACATCCAGGAAGGTCTCACCGTCCAGGTGAGGAACCAGCGCCAGGCTGTCAAGCAGGTGGTAGGGCAGCATTTGCCCGATATCCTTGATGCCGGACAGATTGTAGGCACTGTTCCACTTGTTGAGCATCTCCAGGTAGTCCAGCAACAGTTTTTGCTGCTGCTCGCTGACGGCCAGGGACAGTTGCTCAAGACCGGATTCGAGCGCCGAAGCAAGTGACGACCTGGACTCCATCAGGCAATTTTGTTCTTCAGCTCAGGTTTTGGCGCTTTAGCCCCGGCCAGATCATCTGCCGGATCAGGGTTGAGCATTCTGTGTTTTTTCAGGTAAACCAGCAGCAGCGAAATGGCCGCCGGTGTCATTCCCGGAATGCGTGATGCCCTGGCAATAGAGTCCGGTCGGGATTGCTCCAGCTTCTGTCGCAATTCACTGGAAAGCCCGGAGATCCTGCTGTAATCAAAACCTTCAGGAATCCGTGTTTGCTCCTGGGATCTGGACTTGTCAATCTCATCCAGCTGGCGATTGATATAGCCCTGGTATTTGGTTCTGATCTCAACCTGCTCTGCCACCAGTGGATGGGGCAGTTCATCAATCAGGCCGCAATCAAGGCAGGCCTGGTTAAGATCCGTAATCGCCACCCTGGGGCGCGCGAGGATATCGGCCAGTGAATATTCATGGCCAAGGGCCTTGTCCAGTAACGGGTTGATGCGCTCAGCCAGGGGACCATCGGCTTGCACCCAGGTTTTCTTCAGGCGTTTTTCTTCGGCAGCTACGGCATCCTGCTTGGTGGCAAAAGCCTGCCAGCGCTGGTCATCCACCAGGCCCAGTTTTCTGCCGGTTTCGGTCAGCCTGAAATCGGCATTGTCCTGGCGCAGCATGAGCCGGTATTCCGCCCGGGAGGTGAACATGCGATAGGGCTCCTGGGTCCCGCGAGTAATCAGGTCATCCACCAGTACCCCGATGTAGGCTTCATCACGACCGGGTGACCAGGACTCCTGTTCTTTTACCGCCAGGGCCGCATTGATCCCGGCCAGCAAGCCCTGGGCACCGGCTTCCTCGTAACCCGTGGTGCCATTGATCTGGCCGGCAAAATACAGGCCATTGATGAATTTGGTTTCCAGGGTATAGCGCAGGTCACGCGGGTCAAAGTAATCATATTCAATGGCGTAACCAGGCCGCACGATCCGTGCCTGTTCAAAGCCGGGAATATTGGCGATGAGCTGCTCCTGGATTTCATAGGGCAAACTGGTCGAGATTCCGTTGGGGTAGAGCTCCCGGCTGTTGAGGCCTTCGGGTTCCACAAAAATCTGGTGGGAGGACTTGTCGGCAAAGCGCACGACCTTGTCTTCAATGGAAGGACAATAACGCGGACCCACGCCTTCGATTTCCCCGGCATACATCGGGGAAAAAGCCAGGCCTGAGCGGATAATCTCATGACATGCCTCATTGGTGGCCGTGATATGGCAACTGACCTGTTGCGGGTGTTGGGACACATCACCCAGGAAGGACATCACCGGCCTGGGCGTATCCCCGGGCTGTTCTGTCATGCGGGCATAATCCACGGTGTCGGCATCGATACGAGGCGGAGTACCGGTTTTCAGGCGCCCGACATTAAACGGCAGTTCCCGTAGCCTGTCCGCCAGGGCAATGGATGGCGGATCACCGGCGCGACCTCCGGCATGGCTTTTCAGGCCAATATGAATCTTGCCGCCCAGGAAAGTGCCCGTGGTAAGAATCACCCGGGGAGCAAAAAACTGCAGTCCCATCTGGGTAACCACGCCCTGTACGGTTTCACCCTCGATGATGAGGTCATCCACTGCCTGCTGGAAAATGGCCAGGTTTTCCTGGTTCTCCAGGAAATGGCGAATGGCGGCTTTGTACAAGGCGCGATCAGCCTGGGCACGGGTGGCTCGTACGGCAGGTCCCTTGCTGGCATTGAGGGTACGGAAGTGGATACCGGCCAGGTCTGCCGCTTTACCCATGACGCCACCCAGGGCATCAATTTCCTTGACCAGGTGGGTCTTGCCTATCCCCCCGATTGCCGGGTTGCAGGACATCTGCCCGAGAGAGTCAATATTGTGCGTGATCAGCAGGGTTCGCACACCCATCCGCGCAGACGCCAGCGCTGCCTCGGTACCGGCATGACCGCCGCCGACGACAATGACATCGAAATGCTGGGATGACTTGGTCAGTGTTTCCATGCTGTTCAGTTTACCGGAGTTTTTCCGGATTGACCGGGACTCCCCATGAATCAAAAAGAAATCGAAAAGAAAAGGGCGCCAAGTATAAGGATTTCAAGGCAAAATAGAAGGGAATTGTTTATCGGGTAACAGGGAGATGTCTCTGCCCTGCCCCTTCATGCCTGGACAGGAAAGGAATAACTAATTAAATAATATATAGGTATATATAGAAGAAAGACTATTTAATGTTATTACTGTTATTAGTCCCCCTGGTTTCTGTGTATAAACCGTTTTTCCGTAACGTGAACAGCAGCTTGGACCAGGGCAAAGGTTGTGGGCTGCCTGCTGCCAACCTGGCGGTAAGCAGGGGGGGAGCTGGAGATAAAGCGCTCCTTTATACACACGCGAATTTCAAGGTGATTTTTATTCCCATTCACTCACAGGTTACGCAGGTTCTTTCATCACTTCTCCTCAACATGACTGGCAATACCCGGCGAAATGGAAAGCCTGTGAGTAAGCGGTGACATACCTGTTGGCTTTACTTGCCGATACAGAAACTGCTGAAAATTTCGCCTAGCAAATCATCGGCAGAATAGGCACCTGTAATACTTTCCAGGGCCTGGTGTGCCTGTTTCAATTCTTCGGCGACCAGCTCCCCGGCGTGGTTTTCTTCAAGTTGCTGCCGGGCTTTAACCAGGAAATCCTGCGACCGGTGCAGGGCATCCAGGTGGCGCCGCCGGGCGATGAAGCCGCCTTCCACGGAGGCATTGAGGCCGGCAAATTGTTTCAGTGCCTCTTTCAGCGCCGAAATACCGGAACGGGTTTTAGCCGAGACATGGAGGTCGGTAAAGGCATCCTTGTCATCGACCAGGGGATTCTCATCAGCGCCGGATAGATCAATCTTGTTAAAAACCCGGAATACCGTTTTCCCTTCATCAATAACAGGTTTGAGTTCACGCCACAGGGGGCTGCTGCCTGGCTGCCAGGGCTTCGTTGAATCAATGACCAGCAAGACCAGGTCTGCCTGGTGAATTTCCTGCCAGGCCCGGCGGATTCCTTCCTGTTCCACCAGGTCCTGACTGTCATGCAGTCCCGCCGTATCGATTACGTGCAAAGGCATGCCGTCGATGGTGATATGTTCACGCAGGGTATCGCGGGTAGTGCCTGCAATGTCAGTAACGATGGCCCGTGACTGGCCAGCCAGCACATTCAGCAAACTGGATTTACCGGCATTGGGTTCACCGGCGATGACCACGGTCAGCCCTTCTTTCATGATGCTGCCTTGCCTGGCCTGGGCAAGTACGCCATCCAGCTTGCTCTGTATATCGTGCAAGCGGTTTTTGACATCGCCGGAAGCCAGGAAGTCCACCTCCTCGTCAGGAAAATCCATGGCAGCTTCCACGTATTTGCGCAGGTCGATGATGGCAGTCACCATGTCGTTAACCTGCCTGGAAAAATCTCCCTGGAGCGAGCGCATGGCAAACCGGGCGGCTTCTGCAGACTGGCTATCGATGAGATCCGCGATGGCTTCTGCCTGGGCCAGGTCAATCTTGTCGTTGAGAAAGGCGCGTTCGGAAAACTCGCCCGGCCTTGCCGGACGCAAACCCTGGGCCAGTAGTTCCTGCAGAAGGCTGTCTATGACAAAGGGGCCGCCATGGCCCTGGAACTCAACAATATCCTCCCCCGTGAAAGAGTCAGGCCCCGGAAAATACAGGGTGATTCCCGTATCGATGGTTTCACCACTGGCATTATAGAAAGGACCGTAGTGTGCATGGCGGGGAGTGGGGGAAAAGCCAATGATTTTTTCGGCGATGTCCCGGGATTTTTGACCGGAGAGTCTGATAATGCTGATGCCGCCACGACCGGACGGCGTTGCTACTGCACAGATTGTGTCGGCATTACCCGCCATGGCAGTATCCGGAATGAAAAATCAGGTGCCTTTTGGCTTGTAGGTTTTTTCAACCTGCTTGGTCACGATCCACTGCTGCAGGATGGAAAGTACACTGTTGGCCGTGTAGTAAAGGACCAGTCCGGCCGGGAACCAGAGGAAGAATACGGTAAAGATGACGGGCATGAATTTCATCATCTTCGCTTGCGCCGGGTCCGCTGTCTGCATGGGGGTAATGGACTGCTGCAGGAACATGGCAGCACCCATCAACAGGGGCAGGATGAAGTAGGGATCCATTTTCGAGAGGTCGTCATACCAGAGAATGAAGGAAGCCTGGCGCAGTTCAACACTCTCATTGAGCACCCAGTAAATACCCAGGAAGACCGGCATCTGTAACAACATGGGGAGGCAGCCACCAAACGGATTCACCTGCTCCTTTTTCCACAGCGCCATTTGTTCCTGCATGAACTTCTGCTTGTCGTCACCACACTTTTCCTTGATCGCATTGATCTTGGGTGCCAGCTTGCGCATCTTGGCCATGGACTTCAGGCTTTTGGCAGATAGCGGATAAAGAATGATCTTGATAATCAGTGTCATCAGCAGGATGGATACACCGTAATTACCAATGGCATCGTTAATCTGGGTCAGCAACCAGAAAATCGGTGAAGCAATAAAGGTGAACATTCCGTAGTCGATGGTCAGTTCCAGGTTCGGAGAAACTTCTTCCAGGCGGTACTGATCTTTCGGACCTGCCCAGAAATCAGCTTCGATACTGCCGGTCTGGCCCGGGGCAACAACAACAGGCGAATTGACAAAAGTCAGCAGGTATTCACCGGCGCTGTTTCGACGCAGGGTGAAGGTGTTGACGCTGTCACCGTCTGGAATCCAGCCGCCCAGGAAATAATGCTGAGAAAAGGTAATCCAGCCACCGGTTTTTTCGATGGGTGTTACACCGTCATCGATGTCTTCCAGTTCGTATTTGACGTAAGGATCATCATCCGTGGTTATCGCGGCGCCCAGGAAAGTCCTCAAGCTGAAGTTGCCATTGTCACTGGGATCGGGAGCACCATTGCGTTTGATCTGGCCATACATGTTGGCCTGCCAGGGTTGGCCGCTCTGGTTATCAACGAGGTACTGCACGCCAATCAGGTAATCATCGGCATCAAAAGTAAAACGCTTGGTGATTTCAACACCATTGGCAGCGGTATAGGAAAGATCTACGGTTGCTTCACCGCTGGTAATTTCATAGGAAGAATCACTGGCACTGTAAAGAGGTCGGCCATCGGCGCTGCCATCGGGACCATTGCGGCCAATGAGACCACTTTGTGCGATGTAAACCATGTTGGCATCCTGGCGCAGCAGTCGAAACGGCTGGTCCTGTGCTTCCAGGGAGACGGGGAAATCAGGCAATGACACCTCAACGATATCGCCGCCGAGAAGATCGATGGTGACATGTTGTTTTGGTGTGTTGATGGTAATCAACCGGTTTTCCGGCAGAGCTGGCTGGGCCGGAGTGTCAGGCGTGTCACTGGCCTGCGCCGTGGCAACCGGCACCTGTGGCAGGTCATCGGTAGAGCTGGTGGTCTGTGCGCCGCTTTCCGGCACGCTGGGTATCTGGTCTGCAGCAGCACCTGATGCAAGGTCAGTGACTGTAGCATCATCCATGGCGGACTCAACCGGGTAGTCCTCGTTCCATGCCAGGAGCATCAGGTAACTGACGACCGCAAGCGCAACAAGTAATGCGTTACGTTTAATATCCATTAACTGCGGCTTCCTTTTGTTTGGAAAGAGGTTTGGAAAGAGTGCCTGGCGAGGTAGCTGTGTCTGCAGGAGGAACGTGATCTATGCCGCCTTCGTTCAGTGGATGGCAACGACAGAGGCGTTTGGCTCCGAGCAAGGAGCCTTTTACTGCACCGTGGGTTTCCAGGGCCTGTAAACAATAGGATGAACAGGTTGGATAGAAGCGACAGTGTTGACCCAGCAGCGGACTGAGACATTTTTTATAACAAATAATGAAGAAGGACAGGATTTTTACCATGGCGGTGAACAAATTCGGTTTAGTGCTTCTTCTTGTTAATCTCGTCCATTAAAGCATGGATATGTGAATGGCATTCGCTGTTATCAAGAAACTGGAGCCCTTTCCTGGCCATGACAACCAGGTCAGCCGGGTTCAGGTCTGAACGCTGTAGTCTGAATGCTTCCCTGATCAGACGTTTGATGCGATTGCGTTGTGTTGCCTTGGCGACATTCTTTTTCGCCACAATCACACCAAGCCTGGCAGTTTCCCGTTCAGTCCAACACCCGAGTACAAGAAAGTACTTGTTGGAAACCCGAAAATCAGGTTTCTCAAAAACATCTTGATAGGCTTTGGAGTCCAGCAGGCGGCAGGTTTTCGGGAATCGTTGATCCACCTTGGTCATTTCCTCCTGCTGGCTGGGAAGGCCCGGCCATGGGCATCATGCAATGCCTATGAATCAGGCAGACAGACTGGCGCGACCTTTTGCCCTTCTGCGATTCAATACCTGTTTGCCGGCTTTGGTGGCCATACGGGCGCGGAACCCGTGAGTTCTTTTACGCTTGATAACGCTTGGCTGAAATGTTCTTTTCATAACGGTTCCTGGGAAACTCCCAATAAATATTCGTGTCTTGGCTCTCAGCCGATGTCACCTGGTTTAACCCTGGTGGACTTTGGCAACCCTTGATCCTGTGATTTCTCAAGTAATCCTCAAGCCACAGGAAACGCCGGGAGGAGCCCCAAAAAAGGGATGCGAATTCTAATGGGTTTACCCGCATATTGCAATTTTGGCGCGCGAAATAAATAAGCGGCCAAAGTCCCTGTCTGCGTGATGAATTCGGGCGGTTGCCAGAGCCGGGAGCAGGCTGGAAAACGCGACAAAACAACCCCTTTTTACCTTTCAGAGAACCGGACAGTTTCTAACCACTGCAAGCCCACAAGTTATCCACACTTTGCGCACAGGCAAGCGATAAAAGGACAAAGTTTTATCCCCTGTTTTTTCCCCGGCAATTACCAGCAAAGAGCGGCTAACCAGTTGATAATAAAGGGATAAAAACACCCCCAAATAAGTGAAAAAAACAGGTGTTTGTGTGGATAACATGGGGTCCTGACGGTAGAATTGATCCAATAATTCCAACACCAATAATAAAAAAACTCGGAGACGTTAAAACCGTGATTGTTGCCACCTGGCAGAAGTGCATTTACTGTCTTAAAAACGAACTTCCTTCACAGCAATTTAATACCTGGATCCGGCCATTAAGGTTTATCAACGGCAGTAATACCCTGTATTTGCTCGCGCCTAACCGTTTTATCCTGGAGTGGGTCAAGGACCACTTCCTGGAGCGCATTGAAGCCATTATCAGCGATAACAGCAATGGCGCCATGCCCCGCATCATCCTGGAAATAGCCAGTGCCGAAAAATTGCCCGCGGACATATCCCTCGACCAGGCCATGAGCACCTCGGATTTGACCAATGCGCTTGAACCCGAACAATACAGTGACACAGACCCTGATTCAGTAGTGGGAGCCGGCCAGGCAGACAGGCAGGCATCGGATGCAACCTACGGGGATTCCGGTTTTGACAGCGAGGCCAACAGTCGCACAGTTTCCGTCAAAAACTCACATAAAGAGGCCCAGGATAAACAAACCCGGCGCATTTACGGCAATCGCCCCCGAGAAAATGACAAGAAAAGCCGCTACAAGGGTGAGCTGAATACCAATTACACCTTTAATAACTTCATTGAAGGCAAGTCCAACCAGATAGCCAGGGCCGCCGCGGCCCAGGTGGCCGACAATCCCGGTGGCGCCTACAACCCCCTGTTTATCTATGGCGGTGTCGGGCTGGGCAAAACCCATCTGATGCATGCCATTGGCAACCACCTGCTCGAGCAGGATCCCAATGCCAATATCGTCTACCTGCATTCACAAACCTTTGTCGGCAGCATGGTTTCAGCACTGCAGCTCAATGCCATCAATGAATTCAAACGTTACTATCATTCTGTAGATGCCCTGCTCATCGATGACATCCAGTTTTTTGCCAACAAGGAACGCTCCCAGGAGGAGTTTTTCCATACCTTCAATGCCATTTTTGAAGGTGGCCGCCAGATCATCATGACCTGTGACAAATACCACAGTGAAATCAATGGTTTGGAAGAGCGTCTCAAGTCCCGCTTTGGCTGGGGCCTGTCCGTTGCCGTGGAACCCCCGGAGTTGGAAACACGGGCAGCCATCCTCATCAACAAGGCCAACCAGGAGCAGGTTTACCTGGGTAACGAAGAAGCTATTTTCATGGCGCAGAAACTGCGCTCCAATGTTCGTGAGTTGGAAGGGGCGCTCAAGAAAGTGGTTGCCCATGCCAGGTTCATGGGGTCTGATATCAGTGTGCCGCTGATCAAGGAAGCATTGAAGGACTTGCTCGCGATCCAGAACAAGCTCATCAGTGTGGATAATATCCAGCGCACAGTAGCCGAGTACTACAAGATCAAGATGGCCGACATGATTTCCAAACGCCGCAACCGCTCCGTTGCCAGGCCAAGACAAATGGCCATGTGCCTGTCCAAGGAACTGACCAATCACAGCCTGCCGGAAATTGGCAGTATGTATGGTGGCCGGGATCACACGACGGTGCTGCATGCCTGTCGTACTATCAATGATCTACGCAAGTCGTCCTCGGACATCAACGAGGATTACAAGAACCTGTTACGCTCTTTATCCAGTTAAAAACCCTTTAAAAACAAAGGACTATAATTAGCCATGCAATTTGAAATATCCCGTGAAGCCTTGATCAAACCCCTGCAGCTGGTCACCGGAGTGGTGGAAAGGCGGCAGACCCTGCCAGTCCTGTCCAACGTGTTGCTGGCACTGGATAAGAAAATGCTGTCTTTGACGGGAACCGACCTGGAAGTCGAGCTGACCGGCAGTGTGGAAGTGGACTCGGCCGGCAGCGATGGCGAGATCACCGTCCCTGCCAGGAAGTTGATGGATATCTGTAAATCACTCCCTGACAGTGCTTCCCTCAAATTTGACCTGGCAGACGACAAACTCAAGATCCAGTCGGGCCGCAGCCGTTTTTCGCTGTCGACCTTGCCGGCAACAGACTTTCCCGGTGTCGATGAGTCTTCCGGCACCCTGGAATTTGCCGCAGCAAAAAGCCTGTTGAAAACCATGCTCCAGAACACCAGTTTTGCCATGGCACAGCAGGATGTCCGTTATTATCTGAACGGCATGCTTGTTGAAGTAAGCGCTGACTATCTACGAGTCGTAGCTACTGACGGCCATCGGCTGGCCATGCAAACCGAGAGCATAAAATCGGGGGTTTCCGACACCAGCGGCGTCATCGTTCCGCGCAAAGGGGTTCTGGAGCTGGGCAGGCTGCTTTCAGACGGTGATGACGAGGATATCAACGTGGTGATTGGCACGAACCATATCCGCGTCACCATGTCGAATTTTACCTTCACGTCGAAGCTCGTCGACGGCAAGTTCCCCGACTACAACCGGGTATTGCCCAAAGGCGGCGACAAGAATGTGATAGCCGGCCGTGAACAACTGCGTGACTCCCTGAACCGCACAGCCATCCTGTCCAATGAAAAATTCCGTGGCATTCGCCTGATCCTGTCCGACGATGAACTCAAGATCATCGCCAACAACCCGGAGCAGGAAGAGGCCGAGGAAACCGTGCCTGTCGAATACAAGGGAGACTCCCTGGAAATCGGATTCAACGTGATTTACCTGGTTGATGTGCTCAACGTGCTGGATTCGGAGAATGTCCAGCTCATTGTCTCCGATCCCAACAGCAGCGCCCTTGTTCAATCTTCAGACGACAGCAGTGCGATCTATGTTGTCATGCCAATGAGACTCTAGGGCACCAGGGACCCCGTGCACCAGGGGTATTATGCCCAGCATTCGCAAACTCCAGATAAACACCTTCAGAAACCTGGCTCAGGAAAGCCTTGAGCCAGGCGTCCATGTCAATTTGATTGCCGGTGAAAATGGCAGTGGCAAATCCAGCATCCTGGAAGCCATTTATTTCCTTGGCCTGGGCCGCTCATTCCGCAATATTCAGCAAACTCCCCTGATTCAGCACGGCAAGCGGGAATGCGCTGTATTTGGCGAATTGGATAAAAATCTTACACTGGGTGTCAGCCGCAGCCTGGATGATCCCCCCAAAATTCGAATACAGGGAAACAAGGCCGACTCCTCCGCCGACCTGGCGCGCCACCTGCCCTTGCAACTACTTAATGCTGAAGCCTTTCGCTTGCTGGAAGGCGGACCAAAAACCCGCCGGCAGTACATCGACTGGGGAGTGTTCCACGTGGAACATGGTTTTCACACCCACTGGCGTGACTTCAAGCGCTGCCTGCAGCACCGCAACAGCCTGTTGAAACGAAAGGCTGCCCTATCCGAGCTTGAGCCGTGGACCCAGGAGTTATGTCGACATGCTGCTGCAATCGACGAGCAGCGCAAGAATTACCTGGCGGATTTCCTGCCCCATCTGGAAACCCTGCTGGCCAGGCTGATTCAACTGGATGAGCTGAGTTTTCGTTATTACCGGGGCTGGAGCGAAGATGAGAACCTGGAGCAGGTACTGACGGTCAGCCTGGAACGGGATCGCATGCTTGGCCACACCGCGGCCGGCCCCCAGCGCGCCGACCTGAAGATTCGCATGGGCAGTCAGTCCGCCAGCGATATCCTGTCTCGTGGCCAGCAAAAACTGGTGGTCAGCGCCATGAAACTGGCACAGGGCGCATTTCTGGCAGGGCATGCCGGCCACCAGTGTGTATACCTGATTGATGATCTTCCCGCCGAACTGGACAGGGAAAATCGACAGAAAGTCTGCGTGTTAATACGGGAGCTCGGCGGCCAGGTGTTCATCACGGGCACTGACAGTGAAGAGCTGCAGGAGACCATGGCCAGGTCTGGTTTCGAGTTGAAGGAATGCAAGCTGTTCCACGTGAAACATGGTAGAATTGAAGGATTGGAAACAGTCGCTTAACGGCGCCTGAGAGCTGAAAGTCTGGTCAAAATAGGGCTTTGAAAAACAAGCACTTAGCAAGACCGAGGGAAATCTTATATGGCAGAGCAAGGTAACTACGATTCTTCCAGTATCAAGGTCCTGAAAGGCCTTGATGCCGTCAGGAAACGTCCGGGCATGTACATCGGTGATACCGATGATGGTACCGGGCTTCACCACATGGTTTTTGAGCTGGTCGATAACTCCATCGATGAGGCCCTGGCCGGGCATTGCGACCTGATCAAGGTCATTATCCATGCCGATGAAACCGTCAGCGTGTCTGACAATGGACGCGGTATTCCCACCGAGATTCATGAAGAAGGCGTCTCTGCTGCCGAAGTCATCATGACCGTACTGCATGCCGGCGGTAAATTTGACGACAACAGCTATAAAGTCAGTGGCGGATTACATGGTGTGGGTGTTTCCGTGGTTAACGCCCTCTCATCCTACCTCAAGCTCACCATCTGGCGCGGCGGCAAGATTCACGAGCAGATCTACCACCATGGTGTCCCTGAAGAGCCTTTGAAAGTCGTCGGGGATACCGACATCTCCGGTACCCTGTGTCATTTCAAGCCTTCCGTGGATACCTTCACCAATATCGAGTTTGAGTACGATATTCTTGCCAAGAAGCTGCGTGAACTGGCATTTCTGAATGCCGGCATTGCCATTGAGCTGACAGATGAGCGCACGGACAAGACAGAAACGTTCAAATATGACGGTGGCCTGGAAGCCTTCGTCAATTACCTGAACCAGAACAGGACCCCGATAAACAAGATCTTTCACTTTTCTTCCGAGCTCGACAGTATTGGTATAGAAGTGGCACTGCAGTGGAATGACGCCTACCAGGAAAACATCTACGCCTACACCAACAATATTCCTCAGCGTGACGGCGGTACTCACCTGGCCGGTTTTCGCGGAGCCCTCACCCGTGTGCTGAAAAGCTATATCGACAAGGAACTGGAAGGCCGTAAAGGCAAGGAAGTACAGACCTCTGGCGATGACGCACGCGAAGGACTGACCGCAATCATTTCAGTGAAAGTCCCGGATCCCAAGTTTTCTTCCCAGACCAAGGACAAGCTGGTTTCCTCGGAAGTGAAAACCGCCGTGGAGCAGGAAATGGGCCGCCAGTTTTCAGATTTCCTGATGGAGAACCCGCAGGAAGCGAAGAGCATCGTGAACAAGATGCTGGATGCAGCTCGCGCCCGGGAAGCCGCGCGCAAGGCGCGTGAAATGACCCGACGCAAAGGGGCACTGGATGTTGCAGGTCTACCCGGCAAACTGGCTGATTGCCAGGAAAAGGATCCTGCCCTGTCTGAACTGTACATTGTGGAGGGTGATTCTGCCGGCGGCTCTGCCAAGCAGGGGCGTAACCGCAAGAACCAGGCAATCCTGCCGCTCAAGGGTAAGATTCTCAATGTGGAAAAAGCGCGTTTTGACAAGATGCTCAGTTCGGCTGAAATCGGCACGCTCATCAAGGCAATGGGTTGCGGCATCGGGGCAGAGGAGTTTGATCCCGACAGTCTCAGGTACCACAGCATTATTATCATGACCGACGCCGATGTAGACGGCTCCCATATCCGCACCCTGCTGCTGACCTTCTTTTTCAGGCAGATGCGCGAGCTGGTGGAACGTGGCCATATTTTTATTGCACAGCCGCCGCTCTACAAGATTCGCAAGGGCAAGCAGGAACAGTACCTCAAGGATGACGATGAACTGGCCTTGTTCCAGACCCAGAATGCCCTTGAAGGGGCCAGCCTGCATGTCAATGCCGATGCCCCGGGTATCAGCAGCAGCGCCCTGGAAAGCATCGTCAACGAGTATCGAAACGTACGTTCAATAATAAAAAGATTGTCCCGCCAGTATCCCAGTGAAGTCCTGGAAGAGCTGATCAGGTTGCCCCAACTGACCTTTGAAGACATGTCAGACAAGGACAAGGTTGAACAATGGGCCAGGGAACTGGAAGAAGCCGTTGCCATAAACAAGTCATCGGGTGCCATCTATGAATTCAGCGTGGTCCATGATGAAGAAGAAAAAGTTTACGAGCCCATGGTGAAATCGATCGTGCATGGTGTTTCACGAAAGACCACCTTGCGCCCCGAGCTGTTCAAGTCAAAAGAATACAGCGACATTATCGGGCTGGGTGAAAAACTCTCTGGCATGTTTGAGCCGGGTGCGTATGTGAAACGGGGTGAAAAAACCCAGGTTGTTGCCGATTTCAAACATGCGCTGGACTGGCTCATGAAAGAAGCCATGAAGGGTATCTACCTGCAGCGATACAAAGGTCTCGGTGAAATGAATCCGTCACAATTGTGGGAGACCACCATGGATCCGGAATTCCGCCGCATGACCCGTGTCACGATCGAGGACGCCATGAGCGCTGACCAGCTGTTTTCTACCCTGATGGGTGACCAGGTGGAGCCAAGGCGGGCGTTTATCGAGGACAATGCGCTGAACGTGTCAAACCTGGACGTATAGCGTCACTGCTTCTGGTATGTAATGGCCTGGCGAATCCAGGCCTCGACTTCCCGGGTGACTTCCTTTGTCGTTCGCCCGGCGGGGTCAATCGGCTTTCCGATGATTACCTTGACGGTACCGGGATACTTGATGAACTTGTGTGCCGGCCAGCATAAGCCGGCATTATGGGCCACGGGTAAAATCTTCCTGCCACTGGTTAATGCCAATTCGGCTCCGCCTCCGGAATAACGTTTTTCCACCCCGGGTTCCACGCGAGTACCTTCCGGAAAGACCAGGACGGAGAATCCATCATCCAGGTGTTCACGCCCCTGCTTCATGAGTTGCTGCAACGACTTGCTTTTCTTGCTCCGATCAATGGCAATTGGCCTGAGCAGGCGTAATCCCCAGCCAAAGAAAGGAATATTGAGCAGCTGCTTTTTAAGAATGGCACAGATGGGCAGGAACTCCCAGTACAGGAACAGTGTTTCCCAGGGACTCTGGTGATTGGCCAGCAGCACAAAGGGGTCAGATGGCACATTTTCTTTTCCGATGACCTCATATTTCACGCCACAGGTAATTTTCAACCACCAGATAGTGAAGGCATTCCAGACCAGGAAGTAGCGATAACGCATACCGATGGGCATGAACAGGCCCAGGATTACACAAATGGTTGCGTGGGGTACCAGGGTGGTGAAATAACCCAGGTAAAAAAGTGATGAGCGCAGGATGAGCATTGGCTGGTCAGTTTGCCGCGTTGTTATGGTCGGCAATAATGAACATGGCAGCAGAGAAAAGGTCATCAAAAACCGGCACCTTGGCAAGTTTGGCCGGGTCCATTGAAGACTGGGTCAGCGTGCCTTTTCCGGTAAGCACCAGTATGGGCTTGCAGCCTTTGGCCAGGGCTACATCGATATCCTTTTCTGTATCACCGACAAACCAGGAGCCGGCTACAGAACAGGAAAACTGCTCTTCAATCTGGTTCAACAACCCGGGTTTGGGCTTGCGACATTCACATCCCTCATCGGGTCTGTGGGGGCAGAAAAATATGCCGGAGATTGAACCGCCCTTCTCTTCCACCAGGCTGATCATCAGCTCGTGCATGCGGGCCAGGGTAAATTCATCAAACAGGCCACGCCCAAGGCCGGACTGGTTGGTCGCTACACAGACCCTGAAACCGGATTTGGAAAGCTCACTGATGGCATCAATACTGCCGGCCAGGGGAAACCACTCATCTTCGCTTTTGATGTATTCGTCCGAGTCATGGTTAATGACACCGTCCCGGTCGAGAATGATCAAGGGAGAGTTCATGATAAGGATTTCATGAAGTCTGGAGCAGTGAAATATCGGCGATCTGCAAAAACAGGTGTCGAAGTTTCTGCAACAGGGATTGTCGGTTCATCCTGACTTTCTCATCATCCGTGTTGACCATGACTTCGTCAAAGAACCGGTCCACGTCTGTTTGCAGGGAGGCCATGGCAGTGAGCGCCTTGCTGTATTCCTGTTGCACCAGCATAGGCTCAACCTGTTCAAGCAACTGATCAATTTTTGCAGCCAGCTGTTTTTCGGCTTCTTCGGTCAACAGGCTGGCATCGGTTTCCTGGTCTGGTTGCGTATCGAGCTTGGACAGAATATTGGAAACGCGTTTGTTGGCCATTGCCAGGGCTTCGGCTTCCTTAAGTGAAGTGAAATCCTGGACGGCATGAATGCGTAAATCGAAATCCCGGGGCCGTGTCGAACGAACAGCATCCACGGCCAGGAAGATATTGGCCCTGACACCTTCATCGGCATACCAGGCGCGAAAACGCTCAAAAATGAAATCCAGAACGGTGACTTCCAGGTTATCCGCTTTCGGTAATGCCGAAAAATGGCTCACGGCATTACTCACACAGTCGGCCAGATCAAGGTCAAGCTGCTTCTCTACCACGATACGAAGAATACCCAGGGCAGCGCGGCGCAGGGCATAGGGATCTTTTGATCCTGTGGGGGGCTGTCCAATACCGAACAGGCCAACAATGGTATCGAGACGTTCAGCCAGGGCCAGCGCAATTCCGGTGTGGGTTTCGGGCAAGTCATCGCCGGCGAAACGCGGCAGGTATTGTTCGTCTATCGCCCGCGCGACTTCCTTATCTTCGCCGTCATGCAGGGCATAATAACTGCCCATGATGCCCTGCAGGTCGGCGAATTCACCCACCATGCCGGAAAGCAGGTCGCACTTGGCCAGCTCAGCCGCCCTGCCCGCCTTGTTTTCGTCATAACCCAGTTTGCCAGCAATAAACCGGGCAAACTGTCCAACCCGTTGGGACTTGTCATAGACAGTACCCAGGGACTGTTCAAAGATGACCGTTTTAAGTTTGTCCTGGCGCGAAGCCAGGCTTGATTTCTTGTCCTGTTCAAAAAAGAAAGCGGCATCAGCCAGGCGTGGACGAATCACGCGCTCATTGCCGGCGATCACCCTTGCCGGATCCTTGCTGACCAGGTTGCTGACTGTGATGAAGTTGGGCAGGATTCTGCCTTGCGAGTCTTCCAGGGTGAAGCATTTCTGGTGCTTTTTCATGGAGGACACCAGTGCTTCCTTGGGTACCTCAAGAAAGCGTTTATCAAACGAGCCGGTCAGGGCAACAGGCCACTCCACCAGGGCTGTGACTTCTTCGAGCAGTTCTTCATCAATATCAATGACGGCCTTGAGCTGATCGGCCTGTGCCTGTATCTGTTTCCTGACAGCCTCTTTTCGTTCAGCAAAAGAAGGCATGACGAAACCGGTATCCTGCAAGGCCGTGGAATATTCTGCCGGTGAACCCAGGGTAATGGCCTCCGGATGCATGAAGCGATGACCCCTGGTCGAGCTGCCTGCGTCGACACCCAGGATGGTGGCTGGTACAACCTCTTCACCAAACAGGATAACCACCCAGTGTACCGGGCGCACAAATTCTTCCATGGAAGCGCCCCAGCGCATGCGCTTGGGAATCGGCAGGTTGGCCAGGGCAGTGGTAATGATGCCGGGCAACAAATGGGTTGTTTGCTCCCCCGCCTTGGTAGCCTGGTAGTAAAGCTTGGTGACCTTGCCGTCACTTTTTTCTGCCAGATCCTGAACGCTCACACCACAGGAACGGGCAAAACCTTCTGCAGCTTTTGTTGGGTTGCCAGCGTCATCAAAAGCGGCTTTCAGTGCAGGGCCAAACTTTTCAACACTGGCGTCATCCTGGCATTCCTGTAAGCCGCTCACCAGAAGGGCAAGTCGTCGTGGTGTGGCAAAACGAGTGATACCGCCATGGTCAAGCGACTGCTTGTCCAGTCCGGCGGCCACTTCCCTTTCAAAGGCCGCGGATAATCCGGGCAAGGCTTTGGGCGGTAGTTCCTCGGTGCCGATTTCGATTAACAGGTCCCGGCTACTCATCGCTGAACTTCTCCAGGCTGGTCTTGCGTAATGCTTCCGGGGCCAACGGGAACCCTAGTCTTGCGCGGGAATCGTAATAGCCCTGGGCAACAGCCCGGGCCATGGTACGAACCCTGAGAATATAGCGCTGGCGCTCGGTCACGGAAATGGCCGAGCGGGCATCGAGCAGATTGAATGTATGCGAGGCCTTGAGCACCATTTCGTAAGCCGGCAGTACCAGCTTTTGATCAATCAGGTACTGGCACTGGCTTTCGGCATCATCAAAACCGCGAAACAGCAGCTCGGTATTGGCATGCTCAAAGTTGTAGGCTGACATCTCCACTTCGTTCTGGTGAAACACATCGCCGTAGGTCACGGTGCCGTTGGGGGTTTCTGCCCAGACGATATCGAAAATACTGTCCACGCCTTGCAGGTACATGGCAATTCGCTCGATACCGTAGGTAATTTCACCGCTGACCGGGAAACATTCCAGGCCCCCGACCTGCTGGAAGTAGGTAAATTGGGTCACCTCCATGCCATTGAGCCAGACTTCCCAACCGAGCCCCCAGGCCCCCAGCGTAGGCGACTCCCAGTTATCTTCGACAAAGCGAATATCGTGAACGTTCGTGTCAATACCCAGGTTTTTTAGCGAATTTAGATACAATTCCTGGAAGTTGTCAGGCGACGGTTTCAGGATGACCTGGAATTGGTAATAGTGCTGAAGACGCATCGGGTTTTCACCGTAACGGCTGTCAGTAGGGCGTCTGCAGGGCTGTAAATAGGCGCTGTTCCAGCTTTCCGGGCCAATGGCACGCAAAAAAGTGGCAGGATGGAAGGTGCCGGCACCGACTTCATTGTCCAGAGGCTGTATGATCACGCAGCCGTGATCAGCCCAGAATTGCTGAAGGGCAAGAATTAGTCCCTGAAAGGTGGATACATCAACAGGGGTCGAAGTACTCAAAAAAGGCTCCTGAGAATGAAAATTACGCTAAAATCCCGGCTGGGCTCGAAAAAGCGCTAATTATGCTAAAAACGCGCCTTGATAGCGAGAATAAACTGCCCCCTGCCCCGGTTTATTCAGGCAACGCAATGGCAGAGAAACGGTGGCTTTACAGCATCTGATATTTTGAAATCTGCATTGCTCATATTCTTTTTGCGCTGCCTGGCCCTGCTGCCCCTGGGAGGGGCCCGGCATGTCGGCACCCTGCTGGGAAGAATCTGCTGGGCCTTATCCACACGGATGGTCACCACGACCCGGACAAACCTGGCCATTTCTTACCCGGGAAAAAGTGAAAGTGAGCGCCTGCTTCTTGGCAAAGACAGTATTTGCAATACTTTCCAAACTGTCACAGAATGCGGGCCGGTTTGGCTCTGGCCAGCGGACAAGGTGATGGACCACGTGCTGGAAGTCGAAGGACTGGAGCTGCTGGAGCAGGCCCAGGCTGAAAAACGCGGCACGGTCGTCATTGCACCTCACCTGGGTAACTGGGAGGTTTTTGGTTTATACCTGAATCGTTGCGGGTGCGGACAGAGCAGCCAGTTGTACCAGGCACCCCGGGATGAGCGTTTGAACCGGCTGATCTATCAGGCACGCAGCCGGGCGGGTGCAAATATGGTAGCAACTGACGCAAAAGGCATCATCTCGCTGGTAAAATCGCTTAAAAGAGGCGAAGTTGTAGGCATCTTGCCAGACCAGGTGCCGGATGATGCCAATAGCGGTGAGTTTGCCCCCTTTTTCGGCAAGGATGTGCTGACAATGACCCTGGTGAGTCGGTTGCTCCAAAAAACCGGTGCCAGGGCCGTGCTGGGTTTTGCAGCCAGGATCACGCGCCTGGGCAAGCCCGGCTGGAAAATTATCTTCAGGCAAGTGGACCACAAAATATATGCTGAGCATATATCGGATTCAGTTACTGCCATGAATGCCAGTATAGAAAGCGCAGTGAATATTGTTCCTGCGCAATACCAGTGGGAATACAAACGATACAAGCGAGTGCCGCCCGGACAACAGCGACCTTATTAGCCGGTTGTGTGCCCTGGTGGTGTGCAATGGGCCAGTGTATTGAATGGCTTGAATGATACGCATCGACACGGAATAATTTTGCCAACCAGACAGGACACTAGAGTAGAGTATGCCAATGAGTGCGATTTTGGATCTGCAGGCCATCACTGCAGCACAGACAGAAGCCAGCCCCTACCCTCACTTTATTGTGAACCGGTCTGTTGCCACTGAACATGTTGGCGATGTGCTGGCGGATTTTCCGGCAATTCATTCCGGTGGCAGTTTCGCGCTCAGCGAAGTGAACCCGGGTCCGCGTTTTGATGCACTGCTGAAAGAGCTGGATAACCCGGAGTTCCGGGAAATCATTTCCCAAAAACTGGATATTGATCTCAGGGACAGGCCCATGGTGGTGACCTTGCGTGGTGTATCCCGCGCCAAGGACGGCAGGATCCACACTGACTCCAAATCCAAAATGGCCACCATCCTGATCTACTTCAATGACACCTGGCAGGCCGACACAGGCAAGCTTCGCATTTTGCGTAGTGAAAATATGGATGATTACACTACCGAAGTAACTCCGGATGCCGGCACTATGATTGCCTTCAAGGTAACGGATAACTGCTGGCACGGTTACCCGGCATTTGAAGGGTCACGCCAGTCCATCCAGATCAATTTTGTCGAAGATGACCGGGCAGCAAACAAGCATGGTCGTCGTCATGGCTGGACAGCCAAACTGAAAAAGCTGTTTTCCTGAAAACAGGTCTGTCCCGGCAGCAGTGGGTCATGGATAATAGCGCTGCTGCAATTTTCCAGAGTGGTTCCCGTTATCAAGAGTAAACGTGTCCTGATCATCAAGCTCACCTCCATGGGTGACCTGATGCATGCCCTGCCCGCCTTGACCGATGCACGTTCAGTATGGCCCGATATTGTTTTTGACTGGGTCGTGGATGAAACTTTTGCCGAGGTCCCCTCCTGGCATCCTGCCGTAGACAAGATTTATACCAGTGCTCACCGGCGCTGGAAAAAAAATTTCTGGGCTTCAACAAGGGCCGGTGAATTCAAACGTTTCTATCGTGAGCTCAACAGGCATGATTACGACCTGGTGATTGATGCCCAGAACAATGTCAAAAGCAGTTTTATCAGTATGTTGCGACGTGGGCCGGTGCATGGCATGGATAAAGCCAGTGTCGCGGAACAGCCTGCCTACCTGGCGTATGCGAACCGCATCCCTATTGATAAAAACCAGCATGCCATTGCCCGGCAGCGACAACTGTTTGCAACTGCCCTAGACTATCCGCTGCCTGACAGCACGCCGGACTATGGTCTCAGACAGGATGCCTTTCGTCGGCCGGACATCGCATTACCGGATCGTTACCTGTTTCTTGTCCACAACGCGAGCTGGACAACCAAGCTATGGCCGCAGTCACACTGGCATTCACTGATTGAAAAAGCAGGGGGTGATGGTTTCCATGTACTGCTTCCCGGGGGCAACCGGGAAGAACTGGACAGGGCGGAAACAATCGCGAAAGCTCATGACAATGCTATTGCGCTGCCAAGGTTATCCCTGTCGGAAACCGGAGGTTTGATTCAGGGTGCAGCAGGGGCGGTGTGTTGTGATACCGGCCTTGCCCACTTGACGGCCATGACAGGCACACCGGCTGTCACCCTGTATGGACCCACCAGCGCCAGGCTTATTGGAACGACCGGTAAGAAACAGGATCAACTGGTCGCTTCACCCCAGCCATTTCACTGTGCGCCCTGTTATAAACGCGACTGTCATTATCGGCAGCCAAAAACCAGCATGTCTGCCTGCATGGAGGCGTTTACGGTGGAAGAGGCCTGGTCAACATTGCAGGTCTTGATGAACGACAGGGATATGTCCGGATAAGGCTGGTATCAGTTACGCCAGAAGCTCGGCGTGAGAATGACCAGCAGGGTGAACACTTCCAGTCGGCCAAGTAACATACCCAGGCAGAGAATCCACTTGGCCGAATCCGGTATGTCCCCGTAAGTTTCCGCAACACCTCCAAGACCTGGTCCAAGATTATTTATGCTGGCGCCTACGGCGGTGAATGCCGTCGTGATATCCAGGCCTGACGCCAACAAGGCCAGCAGCATGATCATGTAGGCCATCACGTAGACGGAGAAAAATCCCCAGACTGATTCGATGACCCGGTCAGGAACACGCTGGCTGCCGAGCTTGATGGGGATGACGGCATTGGGGTGAATCAGGCGTTCGATTTCGCGAAAGCCCTGTTTGATAATCAACACGATCCGGATGACCTTCATGCCACCACCGGTTGAGCCGGCACAGGCACCCACGATGGCCATGTAAAAAAGCAGGAAGGGCAGGAAGGTTGGCCAGGAACTGAAATCGGCCGCGCTGAACCCGGTTGTAGTGGTAATGGACACCACTTCAAACAGCCCCTTGAATATGGCATCGCTGAATTCATAGGTATTGGAAAAATAAAGGAACAGGATGGTAATGACGGAAACCGTACCCAGCATGCCACTGTAAAAGAGGAATTCGGAGTCGCGAAAGTAATGCTTGTAGCTTTTATTTTCCCAGGCAAAAAAGTGCAGGGCGAAATTGATGCCGGAAATAAACATGAAAACCGTGGCAATCAACTCGATGCCCACGTGGTTGAAAAAGCCGATACTGGCATCGTGCGTGGAGAAGCCTCCGATGGCAACTGTTGCGAAACTGTGGCCAATTGCGTCGAAAATGCTCATTCCTGCAAGGAAATACGCAAGTGCACATAACATGGTCAGGCTGATGTAGATAAATAACAGGGCCTTGGCAGTCTGGGTGACACGAGGAAGAAGCTTGTTGTCCTTGATGGGACCGGGACTTTCGGCACGGTAGAGCTGCATGCCGCCTATGCCAAGCATAGGCAGGATGGCCACAGCGATGGCAATGATGCCCATGCCGCCAAGCCATTGGAGCTGTTGCCGGTAATACAGGATGGACCGGGGCAGGGTATCCAGGCCGGACAACACGGTGGCGCCGGTAGTGGTGAGACCCGAAATGGATTCAAAAAAGGCATCGGTGACCGACATGTCCAGCGAGGCAGTAAAAATAAACGGAAAGCTACCGAAGGATCCCAGTACTGACCAGAACAGGGTGACCACCAGGAAGCCGTCCCGGGTTCGCAGTTCCTGGCGGTTGTTCATTACCGGTGCCCAGAGCACGAAGCCCGAGAGCAGGGTCAGGAAAAAAGTAGTCAGGAAGGAATAGAGAACACCGTCCTGGTAATACCAGGAAACTGCCAGGGGCGGCAGCTGGGAAAAGCTGAACAGCATCAGCAAAACCCCGAGTATGCGAAATATGACCGGCAGGTTCATACTTGAAGTGAGGCTCTCTGGTTGTTGGCTTTTTTCATTGTGATGTTTCGTCAGACCATTGCCCGGCAGGCAATTTATCAGAAGAAGGTGAGTCCAACCTGGAACAGCCGTTCAAGTTCCGGTATCCGTTTCTTGTCGACCAGGAACATGATGACGTGGTCATCTGTTTCGATCACGATATCGTCATGGGCGATAAAGACCTTTTCATCGCGAACAATCGCGCCGATCGTTGTGCCTTCCGGTAAATCGATATCCTCGATTTTCTTGCCGACCACCTTGGAGGTGCTCTTGTCGCCATGGGCAATGGCTTCCATGGCTTCGGCGGCACCGCGGCGCAGGGAATAGACATTGACCACATCGCCCCTGCGTATATGGGTCAGCAGACTGCCGATGGTTGCCTGCTGCGGTGAGATAGCAATATCAATTTCACCACTCTGGATCAGGTCCACGTAGGCGGGGTTGGCGATCAGGGTCATGACCCGGGCTGCGCCCATGCGTTTGGCGAGCAGGGAGGACATGATGTTGGCGTCATCATTATTGGTCAGGGCAAGAAATACATCGGTATCTTCAATGTTTTCGCCGATCATCATTTCCTGGTCCGAGGCATCGCCATGCAGCACTGTCGTGCTTTTCAGGCGCTCGGTGAGATCCTTGCAACGTTCGAAATCCATCTCGATGATCTTGGTGCGGTAATTCTTTTCAAGTGAGGCGGCCAGGCGTTCACCGATATTGCCGCCGCCGGCAATCATGATTTTCTTGTAGGGTTTGTCGACCTTGCGCAGCTCGCTCATGACATCACGAATATCTTCCTTGGCGGCAATGAAAAAGACCTCATCACCTTCTTCAATGATAGTCGTGCCTTCGGGCATGATCGGCCGGTTCTGGCGAAAGATGGCTGCTACGCGGGTATCAATGTTGGGCATGTGCTCGCGCAGCTGGGCAATTTCCTGATTGACCAGAGGGCCTCCTCGTGTGGCCTTGACGCCAACCAGCTGGACATGACCATCGGCAAAATCCAGCACCTGCAGCGAGCCGGGCAGATCAATAAGGCTCTTGATGTAGTGAGAGACTTCCTGCTCGGGGCTGATGACAACATCGATGGGAATGGCTTCCGGACTGAACAGCTTGGGTTCCCCGACATAAGAGTTGGAGCGCAGCCTGCAGATTTTCTTCGGGGTTCGGAACAGGGAATAGGCAATCTGGCAGGCCACCAGGTTGACCTCGTCGCTGTCCGTGATGGCAATCAGCATGTCGGCATCTCGGGCGCCGGCACTTTCAAGGATATTCGGATAAGATACCTGGCCCTCTACCGTGGCAATATCCAGGCGGTCTTTTAATTCCCGCAGGCGGATGGCACTGGGGTCCACGACAGTGATGTCGTTGGCTTCCTTGGCAAGATTTTCAGCCAGCGCGGCGCCGACCTTATTGGCGCCGAGAATGATAATTTTCATTGATTCGGAAAACTCCCGCTGACTTCATGCATTACGTGCGCGCCAATTATATGCCTATGCGCGTGAGACTGAAACGGAACCGGGAAAATTGTTAAGCGGGGCAATTGCTTACAGTTTTTCCAGCAAGGCATAGTAAAAGCCGTCAGTACCGGCCACCGCGGGAAGAAACTGCAGGCCAATGCTGCAAGGCAATGCCCCGTCAATAGAGATTGGCACATTGACCGCATCCGGCGTTTGGTCGAGGAAAGCAGCTACTTGCCTTTCGTTCTCATCGCGCAGTACTGAACAGGTGGAATAAAGCAGCCTTCCGCCAGGTTTCAGGCAGGCCCACAGGGACATCAGCAATTTTTGCTGCAGAGCGTTGAGTTCAGCCAGGTCTTGCTGGCGTCTGAGTAGCTTGATATCCGGGTGTCTGCGAATGACGCCGGTGCCGGAACAGGGGGCATCCAGGAGAATCTTGTCAAAGGGCTCGCCATTCCACCAGGCCCCGGTTTCTGTGGCATCGGCGCATAACAGGTCGGCTTCCAGGTGGCAGCGTTCCAGGTTTTCCCGAACACGGGCTAGGCGGGATTCACTGTTGTCCAGGGCCTGCATGGACAGGCCGGGTGTGTACTCTAGCAGGCTGCAGGTTTTGCCGCCGGGAGCCGCACAGGCGTCAAGAATCCTGTCGCCACTGGCGGGATTGAGCAATGGGGCGACCAGCTGGGAGGCCTCGTCCTGAACGCTGACCAGGCCGGCCTCAAAACCGGGAAGTTCGCTGACCTCAACCGGGGACTCCAGGATGACAGCGGTGCTGGTATGCGGGCCGGGCCGGGCAGGGATGGCGGCCTCTGACAGGCGAGACAGGTAATCTTCACGGGGGCAGCGCTGGCTGTTAACCCGCAGGATCATGGGCGCGCGCTGGTTATTGTTCAGCATCAGGCTTTCGGCCTGCTCCGGCCAGTCGGCTTGAAATGCTGATGCCAGCCATTCGGGGTGGGACAGGCGGGCAGATGAATCGGCTTTGGCAGCTTCTTCCAGGGCGGACATATCTCTCAGGGCCTGGCGCAGTACGGCGTTGACCAGGTTCTTGGCCCAGGGTTTTTTCAGCTGCCTGGTCAGGGCAACACTTTCATTCACCGCGGCGTGGTCGGGAGTGCGCATGTGAAACAACTGGTAGAGTCCCAGCAGTATCAGGCAATGGACATCCAGGTCCTTGTTGCGAAGGGGTTTGTCCATCAGGCGGCTACTGAAAAAGGCCAGTTGGTGGTACCAGCGACACACACCATAGGTATATTCACTGACCAGTGCCAGGTTGGCATCGGGGTTGTCGCTGCGGGCCTCCTTGAGCAGCGATGATAATGAGCCGCTTCCAGAGACCAGGCTTTTCAGTATATAAACAGAAAGTAAGCGGTCACTTTTAGCTTTCATCAGGTGTGCTCAGGCCCCGTCCGGGGCCGCGAGAGAGTCGCCGGTGGAGAACAACCCGGGATTGCCGTTGAAAATGTCCCTGAGGGCCAGGGGCTTTTTGCCGGGCAACTGCACCTTTAATATCTTCAGTGCATTTTCACCGCAGGCGACAGACATGCTGTCCGGCCGGAGACTGATGATGGTGCCGGCCTCGGCTTGACCCGCAAACGGCTCGGGCAGGGCGGCAATCAGGCGAAGACGGTCATCTCCCAGGTAGCACCAGGCCGGTGAGCGGGGGAAAAAGGCCTGGACCTGGCGATGCACCTGGCTGGCAGGCTGATGCCAGTCAATCTGCGATTCTGCCTTGGTCAGCTTGGCGGCATAGGTGGTGCTTGCATCGTCCTGAACAACAGCCCTGGCCTGGTAATTGGCCAGGTCGGGCAGCAGGCGGTTAAGGCCTTCTATACCCAGTGAAATCAGGCGTTCGGTAATGGTCTGGGCGTTGTCATGGATTTTTATGGGGGTAGGCAGCTCAAGCAGGACATCCCCGGTATCCAGCCCTGCATCCATTTGCATGAGGGAAACCCCGGTTTCACTGTCGCCGGCCAGAATGGCCCGCTCAACCGGGGCTGCGCCGCGCCAGCGTGGCAGCAGTGAAGCATGCACGTTAACACAGCCCAGCCGGGGAATATCGAGCACGGCCTGGCTCAAAATCAGTCCGTAAGCTACCACGATCATGACGTCAGGCTGCAGGGCCGCCAGGTCCGAACAGGCTGCCTCGTCGAGTTTTTGTGGCTGGAACACGGGAATGGCATGTTGCTGGGCCACGGCTTTGACGGGGGTTGGCTGGATTTTTTTGCCCCGGCCGGTAGGTCGGTCAGGTTGCGTGAAGACACCCACGACATGGTGATGTGCCGCCAGCAGGCCTTTCAGGTGCTCGGCAGCAAAACCGGGTGTGCCGGCGAAAACAATGCGCAGGGGCTGGTCTTTCATGGTATTAACAGGGGCCGGTGTCAGGCCGGGGTCGCGGTTTTTTGCTGGCGGTGTTCTTTCTCCAGCTTGGACTTGATGCGCTGGCGCTTCAGGGCAGAAATATAGTCAACGAACAGCTTGCCATTGAGGTGGTCAATTTCGTGCTGTATGCATACCGCCATTATGCCTTCGGCCTCGAGCTCAAAGGCCTTACCGTCCCTGTCCAGGGCATTTACCCTGACTTTTCGGGGCCTGGAGACGAGTTCGTAATAACCGGGAACGGACAGGCAGCCCTCTTCATGACCCAGGGGTTCCGGGTCAATGACCGTGATTTCCGGGTTGATAAACACCTGGGGCTCATTGCGCTGCTCGGAAATATCGATCACCAGCATACGCTTGTGCACATTGACCTGTGTGGCGGCAAGCCCTATTCCCTCGGCGTGATACATGGTTTCAACCATGTCATCCAGGGTTGTTCGAATATCGTCATCCACCTGCGCCACCGGCTCCGCTTTCTTGCGCAGCCGCGGATCGGGGAATTCCAGGATCGTCATGAGGCTCATAGGTCTATATATCGGGGCATTTTGAAAAGGCTCAAGCCCTTATGATACGCCAATCACAGTGAGATTTTTAAATTTATGCTCTGATAGTGACACCGGAATACCAAAATACGTCACAATTTACGTAAAATAAGCTTGCTAAGCATATATAATCTAGGCACTTATTGTTACTATTCTGAAAAATTACAAATGGCCGGCCTGCCCAGACCAGCCTGACGAGGTTGCCAATGGTAAACACGTTGAAAAAATTGATACCGGTTATGCTGTTGTTGCAGAGCCTCTCTGGTGCCCTTTTTGCTGCCGACCAGGTGCAGATTCGTGAAGATGCACCGGCGCGCTATGAGGTTGTCCGTGGCGACACCCTGTGGGATATTTCGGGGCGTTTCCTGACCGACCCCTGGCTCTGGCCGGAAGTCTGGGAACTGAATCCGCAAATTGAAAACCCGCACCTGATCTATCCAGGTGACATCATTGAAATTCAATATACCGCTGACGGCCCCATTCTGACCCTGAACCGTGGTGGCGTGCCAGATGCTGAAGGCCTGCGCTCCGTCAGGTTGTCGCCGCAAGTCAGGCGCCAGCCATTAAGCGGTGCCATTGATGCCATTCCGCTTGACCAGATCAGTGCCGTGTTAAGCGGCAATATCGTGATTCCTGCCGGCGAACTGGACAGCTCACCTTACCTGTTGGGGAACCGTTCCGGTAACCTGTTTACCAGTGACACCGATGATATTTTTGCCAAGGGAAGCTGGAGCAGCAACGTCGACCAGTACGATATTGTCAGGCCGGGCCGTGAATATATTGATCCCGATTCGGGTGAGGTCGTGGGTGTTGAAGGCAGGCTCATTGGCACAGCGGTAATTCTTGAGCGCGATGGTGATAATGCCACCCTGCGCGTTTCCGATATTCGGGAAGAAGCCCGCCAGGGTGACCGCTTCATTCCGAGTGCCGGTAATCGCATTGACTCCAATTACTTTCCACAGCCTCCGTCATTTTCTGTCAATGCCCGTATCCTGGATATTGCAACCGGCCGACGTGTCGGCGGCAAGTACGACACCATCGTGATCAACAAGGGCAGTGGCGATCGCCTGAGGACCGGCGACCTGCTGGCCCTGCAAAGACCGGATATCGTTGTTGAAGATGAAATCGGTACTGCCACGGTTGGCGAACGTTTCAAGCGTTCACTGGGGTTCAGTAACGAAAATGTTGAAACCTTCGATGGCGAGATATACGCATCGGTACTAATCTACAGGGTATTTGATGACACCAGTCTCGGAGTCATCCTCAGTGCAGATGGTGTTGTACGCCTAGAGGATTTCGTCGTCACACCCTGATCGAATTCGGGCCTGGTCATGGATGACCAATGTACCCGACAACTCCGCAAGACTCTCCGGCCACTACCAGGCCAGACCACCACAACCAGGCCGGGAATTTATTACCCTGGCTGACATTAGCCCATATTCCGGGTATGCATTCTCGCCTGTTCAACCGCCTGCTTGAGACTTTCCATGATCCTGTCTCCGTGCTGGCTGCAGAACCTGGGCAGCTGGTCCGGGCAGGGGTCAACGATGATACTGCCAGGTGTATCAGAAATGCCGGGCAGGGCAGGATGGGCGATGACGTCAAAAAAGCCGTGGACAACGCCCTGTCCTGGAAGGAGCAGGGCCGCCAGCACATCATCACACTTCATGATCCGCAATACCCTGGCTTGCTGGCAACAATTCCCGATCCACCGCCGGTGCTCTATGTGAAAGGCGATCCAACCCTGCCTGGCAAGGCGATGATTGCCATGGTTGGCAGCAGAAGACCCACTGTGGACGGGCGCCGAAATGCCCGTCATTTTGCCGGCGAAATAGCAGCCCATGGCCTGGGCATTTGCAGCGGACTGGCACTGGGGATCGACGTGGAAAGTCACCGGGGCACCCTGGCAGAAAATGGGAAAACCGTTGCTGTGCTGGGCACAGGCATTGATGAAATTTACCCGGCGGGCAATCGGGAGATGTTTGCCCGCGTTGCCGAGCAGGGCGCACTGGTAAGCGAATTCAATCCGGGGACATTGCCCAGGCCGGAAAACTTTCCGCGGCGAAACCGTATCATCAGCGGGCTTAGCCTGGGCGTGCTGGTGGTTGAGGCCGGATTGAAAAGCGGCTCCATGATCACGGCGAAACTTGCCCTTGAGCAGGGACGTGAAGTGTTTGCCATTCCCGGTTCCATTCACAATCCCATGGCAAGGGGTTGCCACCGGCTGATTGCCGAAGGTGCGAAACTGGTAGAGCAGGCCAGGGAGATCCTTGAGGAATGTGCAGCCCCTTACCAGGGCGCCAGTGTTTCGACAACGTGCAAGCATGACCACGCTGATACATCTGGTCACTCCCTGGATGCTGTCCAGCAACAGATACTGGCCTTGATTGGCAGGGACCCGGTATTCACTGATGTCCTGGTCAGTGAAAGCGCCCTTCCTGTAACACAGGTCTCCGCAGCCCTGGCCGAACTGGAAATGCTTGGCCTGGTCAGGCGTGAAGGAGGGGGTTTTGTGATCAGCAACGATTGGGCCTGACTCATAAAAGATGCGAGAATACGCGGCGAATTTTCCAGCGGTATTTTTCCATGACAGAAATAGAAAAAGCAGCAGGTATCATCAGCACCGGTGGGGTTATTGCCTACCCCACGGAAGGAGTCTGGGGCCTGGGCTGTGATCCCCGGCATGAAGAGGCCGTGCAGCGCATCCTGTCATTGAAACAGCGCCCGGTCAGCAAGGGGCTTATCCTTGTTGCAGCGAACATGGCGCAGGTAGAAAACCTGGTTGTTGACTTGCCTGCGGCCTACCGGGAAATTCTGGAAAAAACATGGCCGGGGCCAAATACCTGGCTGTTACCTGATACTTATCAATTTATTCCGGATTGGATCAAGGGAGAATTCGCAACCGTGGCCATTCGGATCAGTGCGCACCCCCTGGTGAAAGCTTTGTGCGAAACCTGCGGAAGCATGCTGGTATCCACGTCTGCCAACCCGGCAGACAAGCCACCGGCCCTGACACAAGCTGAAGTCGAGCAGTACTTTCCTGAAGGGCTGGACTTCATCCTGCCCGGAGAGCTGGGAGGTCAGGATGGGCCAAGCACCATTCGTGATCTCATGAGCCAGGATGTTATCAGGTAGAAGTCATCAAGCTGGTAACAGGCAACAGGCAACAG
>CAZROW010000004.1:39173-70429 GCA_964601805.1 uncultured Enterobacteriaceae bacterium
TAATAGAAAGAAACAGGAATTGGAGTGAAGCGTGACAACAATCAACAGTGAAGCCGTCAGGGAATACCTGCTCGATTTACAGGACAGGATTTGCAGTGGCCTGGAAGCTGCCGATGGCAGTGCCAGTTTTGGCGAGGACAAGTGGGACCGTGAAACCGGCGGCAGTGGCAGGACGCGGGTTATCCAGGGTGATGTCTTGCAAAAAGGCGGCGTGGCATTTTCCCATGTCTTCGGTGATTCCCTGCCGGCCTCGGCCTCTGCCAGTCGTCCCGAACTGGCGGGCAGTTCCTACCAGGCCATGGGCGTGTCACTGGTTATTCATCCTGATAACCCGTTTGTCCCGACCTCCCATGCCAATGTGCGGTTTTTTATTGCGGAAAAGGAAGGACAGGAGCCGGTGTGGTGGTTTGGCGGTGGTTTTGACATGACGCCTTACTACGGGTTCGAAGAGGACTGTATTCACTGGCACCAGGTAGCGAAAAAAGCCTGTGATGATTTCGGGCCGGAAGTCTATCCACGTTTCAAGAAATGGTGCGATGAGTATTTCTGGTTGTCTCACCGAAATGAAGCCCGGGGTATTGGCGGATTGTTTTTTGATGACCTGAATGAGTGGGATTTTGAAAAGTGTTTCGCTTTCATGCAGTCAGTGGGTGATAGTTACCTGCCCGCTTATGTGCCCATCATAGAAAAACGCAAGGACACCCCGTTTGGCGAGAAGGAAAAATGGTTCCAGGAATATCGCCGCGGACGTTATGCAGAATTCAACCTGGTGTTTGACCGTGGCACGATCTTCGGCCTACGTTCGGGAGTCGGGCGCACCGAGTCCATACTCATGTCCCTGCCGCCCCAGGTGCGTTGGGAATACGACTGGCAGCCGGAAGCCGGTACCGAGGAAGCGCGTCTCTACACTGACTTTCTTCCAGCGAAAGACTGGTTGGCTTGAGGTATGCCAGCTGGTCGGTCTTAAACAGGCTGCCTGAGCTGTCGTATGCTGGTGTGTTGTAGCAAGTTATACTGGCGCTTCACCTGCAATAGTTAAAAGGAAGTGCACCTTGGACCGTTACGTCGTCGTCGGCAATCCTGTCGGTCACAGCAAGTCCCCGTTGATCCATACCGCCTTTGCGCAGCAAACCGGCCAGCAGCTTGAATACAGCACACTGTTGTCTGACATCGATTGTTTCACCGAAACCATGCAGGAGTTTTTCAACTCAGGCGGCAAAGGTGCCAATGTCACCGTACCCTTCAAGCAGGAAGCCTGTGCGCTGGCAAAACACTTGACGCTTGAAGCCAGCACGGCAGGTGCCGTCAACACGCTTTATCTTGATGAACAGCAGCATCTTTGCGGGCACAACACGGATGGCCTGGGGCTGGTCAGGGATGTTCTCGCCAACCATGGTGGCTCACTGGCCGGCAAACAACTCCTGGTGCTGGGCGCCGGTGGGGCAACCCGGGGTATTCTGCAACCTTTCCTGGCGCAAAAACCGGCATCATTGTTTATCGCCAATCGCACCGTCAGCAAGGCCGAAGAGCTGGCTTCTGCTTTCAGTGCACTGGCTGAAGAGGCGGGTGTGGAGAGTTTATCCGGAGGTGGTTTCGACGACCTGGCAGGCAGGCAGTTCGACTGGGTTTTCAATGCGACATCCGCCAGCTTGCAGGGCGACCTGCCGCCATTGCCTGAAGGCATCGTGACACAAGACACCTGGTGTTATGACCTGATGTACAGCAACGAGCCCACGGCATTTTGCCAGTGGGCAGAAAACAGTGGGGCTGCAAACGTCATGGACGGGTTGGGCATGCTGGTGGAGCAGGCGGCGGAATCCTTCCTGGTCTGGCGCGGCATCCGGCCGGAAACCGCTGATATTCTTGCCCGCTTGCGGCAATCCTGAAAGGGAATCCGTACGTACTTACTTCAGGACTTCTGAGGAATTCAGGTGCATGTCCTTGAGCTTGGCATAGTGTTTGGCGCTGTAGACCAGGAAATCAATTTCTTCCTGGCGCAAATCGCGCACCCGCACAGCGGGTGAGCCCACATAAAGACCGCCACTGGTCAGAGTCTTTCCCGGGGAGACGACACTGCCGCCGCCCAGGATGATATCCGATTCAATTACCGCACCGTCCATCACGATAGCGCCCATACCGATCAGCACCCGGTCATGGATGGTACAGCCGTGCAATACAGCCCGGTGACCCACGGTGACATCGCTGCCGATATCCAGGGCAAAGCCATCAGGGCCAAAGGACTCCGGCGAGGTGCAATGCAGGACAGAGCCATCCTGGATGTTGGTGCGATCACCAATGGTGATGGAATGGACATCACCGCGAATCACGGACATGGGCCAGACCGAGGAATCCACGCCCAGGCGCACATTGCCAATGACGATGGCACTGGCATCAATGTAGGCACGGTCGCCGATTTTGGGGTGGTATTCCATGTAGCTGCGTACTGTCATAGGAGTATTCCGGGTCAGAAGTGAAGCAGATGTGCCTGACTGGATTATTTTCCAAAACTCCTTTGGAAACAAGGGACCACAAATGGCAAATCTGAAAAAAAGGCTGTTATAATGCGCGCCCCGAATTGGCACGTCAGAAACCGGTGTTCTGGTCAGCTGTCGTTCCCGACTTTCAGGGCTCTTGTGGATACTGGCCCCGGGGCCCAAACCAGGCTTGGTTACAGACTAGCATGCAGGCCAATGACATTAATGTGATTATTTTCTGGGCATGTGTGGCTATCGGCGCTGCCGTTTATGCTGCCATCATCTGGTCACTTGTGGCCTACAGGAAGTCAAAGAAGCAGGAAGCATCGTTTCACAAGAGTACGGCAACGGAAATTGCCTGGACCGTCATTCCGCTGCTGATCATCGTGGCGATGACCATTCCGGCGGCGAAACTACTGACCCGGCTATATACGGGTGACAATGAATCGGTTGGCATACTGGCCAACCCGGCAGAACAGGCGACAAGCCAGGGCACAATCTGAAACAACTCATGAAAAGCGGAAAACCTTTACATACTCTGGTGCTCTTTGCCACGCTGTTTGCCATGTGCGTGGTCATACTGGGTGCCTGGACACGATTGGAAGATGCCGGCCTGGGCTGTCCGGACTGGCCAGGATGTTATGGCTTTCTGACAGTCCCTGAAACGGCGGAGGAAATCGCCCAGGCAGAAGCCGCATTCCCGGATGCCCCTTTCGAGGCCCATAAAGCCTGGCCTGAAGTCATACACCGCTATTTTGCCAGTACCCTGGGACTGCTTATTGTCATCATCAATATCATTGCCTGGAAGCATCGCAAAAAACCGGACCAGCCTTTCAAGCTGCCCCTGTTTCTCCTGGCACTGGTCATAGCGCAAGGTATGTTCGGGATGTGGACCGTGACCCTGAAGCTCTGGCCGCAGGTGGTTACCACGCACTTGCTGGGGGGCTTCACGACACTCAGCCTGCTATGGTTGCTGGGCTTGCGGCTCAATAACAGCCCCTGGCAACAGCCCAATATACCGGTACGCCAATGGGTCAACCTGAGACCCCTGGCGATGATTGCCCTGGTGCTGCTTGTTTGCCAGATTACCCTGGGTGGCTGGACAAGCTCGAATTATGCCGCGCTGGCCTGTCCCGACCTGCCCACCTGCCAGGGACGCTGGCTGCCGCCGATGGACTTTGCCAACGGCTTCAACGTTGCCCAGGAAATCGGTCCCAACTACCTGGGCGGGCAAATGGACGGTGAAGCCAGGGTGGCAATCCATATGGCTCACCGCATGGGTGCGATCGTCGTCACCCTGCTGCTGGGCTTTTTGATCTACAAGCTTTACCAGAATGCCGGGGGGATGGAGCTCAAACGCCTGACCCATGTTTTACTGTTTCTTCTTATAGTCCAGGTGAGCCTGGGCATCAGCAATATCGTGTTTTCACTGCCGCTGTGGGTGGCGGTTGCACATAATGCGGGCGGTGCATTACTATTGCTCACCCTTGTCACCCTCAACTACCGACTACGCAAAGTCACTGCGTTCTAGGCCAATGTCCGAATTATCAGTACACAAACAGGCTGCGAAGTCTGCCACCTGGCGGGATTACTACGAAATGTGTAAACCCCGCGTTGTCATGATGATGATCCTGACATCGCTGGTGGGCATGTTCCTGGCCGTTCCAGGCATGGTGCCGCTGGATATCCTGGTCTGGGGCAACCTGGGTATTGCGCTGGTGGCCAGTGCAGGCGCCGTGATTAATCACCTGATCGATCACCAGGTCGATACCATCATGCAGCGCACGATCAAGCGCCCCATTCCGCAGGGCAAAGTCAGCCCCGTCCAGGCCCTGATGTTTGCCCTGGCCATTTGCGTCCTGGGCATGGCTATCCTGATTTTCATGGTCAACCCGCTGTGTGCCTGGCTTACCCTGGGCTCTTTCATTGGTTATGCCATTATCTACACCGGTTTTCTGAAAAGGGCCACGCCGCAAAACATCGTCATCGGCGGCCTGTCTGGTGCCATGCCTCCCTTGCTGGGCTGGTCGGCTGTTTCCGGCACCGTGGACCCCAATGGCCTGCTCCTGGTGCTGATTATTTTTGCCTGGACGCCGCCGCATTTCTGGCCACTGGCAATTCACCGCAAGAGTGACTATGCCAAGACCGATATTCCCATGTTGCCGGTTACCCATGGCGATCCGCTAACCAAGCTGCATACGCTGCTTTACACCATCATCATGTTCCTGGTGACCATCCTGCCTTACCTGACAGGTATGAGCGGCATGTTCTACCTGGGTTCTGCAGTCCTGCTGGGCGGCGGCTTCCTGTATTATTCCCTGCAGCTGATGTTCACTGATCGTCCCCGAGCGGCACTGACCACGTTCCGTTATTCCATCTTCTATCTCATCGCATTGTTTATTGCGCTGTTGATCGACCACTACCTTTGAATCCTTGCCGGTAAATGTGCCGGCCACTGTTTCCTGCCATGGAAAAGTCCACGTTGAAAACAATCCTCATCTCGCTTGTCGGCGTTTCTGTATTGCTGGGTGCCGGCCTGGTAACCCTTTATTTGCAGGCAACTTCGGTCACCGCGGAATCGCTGCGCAATGACGGCTTTTTTGTCTATGACGCCCCGATTGAGCTCAATGATTTCAGCCTGGAAGATGAAGATGGCGAGGTATTCAACAATGAAAATTTACAGGGGCAGTGGACCCTGGTGTTTTTCGGTTACACGTTCTGCCCGGATATCTGCCCCCTGACCCTGGCCAGTGTCAGGCAGTTTTATGGCCTGCTTGAGGAAAACGGAGAGTCCGAAGATGTCCAGGTGCTCATGATAAGCGTTGATCCGGAACGCGATACCCGGGAAGTACTGGCCAACTACGTCCACTATTTCAATCCGGAGTTCATGGGTGCAAGAGGTGACTACACCGAGGTGTACACGCTTGCCCGACAGATGAATGTCACTTTCAATTACGTGGCCATGGATGAGGAAAATTACCTGGTCAACCACAACGGGGAAGTCATGTTGCTGGATCCCCAGGGTAATAATGTCGGCTTCTTCAAGGCACCGTACAAACCTGATTTCATGCGCGAGAACTTCCTCGCGGTCAAACGCTACCTGTCCAGGTAAGCTTTTCTCAGGCCCGTTCGCCAGGTCCTGACAGTCGGCCAATCACAAATAGCAGGCTGGCCATCACCACTATGCTGGGACCGGTGGGCGTATCCCAGAACCACGATGAGGCAATGCCTCCACAGACAGCGAGACAGCCAACAGCACTGGCGATCAGGGCCATGGCTTCGGGCGTCCTGGCAAAGGTGCGGGCGCAGGCGGGCGGAATAATCAGCAGGGAAGTGATCAGCAGTATGCCCACCACTTTCATGGACACGGCGACAATCAGTGCAATCAACAGCATGAGCAGCAGGCGCATTGCTTTCGTATTGATGCCTTCCACCTGGGCCAGCTCTTCATGCAATGTCATGGCAAGCAGTTTGTTCCAGTTCTGGAACAACAGGACCATAACGATAAAGGTGGCTATGCCGATCCAGGCCAGGTTCAGTGTTGAGACTGTCAACAGGTCACCAAACAGGTAGGACAACAGGTTAACCTGGTTGTCGGTGAAGCTGATGATGACCAGGCCCAGGGCCAGCGAGCTGTGGGCCAGGATGCCCAGGATGGTGTCAGTGGACAGGCCGCGACGGTTATCCATCAAGACCAGCACGACAGCCAGTACCGTGCAGGCCATGATCACCGCCAGCTCCAGGTTGATCTCCAGGAGCAGGCCAAGCGCGATGCCGAACAGGGCGGAGTGGGCAAGGGTGTCACCAAAATAAGACATCCGGCGCCATACGACAAAGCATCCCAGTGGACCAGCTATGGCGGCAACCATGAGTCCGGCCAGTAATGCATTGAGAATAAAGCCAAGCATGCTGTCAGACCCTAGTGATGATGACCGCTACCGGATGGTTTGTCAGCATCATCGCTGCTGATAACTTCTCCGGCCAGGTCATGACTGTGGTTGTGGTGATGGGTATACACGGCCAGAGTCTCCGCATCTTTTTTGCCAAACAGTTCCAGGTAGGCGGGGTCATTGCTGACCTGTTCGGGATGGCCATGGCAACAGACATGCTGGTTCAGGCAAATAACTTCGTCAGTAGCCGACATGACCAGGTGCAGGTCATGTGAGACGAGCAGTATGCCGCAACCGTGGCGATCGCGAATATCGGCAATAAGGCGGTAAAGCTCGGCCTGGCCATTCACATCGACACCTTGTGCCGGCTCATCCAGCACGAGCAACTGCGGGTCCTGGATCAGGGCCCGGGCCAGCAGGACGCGCTGCAATTCACCCCCCGAAAGGCTATGTAACTGGCTGTTTTTCAGGGAACCGGCACCAACTTCATCCAGGGCGCTGTCAATTCGCTCAGGACGGGCATTGGCCGCGAGGTTCAGGAACTTGTTAACGGAGACCGGCATGCTCTGGTCTACATGCAAACGCTGCGGCATGTAGCCTACGCGAATGCCCTTTCGTCGCTCGATACTGCCCGCGGTTGGCCTGGCCAGGCCCAGCACAATTTTGACCAGGGAGGTTTTGCCGGCCCCGTTGGGACCAATCAGCGTGACAATCTGGCGCTCGTTAATATCCAGGGAAATGTTTTGTAACACCTGGCGTTGGTCATACTGTAGGGAAATTGCCCGTGCGCTGAGTAAGGTATTGCTGTTCACTGAAATCAGGCCAGGTTTTAAATGACACGAAAAAGGATGGCTGCACAGGAGAAAGCGTTCTTGTTTTCCGGGTTGGTCATGCGGGTCCTGTGGAATTCATGGCGTGTGATATATCATAGCACCTTTTCCCGGCAGGCTCAGGCCTGCCAGCGGGAACAACCCAGGTCACCACTGTTTTATGCGCCGGATTTTCCGTTTATTTATTTGTCTCTGCAGCCTGGCAGCAAGCCCGGGGCAGGCGATGGCACAACCCGAGGTTGTGGCCAGTATCAAGCCGTTGCAATTGATCGCCATGGCTGTCACTGAGGGCGTGTCCGAGCCCGCACTGGTATTGGATGCATCCCAGGACCCCCATCACCCGTCCCTGCGCCCCTCCCAGCGGCGCGCCATGGATCGTGCCGATATATTCCTGTGGACCGGGCCGCAACTGGAAACCGGGCTGGAAAATGTCACCGCCATTTTGTCTGCGGACGTGTTGACGGCAATACAGGTTGAAGGCCTGGTCCTTTATCCCTGGGGGGACTCCATTGATCCGCACGTGTGGCTGGATTCGCGCAATGCTGTGCTGATCGCCGAGGAACTTGTGAACAGGCTGACGGCTATCGATGCAGCCAACGCCGGGATTTACGCGGCAAACCTGGCCAGTTTCAGGGACGACATGCAGGCGCTGGTTCCTTTTATTGCTGATGTTCTGGATTCAGAGGAATTTCCGCCATTTGCGGTCTACCATGATGGTTACCAGTACTTTGAAAAACAGTTCGGCTTGAGCCATGTGACCAGCTTTATCAGTAACGAGGAAGTCCAGCCGGGAATCCGGCAGGTTCTGGCCATCAAAAAACAGCTGGAAGACAACGCGGTAAACTGCATCGTGGTCGGACCTTCCCAGAACACAGTGTTTCTGGATAACCAGGTTGGTCGCCCCAACATGCGTTATGTCATGATAGATGTCCTGGCCAGCCAGACACCACTGGTCGCAAATGGCTACAGGCAGTTCATGGGTGAGCTGGCAGAAAAACTGGCGGGCTGCCGCCAGCCCTGACCAGGCGCGTCGATAACGGTAAAGCAACACTTAAAAGCATACAGAAAAGGCAACATGGCAAAACAATCCCCCCTAGTCCTGGTCGACGGCTCCTCCTATCTCTTCAGGGCCTTTCATGCACTGCCGCCACTGACTTCCAGTAAAGGCCAGCCAACCGGTGCAGTGAAAGGCGTGATCAACATGATCAGGAGCCTGATCAAGGCCTACCCTGACAGCTACGTGGCGGTGATCTTTGACGCCAAGGGCAAGACATTTCGCAACGACATGTATGCCGAGTACAAGGCCAACCGCCCGCCAATGCCTGATGACCTGCGCAGCCAGATCGAACCCATCCACCAGATCATCAAGGCCATGGGCCTACCACTACTTGCGATAGAAGGCGTAGAGGCCGATGACGTGATTGGCACACTGGCAGAACAGGCATGGCAGCAGAAGATGCCCACCCTGATCTCCACCGGTGACAAGGACATGGCCCAGCTGGTGAATGAACATGTCACGCTGCTCAACACCATGACCAATGAAACCCTGGATAGTGAGGGTGTGGAAAACAAGTTCGGTTTACCGCCTTCCCTGATCATTGATTACCTGGCCTTGATGGGCGACAAGTCCGACAACATTCCGGGTGTGCCGGGCGTCGGTCCCAAGACGGCCGTGAAGTGGCTGCAGGAATACGGGTCACTGGAATCCCTGGTGGAAAATGCCGACAAGATAAAAGGCAAAATCGGCGAGAAGCTGCGCGACAACCTGGAACAGGCAAAGCTGTCAAAAGAGCTGGCGACCATCAAGCTGGATGTAGAGCTGGAGTTTGGCCCGAAGGATCTGGTTCACGAGGAGCCTGATAAACCTGAACTGCTGGCCCTGTACAAGCACCTGGAGTTTCGTACCTGGATCAAGGAACTGGAAAGTGAAGGTGTCGAGGCCGCAGAGATCGAGGGACTGGAAACCGAGAGTGCAGCTGTCGAGGGTGAGGTGGTTTTTGAGGAGCCGGAGAGCACCGACTACCAGGTTATCGAGGATGCCGGCGCCCTGGAAAAACTGCTCGCCGAAGCTACAGCCACAGGCCGGCTGGCCCTGAGTGTTGAAGCCGAAGGAGAGCATTACAAGACTGCCAGAATCATTGGCCTGTCACTTTGCTGTGAGGCAGGCAAGGCCAGTTATCTGCCACTGGCCCACTCGGGACTGGAAAATGGTGGGCAGCTTGAGATGGACAAGGCGCTGGCACTGCTCAAGCCGGTGCTGAAAGACAAGCATGTGTTCAAGATTGGCCATGACCTGAAACGGATTTCCCATGTCCTGTCCAATTACGACATCGAGCTCAAGGGCCGGCGCTTTGACACGATGCTGCAGTCCTATGTGCTCAACTCAGTAGCACACAAACATACCTTTGACCGGGTGGTTTCCCATTACCTGGAGCATGACAAGGCCACGCTGGAAGAAATGCTCGGCAAGGGGCGTTCGAAAATCACCTTTGCTGAACTGGCCCTGGAAAAAGCGGGTAACTGGTCGGCCGAAAATGCCGATTTCTGTTTTCGCCTCCACCAGGTGCTTGGCAGCAAGCTGAATGCCACCGGCCAGCTTGCCGATGTCTACCGGTATTACGAAATTGCCCTGATGCCGGTGCTGACCAGAATGGAGGACAGCGGGGTCAGCCTGGATGTGAAAGCACTGGGCAAACAAAGTGAGCAAATTGCCAAACGCCTGGAAAGCCTGGAAAAGAAAGCCTTTGAACTGGCCGGCGAAGAGTTCAACCTGGGTTCGCCGAAACAGCTCCAGCAGATTTTTTATGAAAAGCTGGATTACCCGGTGATCAGCAAGACGGCCAAGGGTCAGCCATCGACGGCGGAAGCGGTCTTGCAGGAGCTGGCCCAGGATTTTCCGTTGCCTGAAGTAATCCTGGAGCATCGTGGGCTCAGCAAGCTCAAGTCCACCTATACAGACCGCCTGCCGCAGGACATCAACCCTGAAACCGGGCGCATCCATAGCAGCTTTCAACAGGCCGTTGCGGCAACCGGCAGGCTTTCCTCAACCGAGCCCAACCTGCAGAATATTCCCATCAGGACCGAGGAAGGGCGCAAGATTCGACAGGCCTTTATCGCCGGCAAGGGCAAGACGCTCATGGCTGCCGACTATTCCCAGGTCGAGCTGCGCATCATGGCCCACCTGTCAGGCGACGAGGGATTGCGAAAGGCGTTTACCGAAGGCCTTGATGTTCACCAGGCAACGGCCAGCGAAATATTCTCGGTTGACCTGGACAAGGTAAAGCCGGAACAGCGCCGTGGAGCCAAGGCCATTAACTTTGGCCTGATTTATGGCATGTCGGCTTTCGGCCTGGCCAAACAGCTGGGTATTGGCCGCGTTGAGGCACAGGAATATGTGGAGCGTTATTTCCAGCGCTATCCCGGTGTACGCAAGTACATGGATGACACCCGCATGCTGGCCAATGAACAGGGCTACGTGGAAACGGTATTCGGCAGGCGCCTGTACCTGCCGGATATCAAGGCAAGTAACGGCATGCTGAGAAAAGCGGCCGAAAGAACGGCCATCAATGCGCCCATGCAGGGCACGGCTGCCGACATTATCAAGCAGGCCATGGTGGATATTGACCATTGGCTGGGCGTGGCGGGCCTGGATGCCAGGATGATTATGCAGGTACACGACGAACTGGTTTTTGAGGTGGCTACCGATGACCTGGATCTGCTGTCTGAGGGGGTCAGGTTCCGGATGGTCTCGGCCGCTTCCCTGGATGTTCCCCTGGTCGTGGACATCGGTTCCGGCCCTGACTGGAACACCGCGCACTAGTGGGCTTTGAGCTGAATGCTCTGGCTGTGCTTCTTGGCCACCGAACTTCTCGCATGGCCGGTTTTGGCTGTGTCATTGCCCAAACAGGGATTTTTTTCAGGAAAATATAAATTTTTTGAACTTCTGTTCAGAGATCGGGTCAGATTATTACAGCAGGGTGGTTTTCTCCCCGATTTTTCCAGCCTGCTGTTGAAGATATATCTCCTGGTTAATTAGGAGCGCGTTGGGCCCTAACTGTTTTCTCCTACAGTTAGGGCCCGCTTTCTTTCAGGGCCTGCAAAACGGTAATTTCAGCCCTTTTCCTCATCCACCTCATCGGCCGGGGCGCTCAGCCACGATTGCAGCCTGCCCTTGAGTTCCCCGACACCATCATGTTTCAGCGCTGAAAAAAGCTGTATGGAGATAAGCTCGCCGTACTCGGCAAGGTCGCGCCGGGTTTCCAGCAGTACCTTTTTACGGGCCCCTGATTTGAGCTTGTCGCACTTGGTTAGCAGGATATGTACCGGCATCATGGCCTGCGCGCACCACCGGATCATCTGCAGGTCGAACTCTTTCAACGGATGACGGCAGTCCATCAGCAGCACCAGCCCGCGCAGGGAGCGGCGCTCCCTCAGGTAGGTTTCCAGCTGCTTTTCCCACTTGGCCTTCACTTTCGGGGGCACCTTGGCATAGCCAAAACCGGGCAAATCCACCAGGAACTTCCTGTCGGCCACCTGGAAAAAGTTCAGCAACTGGGTGCGGCCGGGGGTCTTGCTGGTGCGGGCCAGCTTGGGCTGGCCGGTCAGCGAATTGATGGCGCTGGACTTGCCTGCATTGGAGCGGCCGACAAAGGCAACTTCGTTGGCATCATCCGGCGGGCACTGGGAAACGGTTTCAGCACTCTGCAGGAAGTGCGTGCCTGAAAAATTGAGTCTGTCTGCCTGGCTGTCGACCTTCATAATCGGGCTTTGTACTTGGGAATCGGAGAAGGGTATAATCGCGCGGTTCAACGGCCGGGGATTGTATAGCACTATCCTGACTGCAGCCAGACTATCTGCAGGCAGTGTCAGTTTTCACCGCCTTGCGGCGAATCAGGAACTCCGGCCAGCCCAGTTATCACGACAAACAAATAGCCATCAGGAAGACAGAATCAGCGCATGAACATATTTGCAGCAAAAGTTATGTCCAGAACTATTACTACCACGTTTATTACCCTGCTTGCCCTGGCATCAGGCTCCCTGGTCTATGGCCAGGGTGATGCTGACGCCGGTGCAGAGAAGATTACCGTGTGCCTGGCGTGTCATGGCCAGGACGGCAACATGAGCCAGCTCGACAATGTCCCCATGATCGGTGGCCAGAACGAAAGTTATCTGCTCAAGCAGATGATGGATATCAAGAGTGGCGACAGGGTTGCACCGTTGATGAACGGCATGCTCAATAACCTTGATGAGCAGGACATGGCAGATGTTGCTGCCTATTACGCCTCACAGCCAGCCCCACAGGGTGCTGCTGATCCCGAGATTGTTGACCTGGGCGAATCACTCTACCGGGCCGGAATTGCAGAAGTAGGCGTTGCAGCCTGCACGGCCTGCCATTCCCCCAATGGTGAAGGCCTGCCCTCTGCGGGCTACCCGGCACTGAGTGGCCAGGATGCTGCCTACACCGAGATGCAGCTTCGCGCATTCAGGGATGGTGTCAGGCAGAATGACGATGCAGAAATCATGCGCAGTATAGCTGCCAGGATGAATGATGCCGAAATCGCCGCAGTTGCCTCCTATGTCTCCGGATTACGTTGATTCAGCAGGCATTCAGGGGATTCCGGTAAAACTGCAAGAATTATGAAATTATAAAAAGGCTCACGCCAACTAATGCCTTTTCGCCGGTCTCTTATGGCATACTCAGTTGCACTTGTTGCCCGATTTTCTCTGAGTATGACCTGAAAACGGCCCGGGACATCGGCACACAAATGGCTGAATCAGGATAATCGAAGAATTACCGAGGATATAAATGATGAAACTGTTAACCAAAACCCTGTTGCTGGCCGCACTGTTTCTTGGTGCCGCGGCGACTGTCAGCGCTCAACCGGCTTTGTATGTGGAAGGAACTCATTACGATGAGATCGCTTCCCCGGTCAGGACTTCTGATCCCAACAAGATCGAAATCACCGAAATTTTCTGGTACGGATGTCCTCATTGCTATGCCTTTGAGCCCCTGATTACCAGCTGGGAAGAAAAGCTGCCTTCCGATGTCGCCTTTGTTCGCAGCCCCGGCATGTGGAACCAGACCATGGAAATCCATGCCCAGATCTACTATGCCGCCGAGGCCCTGGGCGTCACTGACAAGATTCATGATGTGGCCTTCAGCGAAATTCACCAGCGCAGGAATTACCTGCAGACTGAGGAAGCCGTGAAAGAAATGTTTGTCAGGGAAGGCGTTGAGTCTTCCGCTTTTGACAAGGCCTGGAACTCCTTCTCGGTTACTTCGGCTGTCAAACGTGCCGGTACCCGCATGCGTGACTATGGTGTTCGCGGCGTCCCGAGCATGGTGGTTAATGGCAAATACCTGGTTTCAGTCGGTGGTGCCGTACCGACCCAGACAGACCTGCTGAAAATAGTCGACTTCCTGGTACAAAAGGAAAGATCCAGCAGCTAAAAACGCTGTCATCAAGATCCGAGACGCCCATGTTGCTTCAACATGGGCGTTTTTTGTGGGACTTCCGGTTTTCCAGGGGTGGCCTGAGTGGAATGCCGGAATCATGGAAGGAAGCGGTAATAAGGTGATTTATTCTGTATTTTTAGCTATTTACGGCAAAATACTCGGAAAAGAATAAACTTTTTGGCAAGGCACGTTGTCATAGTACAGACCCGCAGCCGGGAAAACGCTCGATTGTCCCCCATTCACTGGGGTGTCAGCCGAAAATAACCTATAATTCAACGTTTTAGAGAGAGCTTCATTCCTCAAGCAGCTATGACACCGGGTATTCCCTTACTTGACAAGATTCCCGCCAGGGAGATTGGTCTGAAAATCCAGTCTTTGCTGCCTGCCAGGCGTCATTCCGAGATTCTGGATCGCATCGATGCCAGCCTGTTGTTGTTTGACAATATCCTGATCAACACTGCCGATGGGGCTTCGGCAGAGATCCAGAGTGATTCCGAATCTTCTTTTCCCGCGGCACTGGCCCTTACCGCCCGGGCCCTGACAGGCGGCACTGATAACCAGAATATCCTGCTGCTATTACCTACAGCCGATTTCATCGCCACTTCCTACAGCATGAACATGAGCGGCGAAAAGCTCATCCGTTCTGCCCTGGAACTTCAGTCACAATCACTGATACCGGCTTATGAAGAAGAGCTGCTGCTGGCCGTTGATGCCTCCAGCCCGGAGGGTGTGGCGCTGTGGTTCAATGAAGCCGAAGCCAACCGCCTTTTCCGTGCCTTTGACAAGGAAGGCCTGTTCCTGGGTGCGATTATGCCGCGCAGCCTGGCAGTGCTGACCCCCGACAAGGATGAAGAGCCTGTCACCACACTGATCAATGATGAGGAAGGTAACAATATTTCCTTCATGCAGATCATGGGCAGCACCATCAAGCGGCTCCTGACGGTGAATCGTAAAGACCTTGACCAGGAAGTTTTTGCGAAGCAGTGGGAACTGGAAACCAGCCAGATCAAGGGTGATACAGTCAGCAATATGAATTCCCTAGAAGACTGGAAGGCAATTCACCGGATCGTCAAACCCGTGCCGCAGTACAGTTTTCTGCCTGCCGGCGCCCTGGCCGAAGAAAAGCGCATTAATTTTGCCCGCAGAAGCAAGGCCGGTATGGCCGTGGCGGCCTGTCTTGTGCTGTTGTTGTTTGCCCCCTTTGTGTCCAACTGGATGACGCTGCGGGGATTGCAGTCTGAGCTGGAAAGGGCTGAAGAACAAAGTGCGGAAGTCAGGAATCTGCAGGCCTCCATTTTTGACATGGAAGAGGAGTGGGGCGCCCTGGATGAATACCCTGACCAGGAAGTTGGTTCGGTACTGGTATTACTGAACGATGTCATCCAGAGTTCACTGACCTCGTTTTCTATCAACAAGGGTGTTGTTGATATTTCAGGTTCGACCGCCGACCCGGCTTACCTGGTTGAACTGCTGGCCGAAAAGGAGCAGTTCTACAATGTTGGGCAAAGCACCCTGACCCGCGGCAGTGGTACCTCCTTCGGCATTCGGCTTAACCTGAGCAGTGTCGATTTTGAAGCCTACGAAGAAAAGTACCCGCTCATTACACAGGGAAGATAAGCGCAAGCCATGAAGCAAAATGAAAAAAAACTCATTGCCCTCGCCTCGGTGGTCTTTGTCATTCTTGTCATCGTGCAGGGCATTCCCTTCCTGCGTAATGCCTACCAGGAAAATCAGGCAGAAATAGAATTTCTGGAGCAGCGCATAGAGCGTCTGCAGATGCTGATGGCGGAAGCGCCACAGATCAAACAGGAAGAAGCCCGAAAGCGCCGCCTGACGACAGAAATGGAGTACTGGACCTTTTCCGGACAGGAGCAGAACCTGGTCGGCAGTAGTGTCCAGCGCCAACTGCGTCAGGCCGTGGAAGAGGCAGGAGTCCAGCCGCGCTCATACGATCCTCCCCGTTATTCTGAAATAGAGGGCTGGTTGCTGGTGACACAGGAAATGGATTTTGTCATCGATCAGGAAAACATTCTGAAGTTCCTGGACCTGATAGCCGCATCACGTCCCAAATTGTACGTGACCGAATTCAACATAAACAGAAACCGCAGGCAGTTCCTGGGCTCCATTACCGTTACAGGATTCAGCAAGAACCAATAACACCATGACAGCAGAACACGGACACCTGACCTTACCGATCTTCAGCCAGTTGCTGGAGCCGGAAGGTATTGCACCGGCCAGGAACTTCAGCGAGAGCTGGGAGTTGATCTGCAATCGCGTGCCCAGTATAGAAAGCCGTGCCAAGGTGCGCTTCGTGATTGGTGACCAGGTGCAGTTTCGTATTGGCAATACCGACGAGGTGGCTCGCCTGACGAAACACTGGCGTGCGGAACTGTCGCCGGAAATTGCCGATGCGGATGATGCCTTTGTATCCGGCTTTGGCGACGATGACGAGTTTTCTGACATGGACTCGGAAGCCCCGATTATTCGCCTGGTGAATCACCTGTTTGCCCGGGCACTGGACCTCAATGCCAGTGACATCCATTTTGAGCCAACCGAAAACTATCTCGAGGTTCGCTGTCGTGTAGATGGCATCATGACACGTATTGAAAAACTGCCCATCAAGATCCAGTCAGCGGTAGCGTCCAGGCTCAAGCTGATGGCGCGACTGGATATCGGTGAAAAGCGCCTGCCGCAGGATGGACGTATCGAATACCGGGTTGGTGAGCGTGAACTGGATATGCGTGTTTCCACGCTGCCGGGTGTCCTGGGTGAATCGGTGGTGTTGCGTATTCTCGATCGCAGCGACCTCAGCATTGAGCTGTCCGACCTTGGTATGCCTGAAAAGGTGCTGAGCGATTATTCCCGCGTGATCACCCAGCCCCATGGGCTCATCCTGATTACCGGCCCAACAGGCAGTGGTAAAACCACAACCCTGTATGGCACGCTGGAAAAAATTCACAACGAAAAACAGAAAATCATCACCGTGGAAGACCCGGTGGAATACCAGCTCAACGGTATTACCCAGATCCAGGTCAATCCCCGAATCGGGCTGAGTTTTGCCTCCGGCCTGCGTTCCATTGTGCGCCAGGACCCGGATATTCTGATGATTGGTGAGATTCGTGACCACGAGACAGCAGAAATTGCCATCGAATCGGCACTGACCGGTCACCTGGTGTTTTCCACCCTGCATACCAATGATGCGGCCGGTGCTGTCACACGATTGCAGGATATGGGCGTAGAGAGTTACCTGATCAGTTCGAGCCTGCTGGGCATCCAGGCACAACGACTGGTCCGGCGTGTCTGCACAGATTGTGCTGAAACTGTTGCAATGACTGATGATGAAGTCACCGTGCTTGGCATTGAAACAGGCGAGATTCCCGAGATCAGGCGTGGCAGCGGTTGCGAGCGCTGTGGTGGTACTGGGTACCGCGGCCGCGTGGGTCTTTATGAACTATTGTTGATGTCTGATGAAATCCGCCACCTGATTACCAACGGTTCGGATGCCAATGTCATTCGCCGGCAGGGCATCAAGGAAGGCATGATCACCCTGCGTGAGGACGCTCTTGAAAAGCTCAAGGCTGGTTTGACCACACCTGAAGAAGTAGTGAGGGTGACACGCGCCGTATGAGCATGAACTATTACCAGTACCAGGCCTGTGATGCGCAGGGCAATATGACGTCGGGTCAGCTCAGCGCTGATTCGGAGCGTGAAGCCATTGCCATGCTGCAGTCCCGAAAACTGGTGCCGGTGAAGATACGAACGACCTCACGGCAAAACATGGCACGATCCGGTGCGCGTATCAGCAATGCCGACCTGGTGGACTTTACCAATGGCCTGACCACCCTGGTTGAAGCCAGGATTCCCATCGACAAGGCATTGACCCTGCTTGACGGCATTACCGAAAAGGAACACATGAAACGCCTGGTGGTGTCGCTCAGGCGTGACGTGAAAGAAGGTAAAAGCCTGGCCGATGCCATGGAGGCAAGGCCGGATGTGTTTTCCAAGCTGTATATCAATATCATCCGTGCAGGCGAAACCGGCGGCATCCTTGACCAGCTTCTGCCGGACCTGGTGAATTTCCTGGAAACGGCGGAAGAAACCAAGAAGCAGGTGATTTCGGCGTTAACCTATCCCCTGGTCCTTCTGGTCACAGGGGTCATTTCGGTCGCCCTGCTTTTGATTTTTGTTGTGCCGCAATTTACCGAGATGTTTGAAGATGTCGGTTCTGACATTCCCGCCTCGGCTGAGTTCCTGCTCGCCCTGAGCAGCGGGCTCAAATTCTACAGCTGGCTGATAGTGCCAGTTGTCTTTTTAACGATTTACTGGTGGCGATGGCTGAATGCGGACAAGACGCGCAAACAGCAAAAAGATGCCTGGATGCTGCAGCTCCCGGTGGCGGGAAAACTGTTGCTGCACAAGGACGTTGCGATTTTCGCACGCACCCTGGGTGCACTTCTTGGTGCAGGTATTCCCTTGATTCGCGGGTTGCGTGTTGCGCGCGAAGTGATAAGCAATGAGGAACTCATTCATCACCTTGAGGTCGTAGAAGAAGACGTTCGAAGTGGTTCCGGCCTGGGTATCGCATTGGAAAAAACTGGCATGTTCCCGGTGCTGTTGCATCAATTGGTGACGGTGGGAGAAGAATCAGGTCGCACAGGCCCGATTCTCAAAAAACTGGCAAAGAGTTTTGATGCCAACGTCCGGGACGATATTTCCCGCCTGGTCAGCGCATTACAACCGGCCCTGATTTTGTTGCTGGGTATCGCGGTTGGCGGAATTATCATCATCATGCTGTCTGCGGTTTTCAGTATGAACACGGTAGATTTTTAACTGGAGTAACGTGTGATTTACACAGGTAGTTGGAATAAAAATAATTTGAAGGAACTCATGGGAATACCAGCTAAATTATCAGTGCTGTTTCTGGCGGTCACTTTGACTTCATGTGCGAGCATGCAGCAGAGCCAGCAATCATCCCGGCCGGCTCCCACCACGACGGCCCCGGTTACTGATCAGCAATCAGCCACCCAAAGTTCTGCTGTTTCCGGTTCAACTTCAAGCGGTAATAGCCAATCGGAAGAAGATGCTGATCCCGGTATCAATCGCGCAGGCAGAATTATTCAGCTTGGGCGTTTTGTTGAAGATGTTCCCCAGGTGGAAGTCCCCGAAGGCACGACTGTAGAACTGAACTATGAACAGGAAGACCTGCGCCTGGTGTTTGAACAGCTTGGTGATGAGCTCCAGATCAACATGGTGATTGATCCCAGTATTGATTCAAGCGTGAGCCTGCGCTCTTCACCGGACAACCCCTTGCAGTACGAAGACCTCTGGCCACTGATGCGAATGCTTGCTGCCAATGCCGGGGTTACCATTGAGCAGGCCGGCAATGTGTATCGTTTCATGCGCAATGCCTCCGATATTCCGACAGAAATTGTCATGCCCGGCTGGCTGGGTGATGCCACGTCTTCCGAAGTCATGCAGGTCACTCCCCTGACCTATATTTCAGTGGAGTCAGCACTGGCCATACTGAATCCCCTGTTGCAGCCCGAAGGCAACATTGTCCGCCTGGGGCAAGCCAATCTGATCGGCATCAGTGGAACCCCGCAACAGCTGGAACGGGTCAATGCCATGCTTGAAGTGATTGATGATGACCCTTTCCAGAACCAGGGCATTCAGCTGTATGAACTGGTGAATTCCCAGGCGGCAGACGTGGCTACCGAGTTGACCAATGTGCTTACCCTGGTCGAAGGCGAACAATCCTCTTACCAGGTGATGGGACTTGAGCGTATCAATGCCGTACTGGTTATTGCACCGGCCAACAGGGGTTTTGAAGAAGTGACGCGCTGGGTTCGTATTCTCGATGCAGAAAGCCAGGAACAGGTAGAGCAGTTGTTTTTCTATAAAGTTAAAAACCTGAACGCCACTACCCTGGCTCAGACCCTCACACAAGTTTTTGAACAGGAAGAAGGCAATGTGCCTAATGTTGTCGAGGAAGAAGATGCTGTGGCAGGCACCCCTGATAGCGAAGGTGATGACGCCCCTGCAACTGCAGCTACAGCGGAAAATGCAACAGTGGATAACGTGGTGTCTGCCAATATTTCTGTCAGGATTGTTGCAGATGAAGATACCAACAGCCTGCTGGTCAGGGGTACACCACGTGAGTACCGCTCATTGCTGGCCACTATCAACAACCTGGATACTCCTCCACCCCAGGTTTTGATCAATGCTGTCATCGGCCAGGTGACGCTGACCGACGAAACCCGGTTTGGCGTGGATTGGCGCCGGGTATCCCAGAATGCCAATACCGGTATCGTCAGTTCCCGCTTCCTGCCACAGACAGGCTTGTTGCAGGAAAATGGTAATGCCGCCGTTGGCTCCGGCCTGATCCTGACCCGAACATTCAATGACGGTTCATCCATTATCGATGCAACCTTGAACGCCATCGCCCAGGACAATGAAATTCGGCTGCTGGCCAGACCCACAATCCTGGCCACCAATAACCAGGAAGGTGAAATCAAGGTGGGACAGGCTGTACCTATTGACCAGGGTCAGACCGTATCGGGTAACGGTGTAGTGACGTCTAATGTGGCTTACCGGGATGTGGGAATTGTCATGACGATTACACCGCAGATTAATGATGACGGATTTATTAACCTGGAAATATTCCAGAGCCTTTCCTCGGTCGAGGGCGGCACAGGTGTCCAGAACAACCCGGTTTTTTCAAACCAGGAGATTACAACGACAGCGGTTGTCGGAGATGGCTCAACAATTACACTGGGCGGCCTGATCCAGGAAGACAACTCCGACCAGAATACCGGTATTCCCGGCCTGCAAAGAGTGCCGGTACTTGGCGGGCTGTTTTCCTATCAGCAGATTTCATCGGTAAGAAGGGAGCTGTTTGTAATTCTCAGACCCCAAATCATCACCGGCGATGAAAGCGATGTGGCCTATATGCGTGAACTCAGGAACAGTTTCGAGGCTATCAACTCGCTGTTTGAGGACGCTGGACTCTAATTTTCAGAATACTACCGGAGCCAAAAAATGAAACGACAAACTGGATTTACCCTTATCGAACTTCTGGTGGTGATGGCCATACTGGGCATGCTGGCAGCCCTGGTGGGCCCGGCGCTTTTTGGCAATCTCAGCAAGGGGCAGCGCACAACAGCATCTTCCCAGATCAGCAACCTGGAGTCCGCCCTGGACACTTACAGGCTTGATGTTGGGAGTTATCCGGACTCCCTGGCGGGACTGGTAACCAATGACAGCGGCAGCCCCCGCTGGAACGGCCCCTACATTCGGGATGAAGAAGTACCGCTGGACCCCTGGGACAACCCGTACCACTACGAACCTGATGGCAGGGATTTCATCCTGATGTCATTTGGTGCTGATGGTGTGCGTGGCGGCGAAGGTGATGACGCCGACATCGGAAGTTAAAACTTTTCATACATGCCTGCCTGACATGCGTCAGCGGGGATTCACCTTGCTGGAACTGCTGGTGGTTCTCAGCATCATCATCATTGCTTCGGCAATCGTACTGCCCAGTGTCACCAGTACCGAAAGCAACGTGCTGGTGGCCCAGGTCAGGCAGACGGCCAACGCATTTAACTATGCCAGGCGTATTGCTATTGTCGAAGGCGCTCCCCAGGTCGCCACGCTTTTCCAGCTAGACTCTGATGAACCGGAATACCAGGAAATGCGGGAGCAGGCTTTGCAACGGGCAACGATCCCGCTGCTGGAGCAATTTGATTCCCAGGTCTCTTTCCAGGCTGACATCAATGAAGATCCGGAAGTCATGGAAGTGATTCAAATCGAGTTTTTCCCCCAGGGTGGCAGTACCGGTGGCATCCTGCATTTCACCATGGACGACCTTACCGGCAGTATCAGGATTGACCACCTGACCGGGAAAATCGAGATCCGTTACCCGGGTGAGGAATTTGAAAACGACTATTACTAATACAGCAAGCATGATGAATGTTAACGGAACACTCCTGGGTAAAAGGGCGAAAGGTTTCACCCTGCTGGAGGTGCTGGTGGCAATGACCATCACCGGTATGGCCCTGGGTGCGCTGTTTGGCGTCATCGCGGGCAACAAGCGCCTGGCCTGGCGGTCTGAAGCATCCCTGGTCACCACCATGCAAACGCGAAGCCTGATCAATTATTCCCAGCTCAATGATGAACAGGGCGATGTCTATATAGACTTTGAAAACCAGGAACTGTCGATCGACTCCGGTTATGTGCTTGATCAACCGGAACGCAAGACCCAGGCCAGCACGATGGCGCTGCGGCAATATGAAATTTTCGATGAGTACGGTGAGCTTGTCACGACGGGAACTTACTGGGTCGAACTGGAGTTGCCCGAGTAGCTTATGGCCAGGCGAACCCGACAACAAGGTTTTACCCTGCTGGAGATCATGGTCTCGATGACACTGACCGCGATGCTTCTGGGCATGCTCAGTGCAGGCGTCTACAGCGTGGTCAACGACTGGCAGAACGAAACGTCGGTGCTGGATGAAACACTGGACAAGTCGCTGGTCCTTTTGCAAATCGAACGCGCCCTGTTTGCCGCTTTCCCGCATAGCTATATCGATTACGACACCCTTGAAAGGGAGGTGTACTTTGACGGCTATGAAGACGAAATGCGCTGGGTATCGACAGTCTCCCCACAACGGCGCACAGGCCTGACAGCCTGGCGCCTGACCAATGATTACGAGCAAGGCCTGCAGCTGACGCTCACGCCAGCCTACAGCGACAACCCGGACGTGCGTTTTGAAAACCTTGAGCCCACCCTGATTCTGCCGAATTACACGGCAGAGTATCTTTTCCTGGTCCAGCGAAATGAAGACGAGAAGGAATGGGTGGATGAATGGGTCAGCGAAGACATGCGCAGTCTGCCCATTGCTGTCCAGATCATTTTAACGCCAATAGATGACAGGCTGGATGACGAAATACTGGAAGTCCTTGCTGCCATCAAAACCTGGCAACATGAAGATATTCAGCCGACGATTCCCCCGATATGAGTACAGGTTTGCACACATCCCGGCAGCGCGGTTCAGTCATTGTGGTCACACTCTGGACGGTGATCCTGCTGACCATCCTGATTACTGTGATCGCTGGCCAGATTCGCCTGTCTGCCCGGGCGGCCTATTACCAGCAGGAAGAACTGGGCGAGTGGGCAAGCATCGTTTCCGCCGTCAACCAGGCTGAAATGGAACTGATGATGGAGCGAATGCCAAGGCCGCCTGAAACCATTGATGACCTTGATGAGATCAACAGGAACCCCCTGTTTCGTTTTAATGGGCAGGAGCTGAGCCTTCATTACCCACAGGCAGAAGGTATTACCGTAAGAATTTATGACCATGCAGGAAAAATCAATTTGCGTGAAATTGGCCGACCAAGAATGCGTGCATTGCTGGAAAAGAAGCTGGGTGAGGATGCGGATGACCAGATAGATGAATTGATTGCGGCCTGGGGTGACTGGGTGGACCTGAGTGACAGCGCGGGGATTAACGGTGCCGAGAGAGATTACTACGAGGCGCTGGATAACCCCTATTCACCGCGTAACGGTAAACTGGAAACCGTGGAAGAGATTCTGCATATCAGGGGCTTTGATGAGGTCTTTGCTGACGTTGACCTGGATGCAGCATTCACCCTGTATACCGATGATGAGCTGGTGAACCTGAACCTGGCGACCGTGGAGGCCATGCAGTTATTGCCGGGCCTGGATGATGAGCTGATTGCAGAGATTGTCGCATTCAGGGAGAACAACGAATTCAGGGGTAATGGCGATGTGGCCCAGATTGTTCCGGCTGAAAATATGGCAGAGCTCAGACCCTGGCTGAACTCCAGGCGGACAACCAGTTATTATACGATCATGGCTTACCGAAAAAATTCAGCAGAGGAATACCTTTTTGAAGACAATGAGCCGGTTGAGGTGGATGTCACCAAAACCGCTTTTTCGGAAATTGTAGAAATCCGTTCGGTCAACGACAGGCCGAAAGTATTGAAGATCAATCCTTACCAGGACATTCCGATACGTCTCGTGGTCAGGACAGAAGACGAGATGTTTGAATGAATATTGTAGCGGGTTATGGCAGGAATATAGCCCAGGGCTTCCTGACGCCGATAAGCTCAATGCTTAAAAACCGCACCCTGTTCTGGATGCTGGTCAAGCGCGATATTCTCAACAGGACCTCGGGTACTGTCCTGGGAAAACTCTGGCCGGTGGTGCAACCGGGGCTGCAGATACTCGGTTACTGGTTCATGTTCGATATCGTGTTTTCCATGCGCGCCAATCGCGGACCTGAATATCTTGAATACCTGCTTACCGGCATGCTGCCCTGGCTGTGTATTGCCGAAGTGCTGAACCGGGCGACGAACATGTTTCGCGAGTTCAGCCCTCTCTACCGCAGAAACCCCTTTCCCCTGGAGTTATTGCCGCTGTTAATCATGGCGATTCCCTGCATGGTGTTTGGCACCGTGTACTTCCTGCTGGTATTGCTACTGGAAGGCCCCGTGAGCGCGTTGACCTCATTGGCGGTGATGCCCATGTTAATGCTGTGGCTGTTACCACTTTGCCTCGTGCTGCCGGTGCTGGGACTGTTTATCAAGGATTTTGCACAAGTTGTGCCCTTCCTTGTCATGATCACCATGTTCCTGACGCCCATCCTGTACTTTCCCGGTATGTTGCCTGACGGCATGCAGCAGTTCATCTGGCTGAACCCGTTTTCAGACCTGCTGGCTGTTGTCCACGGGATCGTGCAGGGCCGGGAGTTTTCCCAGGTGAATGTGCTGCGCCCGTTTGTGGTCTGGCTTGTTTTGCTCGGACCCGCGTGGCTTGTATTCAGGCGCAGTATTCCGCATATCAGGGAAGTCCTGTAATGAGAGAGACAGCCCTTTCCATCCATAACGTGTCCAAGTTCTACAAGGTGTATGAAAACGAACTGGACCGTGTTCGCGAGATTATCAGCGGCAAACCCCGTTACCAGAAAATCGAGGCACTGAAGCCTGTCACACTGGAAGTGGGTAAGGGTGAAGTGCTCGGCATCATCGGGCAGAACGGTGCTGGCAAGAGCACGCTCTTGAAAGTGTTGGCCAAAACCATTTTGCCCTCTACAGGAGAGTTCACTGTCAATGGCAGGATCGCCGCCCTGCTCGAACTGGGTGCCAGCTTTCACCCCGAGATGACTGGCCATGAAAATATTTTTCTCAGTGGTGCTATACAGGGATTGAGCACAGCCGAAGTTGAAAGTATCTACGAGGACATCGTCAATTTTGCGGGTATCGGGGAGTTCATTCACCGCCCCGTTAAAACCTACTCAAGCGGGATGTTTGTCCGCCTGGCATTTTCCATTGCCACACAAATCGATCCGGAAATTCTTATTATTGATGAAGCGCTTTCGGTAGGTGACGGTGCTTTTTCAAGAAAATCTTTTGATCGTATTATGGACTTTAAAGCGGCCGGCAAAACGATCCTGTTCTGTTCCCATTCCATGTACCAGGTGGAGGCAATGTGCGACCGTGTTGTCTGGCTTGAAGCCGGGGAGATCAGGAAAGTCGGCAGGCCGGTTGAAGTGATTACTGAATACAGTGAGGTAATCAGAATGTCGTCACCTCGTGAAGAATCACTGGGGTCAGAGGTCCAGCCGGAAGAAGAGTCCTTATTAGTTGAGGATAATAAGGAAAGTGTTGAAGGGCTTCCCGGTATAGAAAAAATCGAAATCAGTGTCGATGGCCGTATTGCCGATGTGCATAGTGTCGTCAGCGAGGAATCTGATGTTGCCGTACGTGTCCTGTTTGATCCCGGCAAAGGTGTGCCGATGCCTACACTGGCTGTGGCGTTTTCCGGTGGTGATGGTCGTATTGTCAGTAGTGCAGGCAGCTTTCACGATGGCGTCTCCCTGTCACTCAATGAAGAAGGCAAGGGCGAGGCTGTCATCACTTTTCCCAGGATCGGTTTGCTCAGGGGAAATTATTACCTGGATATCGCGCTACTCTGCGAGAAAGGCATTCACCTGTATGAAGCTGTCAGGCGCGCCGCAGAAATTCATGTTGAGCAGAAAGGCCTGGAGCGTGGAGTCGTCATTCTTCCCCACGAGTGGACGACCTGAATGGCATGCCGGTTTTGAAACCAGACAATCAGACTACAAACAACATGGCAGAGAAAAGCAGGCTGGAAGTCAGGCCGGCAACGCCAGAGGATGCAGAAAATATACGTACCCTGTTCCAGCAGATATTTAATGAGGAAATGTCTGACCGGCACTGGCAGTGGAAATATAAACGCCCACCAAGCCGTTCGATAGTGGTGTACAGGGATGGCAAACTGGTTGCCCATTACGGTGGCGTTGGGACAAAAATCCTGCTCGATGGCAAGTCCAGTACAGCCATACAAATTACCGACCTGATGGTGGCCCGGGATGCCAGGCAGGCTGTGCGTAGCCAGAGCCCGTTTTACCAATCGGCAAAACAGTTTCTTGAATCCTATGTGGGCTATGACAAGCCTTTTTACCTGGCCTATGGATTTCCCAGCGATCGGGCCATGGCACTTTCTGAAAAACTGGGCCTGTACGAAACTGTAGGCCATATGATCGAAGTCAGCTGGCAGCTGGGCCAAAGTAGCCCACAGGCCAGCACTGGAAAATTGGTTGAAGTTGATGAAGAAAATTTCTCCGAGTATCAGCAGGACATCGACAAGCTATGGCAAGCATTCAGCACGAACTTCAAACATCACTTCATTTGTAACAGGGATGCAGATTATTTTCGCTGGCGATACCTTTTACATCCTTCCAGAAAGTATTCCATTCACCTGGCTTATAGCAGGATCCTGAAAAAACCCGAGTCCCTCATTGTTCTGCGACATGATGATAATAAATGTATGCTGATGGACATGTTATGCCGCAAGATGGATTTCCGCTCGTCACTGGCAATGGCCAGGCAGCTTGCCAGGGAAAATGATAAAAGCACGCTGGTGACATGGAGCAGTGATGTCTTCAGTAATCATTTTTGTGTTGACCAGGCCAGCGAAAAATTACTGCCAGTCGCCATCCCTGCCAACAGCTGCTCACCGGGCTACCCGCCAGAAAAGCAGCATGACAAATGGTGGTTCATGCCTGGTGATACGGATTACCTGTAGTAACACGCAAGTGAAATCATGATTAACGAAAACCAGATAGTGCCTTACGACACACAAGAACTGCCTGCAGATGAAGGACCGTGGATAGTGTTTGCGCCCCATGCAGACGATGAAAGTTTTGGCATGGGCGGTACGCTGGCCAAAGCAGCTCAACAAAACATACAGACACATCTTGTTGTCATGACCGATGGTGCCCTGGGTGGCAATCAGAATGACCTGGTTGAAACAAGACAGCAGGAAGCGATCAGGGCCGCCGCAGAGCTGGGGATGCAATCACCAGTCTTTCTGAATCATCAGGACAGGGAACTGCGACATAACGATGATTCCATCGAACAGGTCTGCAGGGTGATCAGTGACATCAAACCTGCTGCTGTATTTTTTCCGGGTTGCTTTGAATTACATCCGGATCATCGTGCTACTGCATCTATTATCTGGTCTGCGTTGAAAAAAACAGTAAATCCGGAAATTACACCGGTCAGCTATGAAGTTCTTGTCCAGAGTCCGGTAAATCTGCTCGTTGATATAACCAGCCAGCTGGAAAAAAAAATGGCTGCAATGGCCATTTATGAAAGCCAGCTGGCTGAAAACAGATACATCGATATTGCCCTGGCCCTGAACAAGCTGCGATCCCTGACATTGCGTGGAGAAATTTCCCACGCCGAGGGCTTCTACCGCTACGAATTACGGGACTTGCAGCAGGATTTGCAGTCCATCATGCTGAAAAAAATCACCCCCTATTTTGAAAAATAAGGGCTATAAAAAGGCTAAAAATCACCCCCATTATTGACCCCCAAATGGGCTATTTTGCGACGCAAAAACCAGCAAAAAATGACGCATTGCAATATCTAGTGCCTGCCCAGGCAAAAAACGAAGAAATTTAGTGTGTTAGGGTTAAAAAACTGTAAAATTTTTACAAATTCACAAATAACCTTATGTTTTCCATACAACCTTATGTTTTTTAATCATTTTGTGTTGATTTATCGCTGAAATTATGAAAAATAGCGCGAGACATGTCACAGAGTAGGTAAAGTAATGTTGACATGGTGCGTGCGTGTAGGCATCATTCGCCTTCGTAGGCCTATTACAGAAGCTATTAACCGGGGTTTGTCCCCAAACTTTTAACCAGAAATTGGGGTGAAAGCCTCGTTAATTAATATTGAGCGCGCTCAAGGAGAGCTTGATACATGAACAAGAAAATATTCGCTTCGGCGTTATTTGCAGTAGCAGCATTCGTTAGTTCGATTGCTTCTGCGCAAATATCGTACGATAACTCAAAAACAGACGCCTTTGGTGCCGGTTACGTGCAAGATGGTAATGCCAAGGTTGCTCCAGGTGGTTCCGCTGTCAGAGCTAATGACATCATCATTAAGCAGACAGGAACTAGTACTAAGCTGATTCCTCAAGACGCCAAAATCATCATTCGTTTGCCTAAAGGCTTGAATTTTGATGGCAGCCCAAGCTTCCTGGTCACACCAGCGACGCCTACTTTAGGCCTCACGCTGAAGGACACAAGTGAATTTGGTGATCCTACATTGGATGATCCAAAAGTTGAGCTGTTCGACGCCAATAATGACGGCGGCATGGACCGTGCTGTAGTCACTGCCGCTGCAGCAGCAGGTCATGGCGATTCGTTGACTATCAGCATAAATCTGACTGCTGATGCGACTGCCACCAAAGGTGCTAAAAAAGCATCTGTAATTGTTAATGGCGGATTGGCCGCAACCCAGTACGTTGTTGAAGTTGTTGAAGGTTTAACAGAGCCGGTTTTCTCGGCTTCAGGTAAAAGCCTGACGTCGATTGACCAGAGTCAACAGACAGCCTCTGTTACTTCTGCTTTGTTCACAGTAACAGTGCCTAAGGGAACAGCTAATAAAGCTAAACTTACGTTTACTCCACAGTCAAAGGTCAAATTCTCCCCTCAGGGAACGACCATTACTTATACTGTAAACACTCCTCTTAAGATTTACCCATTTACCGCTGTTTCTAGCACTGGTACCTTCGCGCTTGATACTGGCACGCCGTCATTGTCATTGACTGTGTCAGGTACCACTACTGCTGATGTACAAGTAACGTTCAAAGTTTCTCAGGTACAATCTGAGGCTGGTGGCAGTACTGGTACTCGTGGCTTGGCGCTTTCTGGTGCAGTATCAGGTACAGCTGCTCTGGTTAATGTCAAAGCAAATGGCTCTTCTGCAGCGCTTACCAAAGGTACAATAGCAGCTCCTAACAAAATTAAGGAAATTGTAGCTGGTAGCTCTGTTACGCAAACCCTGCCAACGATTGATATCACTGAAAACTTTGATGGTGATGCAGTTGGATATGTTGCTGCTGGAAAAACTGGAACAATTACTCTTACTCCAGGAAAGGGTTTGAAATTTAAAGGTACAAATACAATTAAAGTAACAGGCACTGGTTGGACCCTCGAAGCACCGAGCGCATCTATTAGCAGCACAACAGGTAAATTAACACTGTATGTAGGTAATGCTACTAATACAGCTGGTGTTGGTTCTTTGACTGTTACTATTTCTGGTATAGGAGCTACAGCTGACAAAACCGCAACTGGTGACTTGTCACTGACTGTTGGTTCACCCGGTGACCCAGACAAGTCTACAGCGCCTAGTAATAAGCTTGTAGTAGCGAAGGCCACTCCACTTGGAACTGTAGATGTTGCTGGTCCTAAGACTAAAGACCTCAAGACAACTGGCCCTGGTGGTGCAGCTGTTACATCAACTATTACCTTTAAGGAAACTACTTATGGTGCTCTGACAACATCAAATAAGACTGATGTTCAGGATGCTTACTTTAGGTTGACTCCTACGAAGGAAGGTTCTATCAAGGCTGTTACTATCAGCTTCAGTGGCTATCCTAGTGGAGCTGCTACACCTACTATTAGTGCATGTTCTGCAGAAAATAATGTAACCACTGGTGCATGGATCTGTAAAATTACAGCTGAGTCCTCCGGTGTTACTGCTGGTACAAGTACTATTAGTGTGAAGGTAAATTACTCTGCTGGATCCAAGTTCCCAGTAGGTACTACATTGGCTATGACCATTGATGGTAATTCAGGTGTCAGTGGTACTGTTGATGTAGCTAATGTTGGTATAGCAACTTCTGCAAAAGCAGGTGCGATCACTGATGTTAAGCCAGGTGCCACAGAAGCGAAGGATTTCGCCAAAGTGACTATCACTCCTAAATATACTAATGCTATTGTGCAAAGTAGGGAGTTCAGGTTGCTTGCGCCTCAGGGTGTAGCTTTCCAGAATGCTTCTGCTACGGCTACAGCTAGCCCTGGTATTGCTACAGCAACCATTACCGCGACATTCAATCCGAATGACACGTTGGTTATGACTACGAAGACAACTGCTACAGTAGTATTTACACCGAAAGGTATTCTTACTAGCGGTAACACCGGCTTCCAGTCATTTACCTTGGTAGACGGTAATATTGATGGTTCACGTAAATCTGGTATTACTGGTGAATCTATCATCCTAGCTTATGGTGACGGTACTCTGAAAGCTCTGGATGCCGGTGCTAATGGCAGTGTAAATGTAGGATTCCCTGTTAAGAACACTGTTACTGGTGGTCTTAATATTACGGACTACGTTTACACAGTTAAATCAAGTGATGCCACTATTGGCTCACCAACAATCAGCGGTGATGTAGTTACAGTACTTGGCAAGAAAACAGGTAATGCAACTATTACCGTAACAGATGGACTGGGTGCTACTGACACTTACGTAGTTACTGTAAGCGATGCTATTGCTCAGCCCGATGCTGAAAAAGCGGCGAAAACTGCTGATGGTTCTACAACCACTGCAACCTTCAAAGCTGGTGCATCTAGCGATGGTGGTGCCACATACGCCACTGAATTTACCACTGCTGACGATGTCACAGTGGTAGGTACGGTGAATGTAGCTGCTGCTGACCAGGGTAAAGATGGTGAAGTCTACATCGCTATTCTGTCTAAACTGGATAACGGAAGCTCCATCCTCGCCTATATGGATGAGACTGGTTCTCCGCAGACTTGGGACGGCACAGTTGCTGGCCTTGGTGCCAACGTTGTAGCAACTCCGCTTGCTGATACCTATAACCTCATAATCTTCAGCGGCACCCTGGGTGCCGGTACTCACAGGGTGGCTCTGGCATACTCTACTGAAGACGGTGATATCGTTTATAGTGGTAAAGCAATGGTAATTACTGTTACCGAGTAATATCAGTAAGTAGTATTAAAAACGGCACCTTCGGGTGCCGTTTTTTTTTGTATGGAATGCATAAATACGATATTGCGCAGGTCTAAAATGATAATATTCCAACTCTTAAATATTATTGAAATGTTAGCTAAAGCATGAAAATTAAAGTCTTTGAACTTATAGCGTTTGTTATTTCATTCTTCTTTAACCAGGTAATTGCCCAGGATCTTGATCTATTTCAGGCGGTTGATTCGCCGGAGGAGGGTGAAAATAACAGCCGTAGGGCACA
>CAZROW010000005.1:0-2809 GCA_964601805.1 uncultured Enterobacteriaceae bacterium
CGACCCGGCCCTTGTCGTAATCTTCCAGAGAACCAAAACGGGTAGAGTATTGGTGTGTCATTATTATTTCCTCGAAACAGTAAACCGGTATGTTTTTTACCGGCCTGGAGTGCTCTGTGGCCTCGGCGGCAATTATCTTGCTTCTTCCTGTTGGTGCAAGTTGTTGGTGCAAGTCATTGGCACAAGCTATTGTAGAAGAGTACCGGACCAAGTCCTGAAGGATACCGGAAAAGCACCGAAAAGTGCTGAAATCACCGAAGGGCTACTGGATTGCCAGCAGGCGCCTTGCTATTCTCACTGCCACTGTAGTCACTGGCTGCAGGACCAGACAGTCCATGATTTTTTAGGGGAAATTCCGATGGTAAAACAACTGTTCGCGACCATTGCCAGTCTGTGCATGCTGATCATGGCACTACTTATGGCACAACCGGCAGCGTCCCATCATTCCGTCTGGGCCGAATTTGACAATAACCGGCCCATGGAGCTGCGCGGCCGCTTCATTGAAATGGACTGGGTCAATCCGCACTCCTGGGTGCATCTGGAAGTCACCGCGGAAGACGGCACCAAAACCGTCTGGGCTGCCGAAACCCCTCCGCCGAATCAGCTGATTCGCCTGGGCTGGCGCCGCAGTGACCTGCAGGAGGGCGATGAAATCGTGGTCAGTGGCTTTGCCGCGAAGAACGGCACTGCCCGTTTGTGGGCGCGGGACGTCAAGCTGGTAGCGCAAAACGGCGTCATGCTGGATGAGCCGCGCACAGTCATGGCCCTGTTTGATCCCAACCCGAACGGCATACCGGCCGGCGTGTTGCCCGGACGTAAATAATCATCAGCCCGCCGAACATGTTATTCATAGCCCCCGCCCGTCTGCTGCAAAAGCTTTCCCTGTGCCTGGTTTTCCTGTCACCCCTGGTTGCTGCCCAGGACTATGTGCCACCGAAAAACCGTTTCGGGCAGCCGGATTTTGAAGGTATCTGGCAAGTACTGGATACCGCACCGCATTTCAATATTGAACCCCATAATGCCAGTTACGGCATTCCTGCCGGGGCCGGCATCATTACCGATCCACCGGATGGCAGGATTCCCTACAACACCAACGGCCTGAACCGGCTGGCGGCAAATCGTGCCAACCTGGCTGCTGACCCGATAGCCCGCTGCTACAAACCGGGTGTACCACACATGATGTATATGCCATTCCCCCTGCAGATCGTGCAGTCAGAGAATTTCCTCACCATCATGTCCGAATATGTCCACAACACCCGCTTTGTCATGCTCAACCGTGATGATCATTTTGGTGAAGGCGAACTGGATTTGTGGAACGGCGATTCCGTGGGGCGCTTTGAGAACAACAGCCTGGTGACCGATGTGTTCAACTTCCATCCTGACAGCTGGCTTGATCGCTCCGGCAATCATGCCGGCGGTGCGACCCTCAGGGTGAATGAACGTTTTACCCTGGTCGATGCCGACACCATCCGCTATGAAGCCACACTGACGGATCCCGAGGATTTTACCCGGCCCTGGACCATCACCACTTACCTGTACCGGCACAAGGATCCCGACAAGCGTTTACTGGAATACGAATGCCACGCCTATGCCGACAATGCCCTGGGCGCACCGGAATTGCCGGAGGCCGAAGAATGAAGAACAACAGCTATTTCGGCTTGCTGGTTGCCGGACTTTTGATGATTGTGTTGGGGTCATCGGTCATGGTGCAGGCCCAGTTCCAGTTGCCGACTACCGAACCTTTACCGCCACCTGAGCCCGGGCCTTTCGAACGCCTGCCCAATGGCAAGCCGGACCTGAGTGGCAACTGGGGTTTTGATACCAACCTTAACGACATCTCCATGAATATCACCGAGGTAGATGGCGAGCCGGTGGCAGAAGATGAGCGTGCGATTCCCTATACCCCGGTGTATGCGCAACTGCGTGCCGAGGCCGAGCAGCGCATGTTCGAGGAGCCGGAACTGCACTGCTACATGTCCGGTGTGCCCAGTCACCTGTGGCGCCAGGCCTATTCAGGAGCCGGCCTGATTATCCAGCACAGTGAAGACACCATCGTGTTCCTGCATGAATTCCAGGGTGCCAGGCGTATTGTTACCCTGGAAGTGCAAGCACCGCTGTCGGAAGCCATCAAACTATTCATGGGAGACGGGAGGGGTCATTGGGAAGGCGATACCCTGGTGATTGAAACCACCAACAACAATGCCATTACCTGGCTTGATCTTGGCGGCAACCGCCATTCAGACCAGCTGGTTGTCACTGAACGCTTCACGCCGATCAACAATGATGCTTACCAGTACGAAGCTACCTTTGAAGACGTAGATGCCTATACGTCACCATGGACCATCAGCGCACTGATGCGTCGTGGCAATGACCCGCGAGCGGAAATCCTGGAGTTTGCGTGCATCGAGGGTAATACCGACGCCCTGCATTACACGGAAGATGTGGGTGGGTCCTCACAAATCGCCCCATGAAAACATTCTGTACTGCCAGCACGTTTTAACGTGCGCGATTGACCTGGATATAGCCCCGCTTGCCGTCTGCTGACAGGCGATAATCATTGCCCCAGTCGGACGCGGTAATGCGCACGGTGTCGCCTTCGCGCAGCAAGTAACGCTTGCCGACAGTCTGGCGCCAGACCTGGCCGCTGGCCAGTGTGATCAGGACCCGGGTGGAATCCAGGCGCTTGATTTCGGTGATCGTGTCCACCAGTGCTTTCTCACCATCCTCCAGGGTTTCAACACGTGCCTGTTCGGGTGCCTGCCCAAAAGAACTGATATCGTCTTCTGCAACTGGTTCATCACTTTCAGCA
>CAZROW010000005.1:2909-51158 GCA_964601805.1 uncultured Enterobacteriaceae bacterium
TGCCTGCCCAAAAGAACTGATATCGTCTTCTGCAACTGGTTCATCACTTTCAGCAGCCTGTGTTGATTCCGGTGCCGGAACAGATTCGGTCACGGCCCGGGCAGGTGCCGCAGGTTGTGGTCTGTTAACCACAGGCGGGCTGGCGGCAGGGGCTGAAGGTGGCGGGGTTGCCGCATTGTCAGTGGAAAGTTCATCGTAACAGGCCAGGCGTTCCAGTACGTTGTCGACTTCGGCGCATTGCTGGAGCTGGTTGCGGAGTTCGGTCTGTGCCTGTGCGCCAGCTGCAAGCAGAATGACAGGCAGGAACAGGGTAAGTGATAAGGTTTGTTTCATTGCGACTCCGTATAAATTAGACAAAACAAAATGACATTCATAACGGTGATTATGACATACCAGGAAACACTTTCTGTAGCCGGTCCAGCCAAGGCAATTCGTGCAGGGCCCGGCGAAGATAATTCAAGATATAAATAAGGGATAAAAAAAAGGTGGGCATAATGCCCACCTTTTTTATGCTGACACCTGTCGTGTCAGACAAGTTTCATCAGTAGTTCAACTCCACTGCAACGTAGAAACGGCGTCCAAGGACATCGTAATACGCCGGGTTGGTGGTATTGAGGGCATTGTTGACGCCGGGGTTCCGGTTATAGTTTTCCGGATCCAGGTCAAAAATGTTATCGATACCGCCGCGCAGGGTGATGGCGTCAGAGTACTGGTAGCTGCCGAACGCATCCACCATGTGATAGCTGTCAGCCCCTTGTACTGTGGTATTGGGGTTGACTGCCTTGTCTGCCGCATCAATTTCCGGCAGGAAACGATGACGGAAGCCCAGGCTCCAGTTATCACGGATGTAGTTGACGTTGGTCAGGATACGGTAGTCGAACTGACCACCGGCACGCAGGGTGCCTGTACCTTCGATGAACGGATCGGTCGGTGATACCTGGTCACGGTAGTAATCCAGGTAGTTGAACACCGAGCTGATGCTCAGCAGGCCGCCCATGGCATCGAAGCCCATGTTCAGCTGTACGTCGACACCGGCAGTTTCCAGTCCGCCCAGGTTCTGGTACGGGGTATCCACTGTGGCACGATAGCCGTCAGCATCACGGGTAATGAGTCCACAGGATTCATTGAACTCATAGTTCGGGTTGCTGCCGTCTTCGTTCAGACACTTCGCGTAGACGCTGTAGGCATTGGTCGGCGCGATAGCGTTCTGAATTTCCACGCGGTAGTAGTCGATGGCCAGAGTGGAATTTTCCAGGATGCCACCAAACGGTGAGTTCAACACCACACCCAGGGTGTAGGTATCGGCTTCTTCGTTTTCCAGGTTGACGTTACCAGTGATATTGGCCAGCTCAAGTGGGAAGTTGAACGGGAACGGACCAACAACCGCGTTCGGGAAATCCGGTGACGTGTGCCACGGGCTTTCGTTGTTGCCACCAGTCGAACGGTTGATCAGCTCGCTACACAGTTCAATGACCTGGGCACGGTTCGGGTTGTCCGGATGGTTGCCCCAGGTAGTGTTGCGTGTGTTGACCATACAGGGGTCGGCACCGGGGAAGCCCACAACTCTGGTGCTGGCACCGGTGAACAGCTCGGACACGTTTGGTGCACGGTTGGCCTTCTGGTAACCGCCACGGAATCGTACGGTGTCGTTGACGGACCAGTCGACCAGGGCCTTGTAGGTCCAGATCTCACCGGCATAGTTCCAGTCGGAATAACGGGCACCGAGTTCCAGGTTCAGCTCCTGGATGCCGGAAATGTCACGCAGTACCGGCACCAGCAGCTCGCCGTAGAATTCGTCCACTTCGGTCTTGCCCTGCGTATAGCTGGACGGGAACAGACCGATCGGGTAGTTGGTGGAAGGTCTGACCAGCTGGAAATCCGGACGCCAGCGGAAAGAGTTCTCACGCGTGGTGGCACCTACCGCCGCCGCCATCATGCCGGCAGGCAGTTCAAAGACATCACCTGTGAGGTTGATCTCGATGATGTCCTGTTCGATCTCGGTGTTGTGCTTCATGTTGGTATTGATGGAATCAATACAATCCTGAGACGGTGTGAAATCCTCGAACACCGGCAGGCCGGTCGTACACTGCACTTCGAAGAACAGGGGTGGTCCGACGGAATCCAGCAGGTTGGCTCCCCAGTTCGGTGCAGTCACCACGTTGCGGTAGTTCTGCAGACCCGCGAATCCGTTCATCTCGGTGATCAGGGTGGTTTTACCGTGGGAGATGTAGGCGTCGTAGGTCCAGGAGGTGTCACCGATGTTGCCGTCCACACCGAACATCATCTGGAACATGTCAGTGCTGTTCTTGGTGGCGCGGGCACCGACATAGTCCAGTGACTGTGACAGGGTGTAAGGCGCTGTCGGATCAGGACGTGAATCCAGCAGAGTCTGCAGCTGGGCGGGAATGGCACGACCGTCAACCGGAATGGTGGCCGCCCACTGTGAAGTGGCCGGTGCCCAGGTCAGGATGGTGTCGACCTGCATCTGGTTGTAACTGCCCTGCATGTAAACATTCAGGTTGTCCGAGAAATCGTAATTGGCCCGGGCAAACATGGAGTAACGCTTCAGCGGCGTGGTGATCAGGCCGTAAGTCGTGTTGTTGTTCAGTACACCCGGGTTGGTGGTACCTTCACCTGCCAGCTTGAATTCATCGTTCAACGGACCGGTGTAGTTTACGGCACCTTGAGAGGAGCTGTTCAGGAACAGGGTGCCGTCCGGATTGACATAGACTTCTTCTCCGGGTGCGGCAATGCCAGGACCGAAGATGGAAGCATAGGCATCATCACTTGGCTGGTTTCTGGTTGAAAATTCCAGGTTGGCATACTTGAAGGCACTGCCGCCTGTGGTGTTGGGATCGCGCCAGCCATCCACGTAGAAATCGCGATCAGCCTGGCGTACCGCCTGGCGCTCGGACGTGGACAGACCCAGCATGACGTTGCCGCCGTTGCCGAAGTCACCGCCGATCAGGGCGCTGATGGTGGTTTCTTCACCATCGCCTTCCTGGGTGCCGGAAGTCTGCACGTTCAGGTTGAAGCCTTCAAAATTTTTCTTGAGGATGAAGTTGGTCACACCACCCATGGCGTCAGCACCGTACACGGCAGAAGCACCACCCGAGATAACTTCCACGCTTTGAATGGCAGCAGAAGGGATGGAGTTGATGTCGACGACCAACTGGGCGTTGGCTGGCTGGGCGCGACGTCCGTCAATGAGGACCAGGTTACGGTTGGCGCCGATACCACGCAGGTTCAAGGTGGCAATACCCGGTGTGTTGAAAGCACTGGGCTGTACGTCGGTCGAGCTGAACATGGTTTGAGCCGGCACGTACTGCGGCAGCTGGTTCATTGCTGCCTCCACGCCCAGGCTACTGATCTGGTCAAATGTTTCTTCGTTCACCGTCACGATCGGGCTGGTCGCTTCGTAATCACGACGCACGATACGAGAACCGGTGACCACGATTTCCTCGAGATCATCCTGGCCAAGCACTGTGGAGGAGACACCGGGAAGTGTCATGCCCAGGGCAATGGCGATGGAGGTACTCAGGGCGGTCTTTCTCTTGATAGAGCTCAGGCTCTTTCCCTTATACATTTGGGTTTCTCCCTTAGTATGGATAGTTGTGTTAATTATGTTGCGAACAAAGGCCTTCGTCTTGCTGCTGATTACTGCATTCAGGCAGGAGACGAAAAGTTTCTCCCTGATTCAGGGCGCTTGTGTCCACAGTTACGCGTTCCCCTTGCACTACTAGATTTTCTGTCTTCCCTGTACTTTTACGCTCCTTTTTTATTCCTAGTAAGTATATGAATTTGCTGCAAATTCAATCATTTTGCAGCCAATGTGCAAGGAAGGTGCGAAGAATAGCGGGTAACGAACTGATCGTCCAGTATTGTTGACGATTAATTGAGTTATCTGAAAGACCCTTTTCGGGTCAGTTTGCGGCGTTGCCGGCTTTCATGGCGGCATCCCAATGTTCGGCAATACGGCCATCTTCAATACGGAACATGTCGAACCAGGTGGTGGTGTAGATTCTGCCGGCGTGGACAGGATGCGGATATTCAAAACGCAGTGCCAGGACCACGAGATCGCCTTCGGCTACCACCGCAACGACATCATCCCTGATGCTGCTGGCAATGGGCAGGTCTTCGCGACTGGCAAAGTAGGCCTTGAAGCCCGCAAGCCCGGTAGCGGCATTGGGATTGTGCTGGATATAGTCTTCACTCAGGTAAATATCGGCCAGTTCCTCGTGTCCGGCATCAATGACCTGGCGCCAGAGATCAAATACCAGGCGCTTGTTGGTTTCCAGTTCGGGATCTTCTGCTTCCAGCAGGGCGTACTGGTCATCGCCAGACGCCCCGGTAACCAGTTGGGGGCCGCCATCTTCGGGCAGCAGCACTTCCGGCCCCGGAGGGGTCTGTACCGAGTGCCAGTGCTCTGCCAGGCGACCGTCCTCTATGCGAAAGAGGTTGAAGTGAGTGGTGGTATAGGTACCGATGCCGTCGGGTTCAGGCAATGTTTCCACCAGGGTCATGGCCACCAGGTCACCCTCGGCAATGATGGATACCAGGGGAGGTGAAACCAGTTCGGGAATGGGGTCCAGGCGGGGTACAACCGAGAAAATCTGCTTGAATGCTTCACGCCCGGTAGGCAGCACCGGGCTATGCTGGATGTAATGTTCCTGTTGCATGGTATCTGCCAGTTCCACCTGCCCGGCATTTACGATGCTGCGCCAGAAATCAAAGACCAGGCGTTTGTTCCTGGCCAGCTCGGGGTCGCCATGGTCAAGCAGGGACAGGGGATCGGGATGTCCTGTTACCCTGACCGCTTCACCGAATACTGCAGCGGCAGCGGGTGGTGCCAGTGAGTTCTCAGCAGCGGCGGTATCCAAGCCGGCAGTCTGGCAACCTGTGGTAAGCAGGATGGCGACAAGCGTAAGTAATACCGGTGAAAAATGTTTACCGGTGTGGTGGCGACAGGCTGTCTGGCAGGACGGTAGCATCTTATTCCTCATCCGGGACCTTGGTGCCGCCAAAAAATACCGGGCGACCGTCGGCAAAGGTGATATTGGCACCGACCGCGCGCAAGCTGCCATCACGGGCGCCGTATCCGGTAATGATCAGTTCTGAACCTACCGGTATGGAATCCCTGGTGATGCCATTGCGGTACAGGGCATTGGGACTGCCGCCTTCGATGCGCCAGGTTTCGGTGATCCCTTCCTCGTTGACGACATCAATGTGAATCCAGGAGTGAGGGTTGATCAGTTCCACCTTGTTGACAGTGCCATGCAGTTCCAGCGGCAGGTTGACGTCAAAGGACGAGGCAAAGGCATGGTGGGCCTGTGCTGTCAGCGGCAGCAGGTTCAGTGTCAATACAAGCAATAGTGTTCTGGATGTCTGCACGCGCTATTCCTCCTCTGCTGCACGGGCGGCACTGAGCACATCAACGATGCCGTAGTTGCCCTCGTGACAGGCGTATTCAAACATGGGACCGGTGGTGCGTTGCATGTGAAATTCACCCGACCAGGAGCTGGTAAAGGTGGCGGGATCATCCACGGTGAACTGGTACAACATGGTATCCGGCGAGACCATGGTGAAGCGCTCGGTCACCTTGCCATCGGTGGAGATGGAGGGGATACCCCGGCCGGTGATGCCCGTGAAGTTGGTGGTTTCCACGACGATGGTGTCACCTTCCCAGTGGCCGCGGGAGCGCCCGTACCACTGACCGATGTTCGCTGCTATCGGCTCCCTGTCATCCAGTGGAATGATGCGCGGATCCTGCATCATCTCCTGCATGAACACGAAATGGTCTTCGGTCTGCACGGCCTTGGCATTGTTGTTGTAGCCGGTGGGCAACATGGGCGGGCCATTGTGGGGCCAGACAATACAGCGTTCCTGCAGCATCCTGTCCTGGGCACTGTCGGTGGCATGGGCCTGGTAATAGGCCTGGCGCTCGGCCCGCAGTGAGGCTGCCGCCGGTGTCATGTCCGGGATGCGACCATTTGGTGGATCGTAAATGATGGAGGTTCTCAGGTTTGTAGCGCGTACATTCTGGCTGGCATGCAAGCCGTAATCGTCAAAGCCGTAGTGCACATCAGCCTGTGTGCCTGGCTCGGTTTCCTCGACTTCCAGGCGCTCGGCTTCAAATTCGGCAAACTCCTCGGGCGTAAAAAATTCCTTGCCGGCCAGGGACGGGGGACGTTCAAGTGGTGTGACCGTGGTCATGGACCAGTATCCCTGGAAATCCGGCTTGCCGTAGTCGGTGCGCGGTATATCGCCTGCATTGTCGGCCTGGGCTAATGCCAGGCTCAAGGGCATGACGGATAGGGCTGCCAGTGTCAGTGGCAGATAACTCTTTTTGGAAAATAAAAGAGAACGGACAGTGAAGTCAGTCATTGTCTGAACCTCCGCTGGAGTCATTCGTGGTTTTTTTCAGGTGACCATACATGAGCTCTTCCGCAAACTCGACACATTTGAATTCGAGAAACTCCGGGTTTTCATTCACATGCCGGTACAGGGTCATGGCAATGGTCCAGGGTTCACTATAGACCGTGGGGTCTTCTATGGTGGCTTCGTATTGCAGGTGATCGGCATAAAGCAGGGTGTAGCGTTCCGTCACCCTGGCATTGGCAGACGCAAAATTGCCTGCACGATCCAGCCAGCTCTGGCCGTTCAGGCCCGTGACTTCCACCACCAGGGTGTTGCCTTCCCAGTGACCGTTTGACCAGCCCATCCAGCTGTCAAATGGCGCTGCCATATGCTCTTCGAGGTTGATGGTGCGCGTGGCTGACGCGTACTGGTAGGCGATGAAAATTTCCGAGTCAGTCTGGAATACCTGGAAGGGGTAAGGCATGTAGGTGGCTCGGGGTACACCCGGGCGAAAGCACTTGGCTTCCGGGTCTTCCGTACGACGATTGGCAAAGTTCAGGTCACGTTGGGCCAGCGCCTCGGGCAGGTAGGGAATAGTGCCGGTGCTCACAAAGCCCTTGCCGGGTGGTACGGCCGCGATGGCGCCGAGTTGTTCGGTACTGCCCTGCCGGGCGGCATGGGGTTCGAGATCAAAGTTGGCCGTATTGAGTACCTGCCAGACACCATTGAGATTCGGTGTGGTCGGGGTTGGTGCGGTGTCGGCCATGCCCGTCTCCGGTGCCGGCCCTTCTTGTGGCGTACAGGCAACAGCCAGCAACAAGCCGACCAGTGAAATAAACCTGAACATGGATGATCCCCAAATCATTGTTGTTTGTTATTGCCAGAGCGTGCCACAGAATCCTAGCACGACTGCCCCGGACTACATCAAGTAGGCAGCAAGTATGCCGGGACAACCGGCTGGTTGTCCTGAAAGCTTACGGGAAAGACCGGAAAAATCCCGAAACACATGCTTCTCGAGTGGTTTCGTGGATTACTGCCGGCACCGGCACTCCCAATGGGCTCAGTCCGGATCTATTGTCCCGATAAGCTGGGTGAAGGAGTGGGCAGGAAAGGTGTAGCGGAACTGCTCGCCACGTACGCGAATATCGTCTTTTTGCTCGGTCCGCACGGGTTCGCCGGAGAAGCCGTTGGTGGTTTTGATGTCCGGGCCGTTAACCTCATACACTACCATGTTGCCCCTGAACTCGCCTGTCTGGGAAATGATGTCGGTGCTGATGGCCTCGTCCTTGTGACGGTTGACCACGTTGATGATGACTGTGCCGTCATCTTCATAAGTTGCCGACACATCCAGGTAGGGGACGCCGGTTTGTTGTGTGCTGGCTTCGGCCATGCCGGCGGAGAAGTTTTCCGTATCGAAAGTATCCGAGTCCACGAAAACATCCAGTGCGGTGCCATGGGCATTCTGGGCAAACAGTTGCAGGGGATAGAAAATGGTCTGGTGGAACATACCGTCCTCGCTGGTAAAAATCGGGGCGATCACGTTGACCAGCTGGGCCATGTTGGCAATTTTCACGATGTCGGCATTGCGAATGAAGGTGTTGAGAAAGCCGGAGACCACCAGCACATCTTCCAGGTTGTACTGTTCCTCGAGAGCGCGTACGCCGACCACGTCGGCACCACCACGGGCGCGGTACCAGACATTCCATTCGTCCCAGGCCACGTAGATGGGATCACGATCACCGCGACCGGTGGCATTGGACATGGCGATATTGATCAGGCCCCTGAGTTGCTGGGTGCGCTCATCCATGATGTTGGGTGTCGTCATGAAGTTGTAATAGTCATCCGCCGGGTTGCCCACGTACATGTGGATGGCGATGTAATCAATCACATCACGCATTTCATTGAGTACATAGCCGTTCCAGCCCATGGGGTCTGAACCGGGTCGGTAGTCGGATGAGCCGGCGGCAACCAGTTTGATTGAGGGGTCGGTCAGGCGCATGACCTTGGCGGTTTCAATGGCCTTCTTGGCATAGTCTTCCTTGTTCAGGTGGCCGATCTGCCAGCCGCCATCCATCTCGTTGCCCAGGCTCCAGTACTTGATATTCCAGGGTTCCTCATAGCCATGTTGCTTGCGCAGTTCGGCATAGTAGGGGCCATCGGCGACATTGGTGTATTCCACCCACTGCTGGGCTTCCTCGAAAGTACCGCTGCCCATGTTGATGGCGAAGTAGGGTTCGGCGTCGATTTTCCTGACAAACTCCATGAACTCGTTGGTGCCGAAGCTGTTGTCTTCCAGTCGCGACCAGGCCAGTTCCATGCGCGTCGGGCGCTCCTCAACCGGACCAACACCGTCTTTCCAGTGATAGTTGGACACGAAATTGCCACCCGGATAGCGCAGCATGGTGACGTTGAGATCCCGTGTGGCCTCCATGACATCAGTGCGAAAGCCGTCGGCATCGGCCAGTGGTGAACCCGGTTCATAGACGCCGCCATAAACGGCACGGCCAAGGTGTTCCAGAAAGTTGCCATAGATAAGGGGGCTGACTTCGCCGATGGTGCGGTCAACATCAATCTTGATGCGGGCATCCTGTGCCAGTGCCTGTTCCAGTAAAAGCACCGGTGAAAGCAGGCAGGCAAGAATCAGTGTGACGAGGTGGCGGCAAAGACTTGGTCTGGACATGGAAACACCCTTTGAATGGTTTGTGATGACTTTTTGTTTTTATCGTTATTGTTTTTTATTATTCTTGGTTTGCCCAATCATCATATGATTGGTGATAACGGAAGCTTAGTGAGGAAAAAAGCGGATGTCCAGTTTCGCGATCCCGGTTCCGCGACCCGCAAAAGCAACTGCTATACACTATGCTCCCGTTCACCTACCGCTATTGGCTTTTAAAGCAGGACACTGACAGGCCTATGAAGATATATAACACTGCCGCGGGCATCCTGATGGAGCATGCCGGCGATTATCGTCTCGACACCGATACAGCCTGGGATGACCTGATGACACAGGATGCCATTCATGACTGGCTGGAATCCCGCCACGGCACCCTGCCGGTGTGCGAGGATCCGCAACAACTGCTGGCCGGAGTACAACCGCCGCCCATGGCTAACCAGGAGTTGTGGGCTAGCGGAGTGACTTACCAGCGCAGCAAGGAGGAAAGGCAGGAAGAATCGAAGGATGCTGGCGGCGGGGATTTCTACCAGCGTGTGTACGAAGCAGACAGACCCGAGCTGTTCTTCAAGGCCACGCGGCAGCGCACGGTAGGCAACAATGACAAGGTTCGCATTCGGGCCGATTCCTCCTGGGATGTACCGGAACCCGAACTGGTGCTAGCACTCAACCATCGCGGCGAGATTATCGGGTATTCCATCGGCAACGACATGAGTTCGCGCAGCATTGAGGGTGAAAACCCGCTGTACCTGCCGCAGGCAAAAACCTATGACGGCTGCGCTGCTCTCGGTCCCTGTGTGCTGATTACCCGGGAGCCTATTGCCAGCGATTCAATGATACGGCTGGAAATTCAACGCGGGGGAGAACCGGTTTATACCGGCGAGGTGTCGATCAGCATGATCACCCGCAGTTTCGAGGACCTGGCCGCTTTCCTGTTCCGCGAATGCAGTTTCCCGCATGGCGCCTTCCTGATGACCGGCACCGGCATCGTCCCGGATAGTCCTTTCACCCTGGCCAGTGGCGATGTCATCAGCATCACTATTGACCACATCGGTACGCTCATCAATACCGTCACCTGACCTGAACCATAGGAACAAGGGCTGTCCCTATTGGCCATAAATGGAGAAAGCCCCTTGTTGTTATTTGTTTGTTATCTGTGTGCTGTCAGTGTGCCAGGTGCTCGCTGAAAAACGGCATCACGTCATTCTGGAAACGTACCGCCACGTGGCTGGTGTGCGTGCCCTGGTATATTTCAAAATCGTTCGCCACGCCATTGCGGTCCAGGATGTCATGAAGTTTCTGGGCATCAAAGCGACCGCCATCCTCGTCGCCTACATCCATGGCAATGGCGGTGTAACGTTTCAGATTACCGATGTACTGGTCGACGAAGGCCAGAGGTGCATTGGCGGCCCACTTGGCAATCACGTCTTCCTGTAATTCACCATTTTTGTAGGGCAGGTTCAGGTACAGCGGCGGGTTTTCCGGGTTGGGAGACCACGCAGCAGCCACGGCCAGTTGGGCCCGAACAAAGAAGGGTTGGTCTTCGGAATCTGCCGGTGACGTCATGGCACTTGCTACAGCCTCCAGTTCACCAGGCTCTCCTGCAGGTCTGGCTGACAACAGGCCCGGGCTCATGATGTAGAGTGCGCTGAAGACATCATCGTGCTTCATGCCGATACGCGCGGCACCGTAGCCACCCATGGAATGGCCCACCAGGCCGCGGCTGTTGCGATCAGCAATGGTTCGGTAATGACTGTCCATGTAGGCGACCACATCCTCGGCCACATAATTCTCGAAATCACCGGTAGTCACCGAACTGGAGTAGATTGACCCGTTATGCCGGGTTTTGGAGTCCGGCAGTACCACGATCATGTCCTGTGCGCCGCGCGCAAAGGCGCCTTCAATAGTCTGGGGAACGTGGATTTCCTGTGACCATTGCTCGGCACCGATGGAATAGCCGTGCAGGGCATAAACCACGGGGTAGCGGCGCTGGGGATTGGCGTCATAGCCCGGCGGCAGAAAGACCAGGGCATCCCGGTTCACAACATTGCCCTCCAGGTTGCCTTCCAGCGATGCACCGTGAATCTTGATGCGCTCCACTTTCACGGCCTTGGCATTTGCCTCCACGGGCGGTACCTGGGTTTCCACCTGGGCATGAAGCATGCCGGTGGTGAATACCAGTGCCAGCAGGCTGGCCAGTAATGTGGCTGGTTTGAATGTCATGATCTTTCTCCCTGTCGAATTGTTATTGTTGTTCTGTCTTGTTGTGTGGCTACGTGCCTTGCCTGGATACGTCAAAGTTCAACGACAGGTCTGTCGCAATCCGTTTCACTGGCCTGCACCCGGTAAGTGTTTCTCAGCGGCCTGCCGAACAGCTCGCTTTCCAGTTCAAACACATCACCCGGCCGGGTCTCGATACCGTCTGCGACACTGAGTGTGCCCGTGCCAAAAAAATGGATGTGCACATCGCCTGGCCGCAGAAAGGCACTGTATTTGAAATGGTGGTATTCCAGGTTGGTGATGCTGTGGCTCATGTTGCTCTCGCCACTGAGAAAAGGTTTTTCCCAGAGTGTTTTGCCATCGCGAATGATGCGTGATGTACCGTTGACATCAGCGGGCAATTCACCCAGGAGCAGTTCAGGGCCAAAGGCGCACTGGCGCAATTTGCTGTGAGCCAGGTAGAGATAGTTCATGCGCTCGGTTTTGTGATCGGAATACTCGTTGCCCAGGGCAAAACCCAGGCGATAGGCCTTGTGATCATCACCAATCAGATAGACCCCGACGATTTCAGCTTCATCCCCCAGATCCAGGGCAAAATCCGGGGAGGCGAGGTCGGCGCCGGGTGCCACCACCATGTCGCCGTCGCCCTTGTAAAACCACTCCGGTTGTACACCGGGTTTGCCGGGGGCGGGCTTGCCGCCTTCCAGGCCGAGACGGAACATGCGCATGGAATCGGTGAGTTCGCTGTCCTGGGCCTGCAGCTTTTTATGCATGGCATCCCGGGATTCAGCACTGCCCAGGTGTGTCAGCCCGGTACCGGAAACCAGGGTATGGGCAGGGTCGACATGGTGCAGGGGCGGGAGCAGGCGGTTGTTATCAACCAGGATCTGGTAATCCAGGGTTTTACCGCTGGCCAGTGTGCCGGCCAGCCCGGCCAGGGTGCTTTCTTCGTTAATGGCGCGCCGGGCCAGCTCAAAGAGGCTGCCGGTTTCTGCAATGACTTCCACGGTTTCCCTGTTACGAACCATGGCAACACCGGGTTTGCCGGAATCATCCAGGTACTGGATCAGTCTCATTTGGGTACCTTCAGGTTACGCTCTTGATCTTGCGCTTTGTGGCCCTGGCTTTGCGGGCTTTGGGAGCAGCCTTGGCCTTCTTTCCAGTTGTTGGCAGGCGTTTCTTGTAATCAAAATCCTTGCGTGAATCGATAAGCAGTGTCCGGGTTGCCTCCAGGGCAGCCTGCGGATCCCTGGCTGCAATGGCCTTGTAGATGGCTTCATGTTTGGGTAAAGATGCCAGATGATTATCAGGATGCCACGATGTCAGCTGGATGGAGATGGCCAGGGTGCTGTGCAGGGTATGGCCCATATACTGGATGATATCGTTGTGTGTAGCGTCCATGATGGCCTGGTGAAAGCGAATATCCGGCTCCAGGGATTCGGAAAGATCGGTTGCGGCAGCCATGTCAATGTATGCTTGCTTGATGCGCCGAATATCTTCTTTGGTCGCCTTTTCCGCGGCAATGGCGGAAGAGCGGGGTTCGATAGCAAGTCGGGCCTCGAACATCATGTTCAGGTAGGCTTCCGGCTGCATGGATTCGGTAATCCAGGCCAGCACCTGCGTGTCGAGCAGGTTCCAGTGCATGCGCTCCCTGACCAGGGTGCCGATTCGCGGCCTGGATGCCAGCAGCCCCTTGGCAGAGAGAATCTTGGTGGCTTCGCGCATGATGGAGCGGCTCACGCCGAACTCCACACAAAGTTCGGACTCTACGGGAAGTTGTTCACCTTCCTTGTAGTGACCGTTGACAATACGCAGGCCCAGGGTATCAACTAGCTGGGCATTGAGATTTTTCGGTTGCTGGTTTTTAGACTGCATGAGAGACTATATTTCCATAATTGTTATATCATATGACAATTAATAAAAAATTGGGAATCCTGGTTGGGTGACCAACACTAACTCGTTTTATAATTATGAGCAAAAATAAGAAAACACTGCGTTCGGCAGAATGGTTTGGTACCCGAGACAAAAACGGTTTCATGTACCGTAGCTGGATGAAAAACCAGGGCATTCCAGATCATGAATTTGATGGCAGGCCAATAATAGGTATCTGTAATACCTGGTCGGAACTGACACCATGTAATGCCCATTTTCGCAAGATTGCCGAAAAAGTGAAGAATGGCATCTATGAAGCCGGTGGTATGCCGGTCGAATTCCCGGTTTTTTCCAACAGTGAATCCAATCTGCGCCCGACCGCCATGCTAACGCGTAACCTGGCATCCATGGATGTGGAAGAGGCCATACGCGGCAACCCGATTGACGGTGTCGTCCTGCTGGCCGGTTGTGACAAGACCACGCCGGCCCTGTTGATGGGTGCCGCCAGCTGCGATGTGCCGGCGATCCTGGTGACAGGCGGTCCCATGCTCAACGGCAAGCACAAGGGCCGTGAAGTGGGTTCCGGCACACTGGTCTGGCAAATGAGCGAAAAACTCAAGGCTGGTGAAATTACCCTTGATGAATTCATGAGTGCTGAAAGCAACATGTCGCGCTCTGCCGGTTCATGTAACACCATGGGAACGGCCTCTACCATGGCCTGCATGGCCGAGTCGCTGGGTGTTTCCCTACCGCATAATGCGGCGATTCCGGCGGTTGATTCACGTCGCTATGTCCTGGCCCACATGAGCGGTATGCGTATTGTCGATATGGTGATGGAAGACCTGTGCCTGAGCAAAATTCTCAAGCGTGAAGCATTCATTAACGCCATACGTACGATTGCTGCCATTGGCGGTTCGACCAATGCCATTATTCACATGAAGGCCATTGCTCAGCGTATCGGCACTGATCTGGATATGGCAGATTGGCAGCAATATGGTAAAGACGTACCCACACTCGTCAATCTGCAGCCATCAGGGCAGTATCTGATGGAAGACTTTTTCTATGCCGGCGGCTTGCCTGCCGTGCTGCGTGCCCTGGGTGAGCATGATTTGCTGAACAAGGATGCCTTGACGGCCAACGGCAAAAGCCTGTGGGAAAACGTCAAGGAAGCACCAACGTACAACGATGATGTGATTCGCGCATTTGACAAGCCACTGGTGAAAAATGGCGGTCTGTGTGTGTTGAAAGGAAACCTGGCACCGCGTGGTGCCGTATTGAAGCCTTCGGCAGCCACACCCGCCCTGATGAAGCATCGCGGTAAGGCTGTCGTGTTTAACAATATCGATGACTACAGAAGCCGCATCGAGGATGACAACCTGGAGATCGACAAGGACTCGGTCATGGTCCTGCGCAACTGCGGGCCCAAGGGTTATCCAGGCATGGCAGAAGTGGGTAATATGGGTTTGCCACCCAAATTGCTCAAGCAGGGAGTGACCGACATGGTACGTATTTCCGATGCCCGCATGAGCGGTACCGCATTCGGCACCGTTGTCCTGCATGTGGCGCCTGAGGCCATGGAACTGGGGCCGCTTGCTGCTGTCCAGGACGGCGATGAAATAACGCTGGATGCCGAAAATGGCATCCTGCAACTGGAGGTCAGTGATGAAGAGCTGGCCCGTCGTCTCGACTTGCTGGCCAGGGACCACAGGCAGGCCCTCAACGGCGGTTACGTGGAGTTGTATTGCAAGCATGTGCTGCAGGCAGACGAAGGCTGTGATTTTGATTTCCTGGTGGGATGCCGTGGCGCAGATGTGCCGGCACATTCCCACTAGTCAACCACAACCTGCAAGGCAATTACTTCATGAACCTGACCAACAACTATCCCAGTCTCAAAAACAAAGTCGTCTTTATTACCGGCGGAGCCACCGGCATTGGTGCGAGCCTGGTTGAAGCCTTTTGCCGGCAGCAGGCGCATGTGGCTTTCGTCGACATCCAGGATGATGCGGCCCGGTCCCTGGTAGAACAGATTGCAGCCATTGAAAGTGCAGCTACGCCAAGGTATTTCAATTGCAACCTGCTGGATATCGACAGCCTGAAGCAGGTTATCAGTACCGTGCATGATGAAGTCGGGCCGGTCAATGTGCTGGTCAACAATGCTGCCAATGACACCCGGCATGACTTCAGGGATGTCACGGTTGATTACTGGAATGAGCGTATCAATACCAATATGCGGCATTCCTTCTTTGCCATCCAGGCAGTACAGCCTCACATGAAAGCGCTGGGTGGTGGGGCCATTATCAATTTCGGTTCCATGAGCTGGCATGAGCGTCAGCCCAATATGACTTGTTACACGACGGCCAAGGCTGGCCTGGAAGGTATGACCCGGGGGCTGGCACGGGACCTGGGGGAAGATAATATTCGTATCAATACACTGGTTCCCGGTTGGGTGATGACCGACCGCCAACTGGAAAACTGGGTTGATGACGAGGCCGTGCTGGAAATTAACCGAAGACAGTGTTTGAAAAAGCAATTGCTGCCTGAGGATATCAGTGCAATGACATTGTTCCTGGCGTCAGATGACAGCCGGATGTGCACTGCGCAGAATTTTATTGTTGATGGCGGCTGGATTTAGGGGGGAGAGACCATGAGCATTACTGGAAAACTGTATATAAACGGGGAATGGGTAAAAGGTAAGGCAGGTTCTTACCAGCCGGTTAATCCGGCAACCATGGAAAAAATTGGGCCGGAAATGACCATGGCCTCTGCCGACCAGGTGGATGCTGCCGTGCTGGCGGCCGAGGCTGCTGCGCCGCTGTTTCGCCAGACCAGTCTTGAACAGCGTGCTGCCTTCCTCAATGCCTGTGCCGATGAAATCATGGAGTTGGGCGAGGCGCTGGTAAGGCGTGTGAGCGAGGAAACCGGTTACCCGGCAGGTCGTGGTGAAATGGAACGTGGTCGTACCTGCAACCAGTTGCGCCTGATGGCCGACACCATTGTCAAAGGTGATTTCCTGGATGCCCGCATTGATACGGCGATGCCCGATCGTGTGCCGGTGCCGCGACCTGACCTGCGCTCAGTCAACCAGGCCATCGGCCCGGTGGTGGTATTCGGGGCCAGTAATTTTCCCCTGGCGTTTTCAGTGGCCGGTGGTGATACCGCTGCGGCATTGGCTGCCGGATGCCCGGTACTGGTGAAGGGCCATTCCTCTCATCCTGGCACCTGTGAACTGGTGGCCCAGGCCATGGCCAGGGCGGCGGAAAAGTGTGACATGCCCAAAGGTGTCTTCTCTCTCCTGATGGGGGCAGGGGCACAGGTGGGTGCTGCACTGGTCAAGGCGCCGGCCGTGAAAGCCGTAGGCTTCACCGGTTCCTTTGCAGGTGGCATGGCGCTGGTGAAAATGGCCAATGCCCGACCGGAACCAATACCCGTGTTTGCGGAAATGGGTAGTATCAATCCCGTGGTGTTGTTACCCAAGGCACTGCAGGCTGATGCCCAGGGCATTGCCGAAGGCTTCGTCGGCTCCCTGACTCTTGGCACGGGACAGTTCTGTGTCAATCCCGGACTGGTCATCGCCATGGACGATGACGGCTTGAGGGATTTCCTGGAAGCAGCCGGTGAAATCGTGAGCAATACCGAAGCCGGTGTAATGCTCAACGAACGAATCTGTAATGCCTACGATGAAGGTATGGAAAATTTCCTCAATGAATCCGGTGTCGACCTGCTCGCGGCCGGTGACGATACAGTGGATGCCCAGGGCTATTGCGCACAGGCCAATCTGCTGCTCACGACCGCCAGTAATTTCCTGGACAATCCGCAGATTCATGAAGAAATCTTTGGCCCGACCTCCCTGGTCGTCAAGTGCAAGGATATCTGGGATATCCTTGCCGTCATGAATGCCCTGAAGGGGCAGTTGACCGGCACGGTGCACGCCGCGGAAGGGGAGTTGGCAGAATATGCCGAGTTGATGGACCTGCTGTCGCAAAAGGTTGGCCGCATCGTTATCAATGGCTTTCCCACGGGAGTGGAAGTCTGTCATGCCATGGTCCATGGCGGGCCGTTTCCGGCGTCAACAGACTCGCGTTTCACCTCGGTGGGTACCAGCGCCATTGATCGCTTCGTGCGTCCGGTCTGCTTCCAGAATTATCCGGAGGACCTGTTACCGGATGCGCTTCGTAACAGCAATCCGCTGAAGCTGTCCCGACTGGTCAACGGCGAGCACAACAGCGGAAGTCTATAAAAGCTTGGCCCGTAGCCCGTAGGTCGGCATAGGCCCAAAGGGCCGTTTGCCGACATACTGTTAAAAACTGGATGGGGGAAAACATGCATATCAAACCGACGTTAACCAGCCTTATGCTGGCCACGGTTTTACTTGCCGGCTGTGGCGGCAGCGACAGCTCTGCGCCGGAAGCCGACCAGGTCACTATCGGTTTTTCCCAGGTCGGGTCTGAAAGCAGCTGGCGTACCAGCTTTTCCGAGTCTGTTCGGGCCGAGGCTCTTGCCCGTGGTATTGACCTGAAGTTTTCCGATGCCCAGCAAAAGCAGGAAAACCAGATCAAGGCCATACGCAGTTTTATTGCCCAGGGCGTGGACGGTATCGTGGTGGCACCCGTGGTGGAAACCGGCTGGAAGCCTGTGCTGGAAGAAGCACGGCGTGCAGACATACCGGTCGTTATCGTCGATCGCAACATGGCGCTGGATGATGACTCTCTCTACCTGACACGCATCGCCTCGGATTTCGTGGAAGAGGGCCGCAAGGCCGCGCGTTGGCTAATGGAGGCCACCGGTGGTGTTTGTGACATTGTTGAATTGCAGGGCACGGTAGGTGCCACCGCTGCGCTGGATCGCATGGCAGGTTTCAACGAAGTCATTGCCGATTACCCGCAGGCCACCATCATTCGCTCCCAGACAGGTGACTTTACCCGTAGCAAGGGCAAGGAAGTGATGGAAAGTTTCCTGAAAGCCGAAAGCAACAGCGAGGATATCTGTGCCGTGTGGGCACACAATGATGAAATGGCCATCGGCGCCGTGCTGGCGATCAAGGAAGCCGGCCTGGATCCCGGTGATGACATCCTCATCGTGTCCGTGGATGCGGTACCGGATATCTTCAAGGCCATGGCAGAGGGAGACACCAATGCCACAGTCGAGTTGAGTCCACACATGGGCGGTCCGGCGTTTGATGCGATCATCAGTTATCTCAATGGTGAGCCGCCGGGTCCCAAACTGGTTTCCATTAACGGTGACCTGTATACCCAGGAAACAGCAGCAGAAGAGTACGCCAGGAGAACCGGCGCTAACTAACTAGTGGCACCAGCCATGATTGATACCCGGAACCAGGCAGCAACCACTGTGTTAGCACTACACAAAATCAGCAAGCAGTTTGCCGGTGTCCAGGCGCTCGATAATGTCAGTTTTGAATTGCATGCCGGTGAAGTTCACGCCCTGCTTGGTGAAAACGGTGCCGGTAAATCCACGCTGATCAAGGTCATGACCGGGGCCTATACCCTGGACAGCGGCACCATCACACTCAACGGCAATTCCATTGCACCTCACTCACCGGCCCAGGCCCAGGCCGCCGGCATCAGCACGGTTTACCAGGAAGTGAATCTGCTGACTAATCTCAGTGTCGCCCACAATCTGTTTCTTGGTCGTGAACCCCGGCATTATGGCCTGGTTCACTGGAAGCAAATGCATGAGCAGGCAAAAGGTTTGCTTAAGCGTTTCCGCCTGGACATTGATGTCACCCAGCCCCTGTCCAGTTACTCACTGGCTATTCAGCAACTGGTGGCTATTGCCCGCGGCATTGATATGTCGGCACGGGTGCTTGTACTTGATGAGCCCACTGCCAGTCTTGATCATGATGAAGTGGAACTGTTATTCAGCATCCTGCGGGAACTGAAATCCCAGGGCATTGCCATTATTTTCATTACCCATTTTCTTGACCAGGTCTATGCCATTGCTGACCGTATCACGGTGTTGCGCAATGGGCAGCGGGTAGGCACCTATGTGACCAGTGAATTGCCGCGTCATGAACTGGTGGCGCACATGCTGGGGCGCGAACTCGAGGCGCTGGAACAAAAAACATCGCGGGCAGCAGAAAAATCAACCGCACAAACAGCACTGGCGGTTTCCGACCTGGGTGCGGTCAATGGTGTTCGTGCCGTGTCTTTCACGGCCAGCAAGGGAGAAGTACTGGGCCTGTCAGGATTGCTGGGATCAGGACGTACCGAAGTGTGTGAAACCTTGTTTGGCCTGTCGGCAAAAAAACAGGGCAGTATTGAAGTCGGTGGCAAGCAGACAGAGATCAGCTCTCCCCGTGAGGCGATCCGGTTCGCCCTGGCCCTGTGCCCGGAGGACCGCAAGGAAGACGGCATCGTGGCGGAGTTGAGCATTCGCGAAAACATCATTCTCGCCCTGCAGGCAAAACAGGGATGGCTGAAACCGGTTTCACGGACCAGGCAAGTACAACTGGCAGAGCAGGCCGTGAAAGATTTACAGATTGCCTGTCCCCATACGGACAAGGCGGTGGGCGAGTTAAGCGGCGGCAACCAGCAGAAGGTCGTGCTGGCACGCTGGCTGGCAACCCATCCCGATATCCTGATCCTGGATGAGCCGACACGGGGTATCGACATTGGCGCGCATGCTGAAATCATTCGGCTGGTCAGGCGCCTGTGTGAACAGGGCATGACCGTCATCGTGGCTTCATCTGAAATCGAGGAACTGGTGGCGGTGTGTGACAACGTCGTGGTCATGCGCGACTTTGCCATGCAGGCTGCACTCCAGGGTGAGGCAATCAGTGAACAGGCCATCATGGCCGCTATTGCCCAGGCCTGAATCACGTGAACAAATTATTTCACCAGATAACTCACAGCCGCCTGTTCTGGCCGGTGATGGCGCTGCTGCTTATCCTGCTGGCCAACCTGTTTATCAGCCCCGGCTTTTTTGAGCTCGAATTTCGTGATGGCCGTGTTTACGGCAGCCTGGTGGATATTCTCAATCGCGGTGCCCCGGTGGCCTTGCTGGCTATCGGCATGAGCCTGGTGATTGCCACCGGGGGTGTCGACCTGAGTGTCGGTGCTGTCATTGCCATTACCGGTGCCGTCTGCGCCAACCTGCTTAACAGTAGCGCTGACAGCCTGTTTATTGTCATCAGCCTGGGGTTGTTCGCCGGCCTGGTTGCCGGTTTCATCAATGGTTCCCTGGTGTCCTTCCTGGGTATTCAACCCATCGTGGCGACCCTGGTCCTGATGGTGGCGGGCCGTGGTATTGCCCAGCTCATCAATAACGGGCAGATCATCACGTTCAGCCATGAGGGTTTTGCTTTCCTGGGCGTGGGCAGTGTGCTGGGCTTGCCGACACCGGTGGTCATTGTCCTGGTGGTACTGGCAGCATTGCACTGCCTGGTCCGTTTCACGGCACTGGGTCTGTTTATCGAGGCCGTGGGTTGTAATCCGCGCGCCAGTCATCTGGCCGGTGTTCATGTCAACGCCGTCAAGCTGTCGGTGTATTGTATTTCCGGATTGTGTGCGGCGCTGGCCGGCATGATTATCACGGCTGACATCCAGGGCGCCGATGCCAACAATGCCGGCTTGTGGCTGGAACTGGATGCCATCCTGGCCGTGGTCATTGGTGGATCGGCACTCACCGGCGGCCGTTTTTCATTGTTGTTGTCGGTGATTGGTGTACTGATTATCCAGGCACTGGGTACCACGATCCTGGTCAGTGGCATCGCTCCGCAATACAACCTGCTGATCAAGTCACTGGTTATTGTGGCGGTCCTCTTGTTGCAGGCACCCTTGTTTAAACAACAGTTCAAACAGCAACTGTCAGGCCTGGTGCGCAGGAGGGCGGCATGATCCTGCGACTTAATCCCCGCCTGTTGCCGGTGCTGGTCACCGCCATTCTCCTGGTGTTGTTATTTGTCGCCGGTGCCATCCGCTTTGACGGCTTTGGCAGCCTGCGCGTCGTCATGAATCTGTTCACCGACAATGCCTTCCTGGGCATCACGGCCATTGGCATGACTTTCGTGATCCTCTCAGGCGGCATTGACCTGAGTGTCGGAGCGGTCATTGCCTTCAGTAGTGTGTTGTGTGCCGTGCTGATCGAGCAGCAGGGGTGGCATCCTCTGCTGGCAATACCCGTGGTGATTGGCTGTGGCGCCCTGCTGGGCCTGGTGATGGGCATGCTGATCCACTGCTATAACATGCAGGCCTTTATTGTCACCCTGGCGGGCATGTTTTTCGCGCGCGCACTGGCTACGATTCTCAGTGAACAATCCATTCCCATCGAGCACGGGTTTTATGATGCGGTAAACAATTTCGGCATCATGCTGCCGGGAAGGGCCTGGCTGGGCAGTGGGGCCATGATTTTTTTCCTGGTATTCCTGCTGGCCATCTGGCTGCTGCATTACACGCGCACGGGTGGTTTTATCTATGCACTGGGCGGAAATGCCGCCTCCTCGGCATTAATGGGCGTGCCTGTGGGACGAACACGTGTACTGGTCTATGTGCTCAGCGGCACCCTGGCGGCAACTGGTGGCGTGGTGTATTCCTTTTATACAGCGTCGGGTTATGCCCTGTCCGGCATCGGCCTGGAACTTGATGCCATTGCAGCTGTTGTCATCGGGGGTACGCTGCTGAGCGGCGGCATCGGTTATGTACATGGTACGTTGCTTGGCGTATTGATTATGGGATTGATCCAGACCTGGATTTCTTTTGACGGCACCCTGAACAGCTGGTGGACGAAGATAGTTATCGGGGTGCTGGTACTGGCATTTATCTGTTTGCAGCACGGTTTATCGCGTCAACTGGGGAGTAAGTCGACATGAGTGAGTTTGAGTTTATCGATTCCATTAAGGTGGGCAACACGCTCGGTGAATGCATTCTCTGGGATGAACGCTCGCAAAGCACGTGGTGGACGGATATCCACGAATCGCGCCTGTACCGTTATACGCTGGCTGACCAATCCCTGCAGGACTATGTCTTGCCCGGGCGCCTGTGTGCTTTCGGGTTTATCGACAATGACAGTCGCCTGATTTGCGCGTTTGCCGAAGGCTTCGCACTGTATGATCCGGAATCGGGGGAACGGGAATGGTTGTACCAACCGGAAGCCGGTTTTACCGGCACCCGTTTCAATGACGGCCGGGTGGACCGCCAGGGGCGTTTCTGGTCAACCACCATGGTGGAAAATGAACCGACTACCAATGATGCCGGTGAATCGGTGAAGGGCAGCCTGTACTGGATCTCACCGCAGGGTCAGGGTAAAACGCTGGGCAATATCCGCACCGGTAATAGTCTTTGCTGGAGCCTGGACAGCAAGACCCTGTATTTTGCCGATACAAAAACCAAGGAAATTCGGGCTTATGATTTTGATCCGGATTCGGCAACCGTTGGTAAAGGTGAAGTTTTCGCCAGGACAGCACAGTCATGCGGTCCTGACGGCTCCATCATTGATGCGCAGGGTTGCCTGTGGAACGCCCAGTGGGGCGGCAGCAGCGTGGTGCGCTATTCGCCGCAAGGTGAGGTACTGGCAACACTGGAATTACCTGTGACCCAGCCCACCTGTATGTGCCTGGGCGGACCGGACCTGGATATCCTGTTTGTCAGTACCGCCCGTGAACACCTGGATGCAGAGTCATTGGCGCAGCAACCGCAGGCCGGTGATGTCTTTATCTATCGCACGTCCTGCAAAGGGGTGCCGGAAAGTCGTTACCGACTGTAATACGCAAGCTGCCAGATTCCCGGCTACAGGGAGAACGGCTCAAAACCACGGCTTTCTTCGTGTTCTATCCACATGGATTCCGAGCATTCGTATTCCAGCATCAGCGTGCCTTCGGGGGCGGCGGTGAAATATCGCTCGACCACAATAGGCTGGGTATAGAGTGCCGGATCAGTGATTGTGACTTCGTTGACCAGGGTGTCGCCGTTATCGGTGACGCGTAACCTTTCCACCACATGCACCTGGTCCGTGTGCGGGACTGCTCCGAAAAAGATGGGCCTGATTGCCGTCGTATCCACGACCAGGGTATTTCCTTCCCAGTGACCGACAGAATGACCGTTACGCTGCGGGAGTGTTCTGGCGGGATGCTCGCTGTCAAGAAAGACGCGGCGTATCTGCTGGTGAATCTCCAGCAGCATCAATACCTGGTCATCTGTGATGACGATTTCCATGGGATAACCGGCGCCACTGAGCGCAAGTGACGGCATGCCCGGTGCCTGGCAAAACCGTCCCGGATCATCTTCCTGCGGGTCACGCCCTGCCTGCCAGTCAGTTACCGCTTCCCGGCCTGCTGTGGAATAGGGCAAGGGGGAGGGAGTGCGCTGGCTGCGACCGCCATCGGGCAACCAGATGCCGTTCATCTTGATGTCCTGGGCAAAACTGCCTGTTGCCGGCAAAGTGGCCAGGAACATAACGACAGTCGCCAATATTCCTCTTGTCACCTGGTAACGTAAGGCACTCATCGGCTGAACTCCGTGCCATCAGCCAGGACGATCGACCACATGTACATTTCATTTTTCCCCAGCGCGCTCGGATTGCCGGTACAGCTGGCCTGTTCACCCACTTCAAGACGATCAAAATCCCAGCCCCGGCGTAACAACAGGTTGATGCTGCTGAATTCAATATCCCAGTCTGTTGTGGAGCCATCCTCATTGGTGACACGCAGAGTCATGGCTGAATGCGGGTTGCGGACATCCACACTGATTATCTCGCCGCTGATGGTGAAGTCGGTGACATCGGTATCAAAGGCCACAGGTGAGTGATGTGCAACAGCCACGTGGCACGAAAAGGTAAAAATTGCTCCCGCAATGAGCCGGAAAAAACCGGCATTTGTAAGCCTGCTAATCATTACTTCTTTCTCGCTTGTTCAATAAAAAATCATGGTTGTGCTATATCACGCTTTCCGGTGTGCCGGTAACAGGCAGTGTTTTCTGTTTGCCCGACAGTGCGGCAATAATGGCTACCAGCAGCGAGGCACAACCAATGATTACCGACAGCAGCACAATGGTGAGCTGGTAGGAACCGGTGCTTTCCCGCACATAGCCGATGACGCTGGAATTGATCAGGGAGCTGATGTTGCCGATCAGGTTGATCAACACCACGCCGCTGGCGGCAACCGACTGGGCCATGATGGATGTGGGGATGGTCCAGAAGGTGCCCTGGGCGCCGCCCAGGCCAATGCCGGTGAGAAACAGCAGTACCAGGGACAGTACCTGCGACGGTACGTAGGCACTGCCCAGCAAACACAGGCTGCCGGCAATGGCAGCCAGGCCTACATGCCAGTAACGCTCCTGGGTACGGTCGGAATGGCGCGACACCAGGATCATGCCGGTGCCCACACCCAGCCAGGGCAGGGCAGAGAGCAGGCCAATCTGGAAGTCACCCAGGGAAGTCATTTCCTGTATCACCAGGGGCAGCCAGAACATGATGCCGTAAGAGCCAAAGATCAAGGCAAACCATACCCCGGCAGAACACAGAATGCGGGGATCGGTCAGTACTTCGCGAAATGAACTTGCGCCGGTGACTTCCCGGGCAACCTGTTCCTGCTGTAATTCGGTTTCCAGCCACTGTTTTTCTTCAGCATTGAGCCAGGGTGCCTGTTGCGGTGCGTGGGCAAAAATCTTCAGGGCGAAAAATGCCAAAACGATGGCGGGCAAGCCTTCGATGAAAAACATCCAGCGCCAGCTTGTCAGGCCAAAGGGGGCATCCATGCTCAGCAACCAGCCGGAGAGTGGACCGCCAATGACCCCTGAAATGGGTATGGCCAGCATGGTGGTGGCGATGGCGCGGGCGCGGTATTTCCTGGGTACCCAGCAACTGCACAGGAACACCACGCCGGGGGCAAAACCGGCTTCGGCTATCCCTAAGCAAAAGCGCAGAATATAAATGTGCCAGACATTCTGGACCAGGGCCATGCAGGTGGCTGAAATACCCCACATCAGGACAACAGAAAAAATCCACCAGCGTGCCCCCAGCATGCGCAAGGCTTTTGAGCTGGGAAACTGGAAAATCAGGTAGCTGACAAAAAAGATACTGACGGCATAGCCATACAGTTCGGCTGTCAGGCCGAGGTCGGCATTCATTTGCAATGCAGCGAAACTGATGTTGACCCGGTCCAGGGAATTGATCACGGTCAGGATCATGATCGGAATGATCAGGCGGAGGATGATCTTGCGACTGACAACAGCTTCGAGGTTATCCATGGCGGTGTACTCTTACATGTCTCAGGTAAATTTCAGCGGGACCGACAGTGCGCCGATTTCCGGAAAGCGGGTTACCTTCACCTCACCGGTGAGTTCAAAGCCTTTGGTGCTGCACAGGATTTCTTCCAGGGCGATGCGCAGTTCAAGGCGTGCCAGCGGCATGCCGGCGCAGCGGTGGGGTCCCAGGCCAAAGGCCAGGTGTTCGTTGATGTTGGGACGGTTCAGCTGGAACTGGTCGGCATTCGGAAACTTGCTGTCATCGCGATTGGCCGAGGCATAGTTCAGGGCAATGGGCTCGCCTTCGGGAATGGTCTTGCCACCAACAGTGACTTCCTTGTTGGCCGTACGGGCAAAGCCGCGGTAAGGCGTGTACAGGCGCAGGAATTCTTCCAGTGCAGCGGGGATCTGTTCCGGGTTTTCGCGCAGTTGTTGCTGCAGAGCCTGGTCGCGGGACAGGTGCACACAGATGCTGCCGATAATCACTGTCGGGGCAATGATGCCCACCACGAGCACCTGGCGAATGGTGCCCAGGATCATGTCTTCGGGGAGCGGGTTACCGTCATCATCTTTGGCCATCAGCAGGGCACTGGTGGCGTCTTCCAGGGGATCAAGCAGGTTTTTCTTGCGCAGGTCGATGACCTTGCGGGCAATATCGTAGAGCTTCAGGCTGGTCTCCTTCACCATTTCGTCTTCAAAATTCTGCACGGCAAAATTGTAGGCCCTGGCGATGGTGCGCAGTTCATCCAGGAAATCTTCCGGCATGTTCATCCATTCGGCAAATACGTAGATGGACAGGTAACTGGTGAAGTCCTCGCAGATATCGCCTTCACCGCGATCGAGCAGGGGTTGCAGCAGGGTTTTCGTATGCTGGCGCACGGCTGGTTCCAGGTCTTTCATCCGCTGGGGGCGAAACAACGGATTCAGAGCGCGCCGGTAAGGCGTATGGTGGGGGGGATCCAGGTGCAGTGGCGGCCGGCGACCCGTGAAGGCCAGCTTGGGCACAACGTTTTGCAAGGAGGTGATATAGGTATCGCTCTGTTTCAGGGCATCCAGGACATCATCGTAATTCATGAAAGCCCAGAACCCGTTCCAGGCCTGGCTGTGAGCTACCGGACAGCGATTACGCAGGTCTTCATAGAGCTCGTAGGGGCTGTCAAAAGTTTCGGGAGCCTGGGGGTCAAAGTCCTGTGGACCTGGTGATTTGATCATGGAATTTCCTGCTTGTTATTCTGGTTTGGCGCTAATGCATGCTTGCATTTTTGTTGTAATTAATCATCATATGAATGATGTTCCAGCTTGCCGAAAATACTATACACATATTGTTAACAATCTGGAATGCTGTGTGTCAGCAGAATTGACGTCAACATCCTGTTTCAAGTCGCAACACACTGATAACTAAAATAATAATGGTTCTTCAAGGGGATTATGTCGAGTATCCCCCTTGAGCTGGTTTCTTCCTTTACCAATCGGGGGTAATTCATGAAGCAATATATTGTGTGGCTGGCTGCAGCCCTGTGTTCCGTAATCCTGCCCGTCAGTGCACAGCAGATCAGCAAGGACGAACTGATGTTCCTGACACCCGACTGGGAAGGCGAGCGCTTTGCCGATGGCCGTCCCAAGGTGTCTGATGACATCCTGGAGCGCATGAAACTCGTGACCCTGGAGGAAGCCTGGGCCGTGTTGCGGGGCAATGGCTTCAATTACCAGTATGAGGGTGACTGGCAGGTACTCAATGATGAAGGCGTGCTGGTCGGTCGTGCGGTCACTGCCACCTTTGTACCGGGTCGCCCCGACATCCATGCCCAGTATGATGCCCGAGGCAAAAAAGACGGCCGTTCCGGTGGCCAGAATTCCTGGCCGGTGGACATGCTGCAACCGGGTGATGTGTACGTGGGTGACCAGTTCGGTGCCCATATTGATGGGCCCACCATCGGGGACAATGTCGGCAATGCCATTCACGCCAACTCCGGCAACGGCTTTGTCTATAACGGCGCCATTCGCGACATCGATGGCCTGCGTGAAATCGAAGGCTTCACCGCTTTTTTCCGCAGCTATCATCCCTCTCATCACAATCCGCCGGGCCGGCTTAACACTACGCTGATCGGCCTCAACCAGCCTACCCGCATAGGCCAGGCCACAGTGATGCCCGGTGACGTGGTGCTGGCGCGTGATGGGGGTGTCATCTTCATTCCGCCGCAGTTTGCCCAGCGTGTGGTGGAGACTTCTGAAATCGTGCGTTTGCGCGACATGTTCGGACACCAGCGACTGGCTGACGGCACCTACACCTCGGGCCAGATTGATGCCCGCTGGTCGGACGAGATCGAAGCGGATTTCTCGGCCTGGATGGAAGAGAACATCGGCGAGCTGCCGGTACCCGAATCCCGAATTCGGGAGCTGCTGGAAATCAGGACCTTCTGATTGACATGAATGTAGGCCGGAAATGGCCCGTAGGGCCATCTCCGGCAAAGGTGGAGATTGCTGCGCAATTTCCACCCAACGGTTCAATCGAACATTTCGTATGAACCGTTCAACGACAAATAAATAATTAATTATCAACCCTGGAAAACATAAAAACACACAGGACAAGACCCATGAAAAACCGTTATACCCGTCGCGACATTCTCAGCCACAGTGCCATCGCCAGTGCCATGGCCCTCAATCCGTTATTTGCCTTTGGCCAGGCACTGGAAGACTCTGTTGATCGCGCCAACCTGTCATCACGGCCAAGCGACCTGCGCATCACGGATGTGAAGTGCGGATTCATTCGCGGTGGTGCCGGCCTGTTTGTGAAGATTCATACCAACCAGGGCATCTACGGTTGCGGTGAAGGGGTGGATGCCGTCAACGGTGCCTATCACCTGGTGCAAAGCCTGGGACGGCGCCTGCGCAATCGCGACCCGCTGGATGTGCATCGCCTGTTCGAGGAATTACGCCGTGGCGGTGTCTTTGGTGGTGCGCAGTCGGGCATGTATGTGGCCGTGTTGTCCGCCATTGAAACGGCGTTATGGGATCTCACGGGCAAGGCCCTGGGTCTGCCGGTGTACCAGTTGCTTGGCGGCAAGTTCCGCGACAGTGTACGTGTCTACATGGACACCGCCCTGTACCAGTTCCAGCAGCCGACGCCCGAGGACTTTGCTGCCAACGCACGCGAAGCGGTGGACATGGGCATGACGGCCATCAAGTTTGACCTGGACCAGGGTAACGACCCGGCGCGTTATGACCGTTACAACTGGACCGCCAGTCCCGGGGAATTGCAGCGCATGGTGGACCAGATGACAGCCGCCCGCGAGGAAGTGGGTCCGAATATCGATATCTGCGCCGACATGCATGGCCGCTATGACCTGCCCACTGGCAAGAAAGTGGCCGAGCTGATGGAGCCGATAAACCTGATGTGGCTGGAAGAGCCGGTACCGGCAGAAAACGTGCAGGCCTATAAACTGATTAACGAAACCACCACCACGCCTATCTGTGCCGGCGAAAATGTCTACCTGGGCAACGGCTTCCTGCCGCTGCTGGAGGCAGGTGCCGTGGATATCATCATGCCGGACCTGCAAAAAGCCGGTGGCCTGGGTGAAGGCCAGCGTATCGCCAATCTTGCCAATCTCTATTACGTGCCCTTTGCGCCACACATGGTGGCGTCCTATCTTGGCGCCATGGCCGCTGCCCACGTGTGCGCCTCAGTGCCCAACTTCATGATCCTGGAGTGGCAGATCTATTTCCACAAGGACCCCATGTTCCAGGAAATTGTCACCTTTGATGGCCCGATGGTGGTGGATGGTTTTATCCCCCTGTCAGAAAAACCGGGAATCGGGGTAGACATCAATGAAGAAGGTATGCGTCCATATGCCGTAGAAGGTATCCCGTTCTTTGAATGATCCCGAACTCGTGCCGGAACCGGCCAAGGCTGTAATCATGACCAAAATATCTCCAACCTTTGCGCTTGCTGACTATGTAGTTAAGGCGCAACAAAGCGACATCCCTGCCGACGTCTGGCAGGAATCCAAACGAGCAATACACAATTACCTGGGCTGTGCGATTAGCGGCAGTATCGAAAAGGCCCTGGATGTGGCCATTGACGTGCTTGGTCCGTTCAGTGGGCCGGCCACGACACCGGTACTGGGTCGCCGGGAATCGTTTGACGCCCTGCATGCGGCCCTGTTCAACGGTATCGGCTCCCATGTGCACGAATACGATGACACGCTGCCCACCAATTACATCCATGCCAGTGTGCCGGTGGCCTCGGCACTGTTTGCGTATGCCGGTGCCAACCCGGTCAGCGGGGCAGATTTCATGGAGGCTTTCATCCTGGGTTTTGAAGTGGAGTCACGCATTGGTGATGCGGTCTACCCGGCACATTACGACGCCGGCTGGCACATTACTTCCACTACCGGTGTCTTTGGTGCGGCGGCCGCCATCGGCAAATTGATTGGCCTGGATAGCAAGCAGATGGTCTGGGCCTTCGGGCTGGCGGCCACCCAGGCAGCAGGGGTCAGGGAAATGTTCGGCTCAATGGCCAAGTCCTGGCAACCGGGCCGGGCAGCACAGAATGGCTATACTGCGGCGTTGCTGGCGCAAGCGAATTTCACCGCTGGCGAGCAGGGCCTGGAAGGACCACGGGGATTCGTCCCGGTCACCGCAGCCAGCTATGACCTGGACAAGGTTACCAACGGCCTGGGCGAGGATTTTGCCTTGCGCGTGAATGCCTACAAGCCATATGCGTGTGGCCTTGTTGTGCATCCGGCCATTGATGGCTGCAGCCAGATCAGGGCGAAACATAATCCCGCTCCTTCAGATATCCAGGCGGTGCGTGTGCGAGTTGCCCCGCTGGTGCTGGACCTGTGCAACAAGCGCGACCTGTACCGTGAACTGCAGAGCAAGTACTCCATTTACCATGCGGCGGCCATCGGGCTGGTGCGGGGCAAGGGCGGCATCCAGGAATTCACCCTGGCGGCCATCAATGACCCGGACATCAAGCGCATCAGGGAACTGGTTGAGGCGACAGCCGATCCCGATGTCACCGAAGACCAGGTAGCCATCGAAGTGGATTTGAAAAGTGGGGAAACCCTGTCCCTGTTTGTTGAACAGTCACTGGGCAATATTCACCGGCCGCTGTCCAATGACCAGCTTGATGAAAAATTCCGTGACCAGGGGATCCTGGCATTATCTGCAGAGCAGGTTGAAACCCTGATCAAGCAGTGTTGGAATCTTGAAGCGTTGAAAGATGCAGGTGATATCGTCAGGTCCAGTGTACCGACGTCAGCCTGAAGCACGATAAAAATACTGGGGGAAAACTTGGGGAAAAACTTGGGGGAAGCAAACAGATGAATAACGCCAGGACGTTGCGTTTTCCTGTTCTGATAGTCGTTCTTTTTATGCTGGCTGCCTGCAGCAGTGAAGAGTCCGGCACTGTCGTGCGCATTCCGTTGGGCGCCGGCGGTATCGGCTTCCTGCCGCTACACGTGATGCGCGAGCAGAACCTGATTGAAAAGCATGCTCAGGCAAGCGGGCAGGAAAACCTGACAGTGCAATGGATCGAACTGGGCGGACCGTCTGCCATGAACGATGCGCTGCTGTCGCGCTCGGTGGATTTTATTGCTGCCGGACCACCTGCCTTTCTGACCCTGTGGGATCGTACCCGCAGTTCCATGGATGTCAGGGGTGTGGCTGCCATCAGTTCGCTGCCCATGTACCTGAACACGCGTTCGCCTTCTTTTACTTCACTTGAAACCATTACCGAGCAGGACAAGATCGCGGTCACCTCCATCAAGGTATCCATACCTGCAATCGTCATGCAGATGTATGCGGCCGAACGTTATGGCAATGACGATGCCGAACGTTTTGACCGTTACACCGTCAGCATGGCTCACCCGGATGGTGTCGTTGCCATGCTCTCCGGCGCCGGGGATATCACCGCGCATTTCACATCGCCACCGTTTCACCAGCGCGAAATCCAGGATTCGCAAATCCGCACCATCATGACTACCGATGAAGTCATGGGCGGTGAGACTACCTTCACCATGATGTCGACCACGGGGGCTTATCGCGAGGAAAACCCGGCAGTTGTTTCCGCGGTGATTGCTGCCCTGGAAGAAGCCCAGCAGTTCATTCGTGATGACCCGGAAGGTGCCGCCCGGATCCTGGAGAGTGTTGGTGGCAATGCCGGTCTGCCGCAAAATGAGATCGCTGTCCTGTTGCAGGATCCCGACATCCGCTTCTCGACCACACCGCGCAACACCAAACGCTATGCCGACTTCATGTACACCATCGGTACGCTGTCGCAGCAGCCCGCGTCCTGGCGTGAGCTTTTCTTTGATGGCATTCATGATTTGCCCGGCAGCTAGGATACCTGGCGTCGATGGCTGACCATAATGACCAGGCCTTGCTGAGTGTGCGTGATGTGTCCCTGCAGTACCACACCGAAGACCGCGTGGTCACCGCCGTGCACAAGCTCAGTTTCGATGTCTTTGAGTCCGAGCGCTTTGTGCTTCTTGGCCCCTCCGGCTGCGGCAAGTCGACCCTGCTCAAGGCGGTAGGGGGATTCATCGAACCCGCCGATGGCGAAATGACACTTGCCGGCACCACCATTACAAAGCCGGGCCCCGACCGTGCCTTTGTGTTCCAGGAGTTTGACCAGCTGCTGCCCTGGAAAAACGTCCATGACAATATCACCTTTCCTCTGCTTACCGCCGGCATGGACAAGCATGAAGCCAGTGGACGTGCCGCACTGTATATCGACAAGGTGGGTTTGACCGGCTTTGCCGATAATTATCCCCATACCCTGTCCGGCGGCATGAAGCAGCGCGTGGCCATTGCCCGCGCCATGGCCATGGAGCCTGAGATCCTGCTTATGGATGAACCCTTCGCGGCACTCGATGCGCTGACCCGCGACCGCATGCAGGAAGAGCTGCTGCTCTTGTGCAGTGAAACCCGTTCCACGGTCCTGTTTGTGACCCATTCCATCGCCGAGGCCATTCGCATCGGTACCCGCATCCTGCTCCTCAGTGCCCATCCCGGGCAGGCGAGGGCGGAAATCAATTGTGATGGCACTGACCGTGAAGATGCCTCCGGCAAACTGCTGTCAACCCGCATCCAGGAACTGTTGTTCGGCAACCGTTTGGAAAAAGGAGCCAGTGATGAGTGAGGCAAGACCGGAATATATTTACGAACCGGAAACCGCGCTGACGGAAATCCGTGTGCGCGAGCGTTCCCTGGTGGGCAAACTGGCGGACAACGCCACGCTGCGCAAAACACTCTTGTTGCTGCTCATTGCCCTGGTCTGGGAAGTGTATGCCCGTGTGCTCGACAATGCCCTGGTGCTGCCGGCGTTTTCAAGTACCGTGGTTGCCATGATCAGCGCCATGGTGTCGGGAGAACTGCCGCAGGCAACCATCTACACACTCACCCTGTTGTTCAAGGGTTACCTGGTCGGCGTACTCATTGCCGCGGCCCTGACCGCCTTTGCCAGCGCCACCCGACTCGGCGCGGACCTGTTGGAAACGTTAACAGCCATGTTCAATCCGCTGCCATCCATTGCCCTGTTGCCACTGGCCATGATCTGGTTTGGCCTGGGTGAAGCCAGTGTCATTTTTGTCCTGGTACATGCCGTGTTGTGGGCCGTGGCCCTGAACACCCATTCGGGCTTTCGGGAAGTCAGTCGTACCCTGCGCATGGTCGGACAGAACTATGGACTCACCGGTCTGCGTTATGTCTGGCGCATTCTCATACCCGGCGCCTTTCCCAGCATCCTGACTGGCCTGAAAATTGGCTGGGCCTTTGCCTGGCGCACACTGATAGCCGCCGAACTGGTCTTCGGTTCAACCTCGGGATCGGGCGGGCTGGGCTGGTATATTTTTGAACGCAAGAACCAGTTGCTTATCCCCGAGGTGTTTGCCGGTCTGCTGACCGTCATCCTGTTCGGGTTGCTGGTGGAAAACCTGGTGTTCAAGACCCTCGAAAAGCGCACCGTTTCACGCTGGGGTATGTCCGGCTGAATCCCTGCTGTAAATTTACTGGCAGACTTTTCCCTGGAAACACGGGCGCAGCATCGGGGCCGGTTCATGGTCTGCAAAAGGTGGAGCGCGATCAGGCCACTGCCCATTATCGAGCCGGCTTTCCAGGTGCCTGATCGCAGCCAGAGTCTGGGCTTCGTTGAAACCACAATGACCGGCTTGCTCAACATATTGCGAATCCATTAACGCGGCCGGTGCATATTCCGCATAACCGCGTTGCAGTGAGGGCGAAGTAATACCATCGCCGAAAGCCTGTACCCCCAGCAGGGGAACACGGGGCTGGGCAAAGGGTGTGTAGTTGATGCGCATGTACTGGACTGCTTGCGGGTCGGCAGCGATCCTGGGTGCTGCTGCCAGGGTGGCCAGGTCGGCGTCCAGGCTGATGCCCGCTGTGCGATAGAGCTGTTCCACCATGTCACGGCGTCCCGATGTTTCCAGAAGCGCCGCATAATCAATATTCTCGTTCCAGGAGAAATTTCCGCCGGCGCGTTGTTCCTGTTCAGTTCTCGGCAGAAACACACCGCCCGGGAATGAACCGATAATCTGTTCGAACTGTGCTTCAGCATCATTGGCAGGTGGCTGCGGCATATCGGCCTGAGTCCAGCCCGGAATGCCGGCAAGTACACCTGCCAGGGCGATGCGGGCACGTCCCTCGGGCGTGTTGACAGCCTCTTCCACAATAGATCTGACCAGGGCGCCATTTTGCAGGTCGTCATCAATATTCACGACCTGGATTTCTGAATCGGGTGCCACCAGTGTGCGGAAAACGAAGGCGCCATCCAGGCCCATGTTCATCATGCCCAGCGAGCCCCCCATGGAACTGCAAAATGAGATACCGCCATCAACCATGGGATTGCGGCGCTCACTCAGTGCCGTGGTGACCAGGCCGCCCATGGAGTAACCAAAGGCAATTGTGCGCTGCGGGTTGCCATAGCGGCGGCTGAACTCGGTAATGACCGCTTCCTGGGCAGGTACCGCTTCAGCCAGTGCCCAGCCACCCGAGCCGTAATTGGATCCGGCCAATGCATAGCCCTGGGCCAGCAGTGCCTCTTCCACCTGGGCAGGTGCCGGTGCAGGTTGACCAGCCACAGGAGACCAGCCGCGACTGTGGACCAGCAAGGTGCCATTCCAGCGTTGGGGCAGGCGTGCGGACCACAGGATGTCACCTTGCAGGACTTCGGCGTTGACCGCTTCGGTTGTCGGGGAAGAAATGGAATCGGTATTGGTCGCTGGTGCGTTGCATGCAGCAAGCATGCAGGCGCCCAGGGCAAGTGATAAATAGCGTATCTTCATGGGTTTCCCTGTTTCCTGATTTTTATCCGGTTATTGTTAACGCGTTCATGTTATCGCCAAAGTTGTGGCAGAAAACGATAGTACAGCAGGTGACGCCAGGTGACCCAGTCATGACCACCAAAGCCCCCGGCATAATATTCATGGTCGATGTTATGGGCCTTGAGAGCATCAACCAGGCTGGCCACTCGAAGATTGAAAAAATCCTGCGCTTCCTCAACGCTGCCCTGGCCAATAAACAGGTAGTCAAAATAGTCATTGGCAGCAGGGTCATTGAGAAAGTCTGCCAGGACTGCTTCCGAATTTTCATCTCCGGCACTGAGAATGCCCAGTGAGCCAAACAGGTCGGGAGAGCGCAGCCCGATGAACAGGGTATGACGTCCACCCATGGACAGGCCTGACAGGGCGCGGCCCCGGGGATTGGCCTGCGTGGCATACTTGCGGTCAATGATCGGGATGACATGATTGCGCAGTTCCTGTTCAAAAATATCGAAAGTCAGGTCCGCATGGCGGGGATGATTACGATGTACTACCTGGTTATTGGGAACCACGATAATCATGGGTTCGGCACGTCCTTCGGCGAGCAGGTTGTCCATGATGAAATTCACCCTGCCGTCAAAGATCCAGTTGGAAGGCAGGGAGCTGCTGCCGGCAAGCAGGTAGAGCACGGGATAGGTGCGGGTCTCGTCGTAACCGGGTGGGGTATAGACATAAAGCTCACGTTCACCGGCAGTGACTTCGGAGTGGTAGATGTGCCGGGTGACTGTTCCGTGTGGCACATTCTGCGCGTCGTACCACGACGGCCCATCGTCATGAACAACCAGTTTGCTGGTCGGCGGGGCCGCAGCAAAGGAGGCAATGGAGTTGTTCGGATCAGCGACCCGGGCGTCATCGATGAGTAAGCGATAGGTATAGATATCCGGTCGAACTGGCCCCACAGTCAGGGTCCAGGTACCGTCATCGTCTTTCCTGAAGGGGATAGCTTGACCGGATTCGCCCAGGGCAATGAGCAGGGAGGTTCCGGTCAGCTCGACATGGTTGGCTTCCGGCGCCTGTACACGAAAGGTAACCCGACCATCCGCATGAACTTCGGGGGAATTGATTGCCGCACCGTAGGGTGTAAGGTTTTCCTTATTTTGCTGTGGATTCCAGTCAAGGTTGATGTTGGCCTGTTGGCCGAAACAGCAAACCGGCAACAACACAAGAAAGATGACAAGCTTTGTTGTGGACATAATGAGGCTCCGATAGATTCGGTGAGTGGCGAATATGCGCTGTATTACTGTGTCAGCAACGCGAAAGCCTGTTCTTGTTATTCCGGGCCGGTTAAATGAATACTGTTAGCCAGCTGTTTCTTTCACAAACTCAAGGGTGGATCCTGATGTCAGTCCTGGAAAATCAGTGGCCGCATGTCAGGTAAAACCCCATCCAAATTGTTAACAAAATTATATACAATAGCAAGTTGCGCGGTGTGCGTAAGGACAATGGCCTGCTACTGAGCGGCTATTTCCCTGCGTGTTCGGCCGGCCACGAAAATAATAAGAAAAACGGGAATGTCTCCTCAAAAATGGCGAAATTAAAAAAGTGGTGTGTAGCATTCTGGTAATGCTGTTGCCAGCTTGCCTTGCCTGGATTTGCCCGGGCACCAGTTGTGCAAGGCCTGTTCCTGGATAAGGCATACCTCTGTTTGATTTTTTACTATGCTATCAACAACCAGATAAATACATATAAAAAATTTCATTAGTCAAAGCGAGAAAACCATGACGAACGACAAGACTGAAAAGGACACAGTTACCTATACTGTTGATGACGGTATTGCCTGGGTATTTTTTAACAGGCCGGAAAAGAAAAATGCCATGAACCCGACACTTAACCGTCGCATGATGGAAGTACTCGATACCCTGGAATACGATGATGATGTCTGTGTGCTGGTGCTGGGTGGCAAAGGCGATGCCTGGCAGGCGGGTATGGACCTGAAAGAATATTTTCGTGAAACCGAGAAGAAGGGGCTCAAGGGAGTGCGCCAGTCCCAGCGTGAATCCTATGGCTGGTTCCGGCGATTGCGCTGGTTCCAGAAACCGACTATTGCCATGGTCAATGGCTGGTGCTTTGGTGGAGGCTTTGCCCCTCTCTATGCCTGTGACCTGGCGATCTGTGCTGATGAAGCCAGGTTTGGCCTGTCAGAAATCAACTGGGGCATCCTACCCGGTGGCGGTGTGACCAAGGTGGCGGTAGACCTGTTGTCCATGCGTGATGCCATGTATATGGCCCTGACAGGCAATACCATTGATGGCAAGACTGCAGCAGCGTGGCGCCTGGTCAATGAAAGCGTGCCGCTTGCGCAATTGCAGACCAGGACAGAAGAACTAGCACGGCTTATCCTGGAGAAAAACCCGGTAGCCCTGAAAGCCACCAAGGATGCTGTGCGCCGGGTCAAGGATATGACCTATGACAATGCCGAGGATTTCCTGGTAAGAGCCCAGGAGGCTGCCAACTTTCATGACAATACCGGCAGGAAGGAAGGAATCAAGCAGTTTATTGACGAAAAGACATACAAACCGGGGTTGGGCAGCTATAAAAAATCCTGAACAGGATTGTTTGCATTATCTGCCACCGCTTTGCGGGCAACCTGTGATCATTACAGGCCAAAAAAAAGGGATGCTTATGCATCCCTTTGCTTTTCCTCGTCTTTCATTGCCCCGTTTTCCTCTTCCTTAAGACAACCCATCCTGTACCTGGCAATAATGCCGCCAGGCCAGGACAGGGTGTTCCCAAGGGGGGACCGGGGATCCGGACATACTTGTTACCGGATCAGAACTTGGTGCGGACCGACACTGACAACAGTCGCCCGACAGGATTGGTATTGGTGGCATCATAACCACCACTGCCATTGGAAGCCGGAGCTACGTTGACGTAGGGAGGATCCTCGTCAAAGACGTTACGCACTTCTGCAGTCAGTGAAATTTCCTCGGCGATATCGCTGCCAAAGAAGTCATCCGGTCGCCAGGTCAGGGCGAGATCCACCAGCATGTAGGAATCCACGCCCTGGTTCGGGTTGATCAGGGTGTTCACGTAACTGTTTACATAAGACGCCTGCAAGCGAGTGGTGAACGGACCGTGATCCCACATGGCAACACCACGGGTTTTCAGCTTCATCGGGTTGAATATCTGGTTGCGCTGGTCAACCGGTGCGCCACCGGGTGTATAGGCCACGTTGAAGTCGGTCAGGTAGCTGGTGTTGAGTTGCAAGGACAATGTGTCTCCCTGTGAACCAACCGGCATGATGTGTTGCAGGTTGACATCAATACCCTTCATTTCCGAGCGACCCAGGTTCAGACTGCGGCCATCGACGAAAATACAGCTGGCCGGATCAGGTGTCGCAGTACAGGTATCGGATGTGCCAGGAAACTGGAGTAATGGCTTACCCTCGGCGATCAGGCCATTGAGGCGGTCGTAGGCAGCCTGGCCGGAGAGGATCACGTCTGTTCCTGCATATTCATCAGCCAGGGTCAGTACGGACAGGTTCGACAGCAGGCCGGAGATGGTGTCTTCATAGGCTATGTCGAAGTAGGTCAGCGACAGCGTCATGTTGTCGAGCAGGTTGAAGTCAGCGCCCACGGTCCAGGTGGTAGCTTCTTCAGGCCCAAGGTCCGGGTTGGGGCCGGAACCGTAGGTATAACCGCTGATCTTGGGCGGGCCGCTGGGATCCGGGTTTGTGTAGGCCTGGATATACAGGCGCGAACTGTTGCCGAAGATTTCCGGGAAAGTCGGTGCCCGGAATGATGTACCGTAGCTGGCACGCATTTTTACGGTGTCGTTAATGGTCCAGTCGATGCCGATTTTTGGATTGGTGGTGCTGCCAACATCGCTGTACTTGTCGTAGCGCACCGCCGCGTTCAGTTGCAGGTCCTGGATACCAGGCATGGCATTACCTGGACCGACCAGGGGCAAAAGCACTTCGGCGTAGGTTGAATCCACGGTACGGTTGTATGAACGCACATTGTTGGTACCTTCACCGAGAATCATGGTGAAGTCCTGGCCGTCATAACCCACGGCAAGGCGTGCCTGGCCGCCAGGCATTTCAAACAGCGGGCCATTGAAGCCGGCCTGGTACACGGTCAGTTCACTGTTGGTCGGAAACTGGGACTGTGCGCTGAACATGCTGTCCAGGGTTGACTGGGTAGTCCTGCCCAGACCATAAGGATCAAAGGCGGTATTCGGATCGCTGCTGGCCAGTGCAACGGCAAGGGGTGAGCCGCCACCCCTGCTGTTGAGCCCTTGACCTGCATCGGCACGGTCCTCGGCTTCACCATAGCCAACCTTGGCATCAAAGCTCCAGTCGTTGGGTAATTCGATACGCACACCCGGGGAAAACTGCCAGTTTTCCTGGTAACCCAGGAGCTTGTTGAAATTGGTGTCATCCTCGAAGTTGTAGGCGATTCTGTAGCCGCCGGAACCCGGTGTATAGAAAGGTGGGGCCACGAAGAAGGCATTGGATTCAGGCACGGTGAAGGTATTGGTGACATGGCCCGGATTACGCACGAATTCTCGCTTGGCGTAATAGCCATCAACGATGAATTCGATGTTGTCAGTCAGGTTCCAGTTTGCCGTTCCCAACACCGAGTTGTATTCCTGTTCGGGGAACAGGTCCTGTCCCTGCTGGCTGTCACACAGGTTGGCCGTACCTGGGATCAGGCTGTCGGCATTGGCTGCAGTATATTCTTCCGGCAGGGCATAGGTCTGACCGCCGTAACTCAGGGTGCCGGGCGAACAGGCATTGACGCGGTAGTCAGGTCCGCCGAATGGTCTCTGGTCAGAGGTAAAGAAATCGCGGTCATCACCACTGAGGTTGGAACGGAAGGCATGATCCCAGGCCAGCATGAACTGGCCGCGGTCAAATTGTTTGCCAACGGCTACACCGGCATTCCATTCGTGGAAATCGCCATCAGTCGTCGGGGCATAGCGCGCAAAGGCTTCAACACCGTCGAGGTTGCGGCGTGGAATCAGGTTGACTACGCCAGCCACCGCATCAGAGCCGTAAATGGCTGAGGCGCCATCGGCGATCACTTCGACACGTTCAACACCAAGGGTCGGCAGAATGGAAGGGTCAATGGCGCGACCGTTCGTAGTCAGGCGATGACCATCCATTATGATCAGGGTGGAAAATGGCCCCAGGCCACGCAGGTTGACCGAGTTGGAATAGGTGGCATTGCCGTTACCGCCGGACTGGCCACGGGAGTTTTCGGAAAAACCCAGGTCAAACACCTGTGGTAATTCACGGATCATGCGATCCAGTGTGACGGTACCGGAATTTTCGATGGCTTCCCGGTCCATCACCTGCACCGTGGCGCCAACAGGGGCTACCCCTTCAATTCGACTGCCGGTGACGACAATTTCTTCAACACTGTCGCCTTCTTGGGCCAGTCCGGCCTGGGCGTACATGATGCTTGCGATACAGGTTGTTAACAAAGGTGTCGCACCGCGTAATACCCGGTTGCGGTAACGGTTATTTGTTCTTTGATGCCCCTTTTTTTGCATTATTGCATTCCTCTTTTGAGTTTTTTCAGTATTTTTATGGAGTTACGTTAAAGTTGATTATTCTTGTTGTTGTCGAAAGTTCCCTTTTTATTACCGCTTTCGCATTCCCGCAGGGCGGTTTTGCTATCCTGAAAGCACCAGGAAGCAAAATTCTATGAATAATTGTTAACAATATTTCCAACAATAATCCGACAGGAACGGCATAGTCAATGCCTAATGGTCAGATAATTGGGAATTGGGAGGAGCGAGAGCGAAGTTCTCAGCAAAGGACAGGCAGGAAATTCACTCCTGCCTGTCGTCTGGAGGCACCGGGTTTGAACGCCCGGTTGAACGTGGAGACGTACTACACCGGGTGCAGTTGCACGATGTTGCCGTCGGGATCCTGGATGCGCAGTATTGGCGTGTTGCCAGGCATTGGCAGCACTTTGCCGCCAAGCGCCTCAACACCTTCTGTGACTTCGGCTTTATCGAAAGGATCAACCTTGATACCGAACAGCACAATGCCGGGTTCCTGGCCGAATTCGTAGCGGGCCTGCTCCAGGTAGAGTCGGGTTTGCGACTCCGGAAATTCAAAATAGGCGCGGCTTCTGTCCGGTGTCCAGTTGTGGTCGCCGTACATGACGCCATACCATGCCAGTGCCCGTTCAATATCACGGACACGCAGCAATACACTTTGCACGCCATGAGGAGTTACCAGTCCCTGGTGCCAGGGGACGAGTTCGGAAGGCTCGGCGGCTGTAACCAGAGTGTCGGGTGCCGGCAAAAACTGGATCTCGATGCCGTCCGGATCGCTGAACAGGGCACCGAAGCCTCGGGAACCGGGAAACTCACCAAAGCCACCGGCAGCAAACTCTTCCGTCAGGCCATCCATGATGGCTTCGCTATCGCGGCGCCAGTCATGAATCGAGGTACAGAAATGGCCGATGTAGCTGCCGCGGCCGCCTGAGGCGCCAACGGCGATGTAACCGACTTCACGACTTTCCGTCAGCGGGCTTAACAGCACGAAGTAACGGTAGGCGCCGCGAAATGCCTGGGCATGTAACTCGGTATTGAACAGGCCCATGTAAAACTTCGTGGTGGCTTCCACGTCCGGCACGATGACATCCAGGTGGTCAAGACCGGGTGTGCGCAAGGGCAACACGCTATTCTGTGCCAGGGTAAAAGACGGTAGCGGGGCGGCCATGGCGGCCATGCCCAGCATCATGCTGCGACGTTTGAAATCCATAGAAATTCTCCTGCTTGTTGTTATTGGTGTGAGCCGGTCCTACTTGGATCCAACGCGGGTATCTGTTTGTTGTGCCATCAGGCTTTCTATTAGTGCGACTGTCTCAGGACGATCCACCGGCGGGTGTGTGGCCAGGAAAACACCGTGGGCCCAGGTTATCGGCGTGCGCCCGACGTTATCGGCGATATCGAGTCTGGCCCCGTTGGCGGCAAGCCAGCGGATAATATCGTTCAGGCCGCGGTTGGCAGCGCCATGCACGGCAGCCAGTCCCAGGTCATTCTGGGCGTTGACATCATTGCCCAGTGAATGGGCCAGCTTCACGGCTTCCAGCAGGGCCTCGGGGCCTTCATCAAAGGTCTGGGCCACTGTCCAGTTGATACCGGCAGCCGCCATCAGCGGTGTCGTGCCATTGTAGGACTTGAGATTGGGATCGGCGCCGTATTCAACCAGCAGCTTCATGGTGGTGACATCACCGGACAGGGCGGCGCGATGGAAAGCGGTCTGGCCGGTAACGTCCACCCATTGCAGGTTGCCCAGGCGGGTAATCCAGCGACGCACGGGCAGCACTTCTTCAATACGGGTGTCAGGATCGGCACCACGTTCCAGCAGTTCATGGATCAGGCCCAGCACCGCTTCACGGTCGATGCCATTGTCATCAACAGGGCCGCGCACCTCGACATTGCGCAAGTCGATAGCGGCATACAGTGGCGACTGGCCATACCAGTCCCTGGCATTGATATCGGCACCCTGTTCAATCAGGTAGTGGGCCACATCCAGATGCTGGGTGGACAGGCCGGGCTGGGCTGCCACGGTGGCGTTGATGATGGCAGTTAACAGTGGTGTGTCGTCATTGGCATCAGGTTGTTCTATATCAGCACCGGCCTCCAGCAGGAGTTTGGTGATTGCCAGGTTGCCCTGGCGTGTTGCATACAGCAAAGGGGTCTTGGCACCACCGATAGCTTCGCGCTGGCCATGGTCCGGGTAACCGCCCCAGTTCACGCCCACACCATGGGAGGCGCGGACATTTTCCGGCAGGCGCCAGCTGGGTGCTTCACCGGGCAGGCTCTGGGCATTGACGTCGGCACCGGCCTCCAGCAGCAGGGCCACCACGTCGGGGGAGCCGGAACGCACACCAATCATCAATGCGGTTTGTTCATTGTGGGGGTCGCGGTAGTCAATGGCGGCTCCCTTGTCGAGTACTGCCTTGACGATACCCGCTGAACCGCTGCGTGCGGCCAGCATCAGTGGCGATTCACCTGCTGCATCGGGAGTCTTCGCATCGGCACCGGCATCCAGCAGTAACTGCACCATGTCCAGGTCACGATTCTCGATTGCCAGGCTCAGGGCAGGAAGATCCAGGCCATTATGCAGGTTCACATCAGCACCCGCCTCGAGCAGGCGTTCAACCAGTTCCAGTTCCTCGTATTGCACAAGCCAGTGCAGGGCCGGTGTGGCGTGGGGGCCAAGGGCATCGACATCGGCGCCCCGTTCGGACAACAACAGGCGGACAATACCAAAATCCCGCTGCATGGCGGCCACGGCAAGACGGTCATCTGCCTGTGCCATTAACGGCAGCAGTGCTCCCACCAGCAGGCCGATCCACAATGATTGTCGTTTCATCACAAGGTCCTCAGATTGTCAGTACCGCATTGCTGTCACCAAAAGAGTCGACAGGTATGGAAAGCTTGTCGAGCATGCCGGCCAGCAGGTTGGCCATGGGGGTGCCGAGGCCGGCGCGAATATGACGCCCGCCCTGCAGATTGCCCGAGGCACCGCCAGCCAGCAGCAGCGGCAACGGGTCATGATCGTGCTGGTTGGAATTACTCATGCCGCTGCCGTACAGCACCATCGAATGGTCCAGCAGGCTGCCGTCGCCATCCGGTGTTTCGCTGAGCTTTTGCAAAAAGTAGGCAATGGTTGACTGGGTATGGAAAGCGTTGAGCTGTGACAGGCGCTCGATATTGTCCGGCACTTCCGAATGGTGTGACAGGTTGTGGAAAGGCTCATTGACGCCGCTTTCGCTGTACACCCGGTTGCTGACTTCACGTGCCACCATGAAGGTGGAAACGCGGGTGATTTCGGCCTGCCACGCCAGTGTCAGCAGATCAAACATCAGTTTTGAATGTTCCACGAAACTGTTCGGTACGCCCACCGGTTTACCGGGCACATCGAGTTCACTGACGCCGGACGAGCTGGCCAGTTGCAGACGGCGTTCAATTTCACGCACGTCTTCCAGGTAGCGCTCCAGGCGTGAGCGATCGGCAGCCGGTAACGTGCGCTGCAGTTTGGCGACGTCGTCGACCACGGCATCGAGCAGGCTTTGCTTGAGTTCTGATCGCGCGGCACGCTCTTCGGCGGTGCTGCCATCGCCGAATAGGCGCTCGAACACGATCTGCGGATTCTGTTCCATCGGCAGCGGAGTTTCCGGTGTCTGGTAGGAGATGGAACTGCCGTCATCCAGTGATAATTCCAGCGAGGGAATGGGTGTGTCCTGGCCGATGTACTGCGCCACGAACTGGTCAAAGGAGGTGGGGGAGGGACCTGAACCCACAGGCACATTGGTCAGCCAGGTTGCTGACGAACGGGTGTGGTTGGCACCGGCTGAGGCGTCATCGCCATAGGCTGCGGGCAGGCGCATATCGCTGATGATGTTCAGGCGGTCACGGAATGGTTCCAGGGATTTCAGTGTCTGCGGAAACTCAAAGCCAACACCATCGGTTGTTGGAGTCCAGTATTTCATCACTGCGCCATGGGCAATATAGACACAGGCAAGACGGGAGCTCGGGGTGACAAGGTTCTGTGCGGACACACCGGCAGGAATCATGGCGTCAAGCAGTGGCAAGGCAATGACACTTTTACTTCCCCGCAGGAAATGACGGCGTGACAGGTGTTTTTTGGTCAGAAAATTCATAGAGTGTCTCCTGTCTCTTTTAACGTCCGGCCACATCGGTGGCAGGTGTCTCGACTATCTTCAGGCGAAACGGTTCGCTTTCCACGATACCCAGCACTATATCGGAAAACCGGTACTGGTTTTCAGCCGCGGTGCTGGCGATCTTGCGCACGGCGGCCATGTCCGGTGAGTGCAGGTGGCGGCCGAGGGCATAGCTGAGCAGTTTTTCAATAATATTGGATGCCACGGCATCACCTCGGTCAAGCAGTGCCTGGCGCAATGCCATCGGGCCGTCGATGGGCGTGCCATCGATCAACTGCGTGTTGGTATCCAGGTCATAGCCGTTTTCCTGTGTACGCCAGCGCCCGATCAGGTCGAAATTCTCCAGCGCCAGTCCAATGGGGTCCATGATCTGGTGGCAGGCGGCGCAGGAGGGATTGGCGCGATGCAGTTCCAGGCGGTCACGCAGTGTATTGATAACGGCATCACTGGGGGCACTTTCCGGTGTCAGGTCAGTTTCCACACCTGGTGGTGGCGTGGGCACTGGCGCACCCATGATATCTTCCACGATCCAGGCACCGCGCACCACGGGTGAAGTACGATTGGCTACCGAGGTGGCCGTAAGAATACTGCCGTGACCCAGCAGGCCGCGGCGTGGGCTCTCGGGGGGCAGGGGAACACGGCGCATGTAGTTGCCGCGCACATTATCGATACCGTAATGGTTGGCCAGGCGCTCATTGAGCCAGGTGTAATCACTGTCGAGCAGACTTAATACGCTCTGATCCTGGCGAACCAGATCCATGATCAGCAATTCGGTTTCCTGGCGAAAGGCATCGAGCAGTTGCGGGTTGAAGGCCCGGTCATCCGGCTGGGCGTCATCAAGCTCACGCAGCATCAGCCACTGTCCTGCAAAATTGCGCACCAGGGCTTCGGCCCTGGCATCACTGAGCATGCGGCGTACCTGTGCCTCAAGCACGTCGCGTTCGTGCAGTCTGCCGGCGGCAGCCACGTTAAGTAGCTCCTCATCCGGAATGCTGCTCCACAGGAAGAACGACAGGCGAGAAGCCAGTTCGATGTCGTTGATGGTATAGATTGATCCCGGGGCCAGTCCCTCGGGTTCATCCTCTACCTGGTAAAGAAAACGCGGATCCATCAGCAGTCGCGCAATGGCGTACTGGATGCCCACTTCAAAGCCGTCCAGTGCCTGGCCCCGGTGGAAAAAGGCGAGCAACTCTTCCACCTCATCAGATGCCGCTGCCACCGGTTTGCGCCAGGCACGTGTGGCTAGTTGTGTCAGGATTTCCCGTGCACAAGACGTGGCCTCATCGGCAGACTGCGGGTAGCAGGAGAAAATAGCACGCCGGCTGGGCGTATCACCGGCCCCACTGATTTCAAACGGGCCGTTGATCTTGATGCTTGAAATTGAGCCGACCTGGTTGTAACTGTCAAAATACTCATTGACCCCGGTACAGCGTTCCACATCCTGGATGGCCGCGGCTATAGTGTGCGGACCGGCGCTGATGGGTAACTGGAAACTGCCCGTGTCTTCAAGCTCCAGCAGTTCGCCATCGATACTGACCACGACCTTGAAACCGTCCGGACAAAAGGCATTGCCGCCAAAGAAACCGCCACGGCCACTGCCGATTGTAAACTGGTATCGGGCATCAAGCGGGAAGTTGTAATTCACCGAGAGACCTCCACGGGTTCCCAGCGGCAGGCCTTCCGTGCTGCCGGTGCTGGCATCAAAGGCCTTTTCGGACGGAATCAATGTCAGGTCACCGACTGCTTCACGGCTGATGCGCATGGCCGCGCTGGCGTAGGCATCAATCAATGTCGGTGAGACGCTCAGCAGGTCGATGTTGTTGTCAAAGCCTTCGCCATCTGATTCGGCGGGAATGCTTTCCACGATATGTGAGGCGTCAAACTTCAGCAGGTCACGAATGGCGTTGCTGTACTCTTCACGATTCAGACGGGCCAGGCCTTCACTGCCGGGATTCGGGGTGCGGGCATATTCGGCATCCAGTGCGGCGCCCAGGTTGTGGGTGAGTCTGTCCAGTGCTGCCCGTGGTGGTCGCGGCTCGCCGGCTGGGGGCATCATGCCTGTGCTGACCTTGCGAATCGCCATTTCCCAGGTGTCAGCATCCTCTATCAGGGAATCCCTGGGCATCAGGTCGAAAGCCGTACTGCCTGCAAAATCATCCAGGTTGTGGCACTCGGTACAGTATTCATCGATCAGGTCCCAGTCGACTTCCGGCTGCCCGACACAGGCGCCGGAAACCAGTGCGGCAAGTGGTAACAGGCGCCAGGCCGGTTTTGTGGCTTTTCTTCTCACAGGGTCACGCATGTAATTCATCGAGGTGTGTCCAGGGCTTTATATTGCGGTATACAGTCATACTTTTATTATAGTTATTTCAGGTTTGCTATCCATGGCAAACCACCACCTTTCATTAACAAGGATGAAATCGAAATTCTGGCGCCCACCACCCTTGGCGATGCCCTGGATGCTCTGCCGCAGTTCCTGGGTAGTTCAGTCATTGCCGATACGGAACAAATGTTCAGTGGCGGCTATCTCGGTACTTCAGGTCAAAGTACCCTGAATATGCGCGGTATCGGCGGCAACAGAACACTGGTGCTGCTGGACGGACGTCGCTTCGTACCTTCCAACCGATATGGCACCGTGGATATCAGCCTGTTTCCGCAGCAGTTGATTCAGCGCACTGAAGTGGTCACCGGTGGTGCCTCTGCCGCGTACGGCTCTGATGCCGTTACCGGTGTCACCAACTTCATCCTCAACAATGAGTTCGAGGGTTTCGATGCCAACGTCCAGTACGGCGTCAGCGAAATCTGTGATGCCCAGAACTACAGGTTGTCCATGGCTGGCGGTGTCGCCGTTGGTAACGACGGTAATTTTGTCTTTGGTGTGGAAGGTTTCAAAAGTGATGAAATCACCAACATCCAGGACCGCGACTGGTACAAGAGCTGGGGGGATATCGATTATGGCCCCGCAGTGCAACCGCGCCGTGTCCGTTATGAAAATACCATTCGACGCACAGAAACCTTTGGCGGAATTATCCGCAAGGGACCATTGGCCGGTACCCATTTCCTGAGCGACGGCACTGCAGCACCGTTCCAGGATGGCTATATTCTGGACCGTTCGGCAGTTTCCGGTTTGGCCAGAGGTGTCATCCAGGGTAACCAGGTAGGTGGCAGTGGCGACCAGGTCGATCGCTGGGATATGCGCCGTGCAGCCAATGACCGCTTCAGTATTTATACCAACTACAAACACCGGTTCAGTGATAACCTGACCGGCTCTGTACAGGCCCTGGTGGGCCGAACCACCACGGATAACCAGAAAATCGGTTACGTCATGAGCGGTACCTGGCCTATCACTATCTATAGTGGTAACCCGTACCTGCCGGAGTCGGTTCAGGCCCGAATGGATGACCTCGGCCTGGAATCCTTCCAGATGGACAAACGTGTGCCGAACACGCTGGATCCGTTGAAAAATAGCCGTGCACCCCTGGTTACCGAGGTGGCATCATTGTCTGCCTCCCTGGAGGGTGAGTTCTCCAATGGCTGGAATTGGAGCTTTTACATCCAGCATGCACAGAACAATCGCGACGTGGATCTGTATGGCTTCCGTGTAGACCGTATGTTCAAGGCTATCGATGCTGTCATTGACCCAAATAGTGGTGCCATAACCTGTGCTTCTACCCTGATCCAGCCGAATGATGGTTGTGTGCCAATCAATATGTTTGGTATCGGTAACTCGACACAGGAAGCCCGTGACTGGGTTCATGACTCCATGTACACCGATGCCACCTATCAGCAAAGTGCCAGCGAGTTTGTCGTCAACGGTTAAGTCTTTGAAGGTTTCGGGGCCGGTCCTATCTGCATGGCCGGTGGTGTTAACTGGCGAGACGACTCGAAGGATGCCATTTCCAGCCTGGGTACGAACAATATCATCGATTACTGCTTCGAGG
>CAZROW010000005.1:51258-59655 GCA_964601805.1 uncultured Enterobacteriaceae bacterium
AAGGATGCCATTTCCAGCCTGGGTACGAACAATATCATCGATTACTGCTTCGAGGATGGTATTTTCTGTGATCTGCTCTCGTATGAGCCCAGCGGCAGGATCAGTGCCATCAACAACACCACCATCAACGTGGGCCAGGCCCGCACCGAGGGTGTGGATGTTGAGGCAAGCTATCGCGGAACTGCCAGTTGGTTCGGCAGGGATGACAACTTCTCTGTGCGGGCCATTGCCAGCCACCTGATCTCGTCCACGATCACGCCGTTTAACTCCCCGACCAGGGAACAGGTGGGTGCACGTGACCTGCAGGATCTCCATCTCACCATGACGGCCAACTACATGGCAGGGCCGATGTCAGTCTCCTGGTCAACACGCTGGGTGAGTGACGCGGTACGCAGTGTGTCCTGGGTTGAGGGAATCGATGTTGCGGAAAATGATATTCCTTCGCACTCGCTGTCAAACCTGCGCTTGACCTACAACATGGAAGGCCTGGGCATAGGTTCGGAGTCATCCATTTACCTTGCTGTATCCAATGTCTTTGACAAGAACCAGGGCGATCTGAAGATGCTGCCTGGTCTGTATACTGTCATTGGGCGTAATTACAGCATTGGCTTTAATTTCAGTATGTAAGCCTGCAGTAATTTAAAACGGGGACAACCTTTGCGGGTTGTCCCCGTTTTTTTTGTCTTCTGGTTTGATTGGTCAGTCCTTGCTGTACCGGGACAGGAACTCCAGTGCACGGGGTACCGTTGGGGCAATCATGGAACCGTGGCTCTCGCCTTCAGGTTCGAAATAGCCGGTTTCCATGCCCATGGCTTTCATGGTCTCCACCTGCTGACGGCTGGCTTCCACCCACGCCGGATTTTCGTCACCGCCGATGGACACATGTACCGGAACACCCTGCAGCCGGGGCAGGTGATAGTCCAGGTCAGGCAGTACACCCGACATGGGTGCAATAGCCGCCCACAGGTCAGCGTGTTTCTGGCCGAGCCACCAGGTCCCGTACCCGCCCATGGAGTGACCCATCAGGTAAATCCTGTCGGGGTCAATCCGGTAGTCCCGCCTGACCATGTCGATGACATTGAGCACATCCTGTTCACTCAGTGCGCGGTATTGTGTTTCTTCTTCTGGTGTTCTGCCTGGTGTGGGTGTGTCATCTCCACCACTGCGTGGCGCATCCCCGGGAACATTCAGGGGAGCACCGTACCAGCCATCAATGGCCAGTCCCATGGGAGCGACAAAGACCAGGCCGTGTTGTTCAAGAAGGGCGGGAAGGTCTGCCCTCGCGTTAAAGAAGTAATTCTGGTCACCGCCATAACCATGAAGGGCAACGACCAGCGGATTGTCTGCGGCAGGATCGTAGCTTTCCGGTATATAGAGCCGGTAGGGCATGTCCTGGTCGGCCGCATCGAAGTAATAGCTTCTCTGGTGCTCGCCATTGACTGCCTGTGCTGAAACGTTGCCTGACCATAAAAAGAAAAGCACTAATCCCGACCAATGCAGTGCCTTGCAGATTGTCCTTTTCATGATTCCCCTCCTGTGATCCCGGTGCTTTTATCGTATATTGACCGGGACCAGGAATAAGTTTTCCGGCGCTGTTTTAAAAGTCCTGAAAAAGGACTAAAGTACCAGCGGGATTGGGACAATATAATATACCTTCGGGGAGGTCGTTTCAGGATAAAAGGATGAAAGGATAAAAGGATAAAAGAGGTAGGTCGGATAAGGCACGTAGTGCCGCCATCCGACGGCTTCGAGAGACTTTTCGATACAGGGATACAGGGACAGGGATACAGGGATACAGGGATACAGGGAAAAAGAATAATTAATCAGGGGATATATGATGAATGATAAACATTTTTTGCGACGCTTTGGTTTGGTGTTGAGTTTGCTGCTGGTGCCGGTGTTTGCACTGGCGGCGGATAACCCGGCTGTTCAGCGGTTGATCGACAAGAACGAGATTGAAAACCTGTTGATGCAGTACACCTATGCCTTTGACCAGCTCGATGCGGATGGTTACGTGGCAACCTTTACCGAGGATGCGGAATTTGATCTTGGCGGTGGACAGGTGCTCAAGGGCAGGGAACAGATCAGGACCTTGATTACCTCGCGCCAGGCTGAGCCGCAGCCCGATGGTGTGCTGATGCATCATATCGTGACCAATTCCTCCTATGATTTTGCCAGTGCCAGTGAGGTTCATCATTACGGCTACTGGATCACCATGGTGGGTGACATGCAGAACGGTTTTACCGTACCGGCCATGGGGCACTATGAGGATGTCGTGGTGAAGAGTAACGGGCAGTGGCTGTTCAAGTCGCGCAAGCTGGTGTTGCCTGGCGGCATGGCGGGTCAGTGATAGCTTTCAGGGAGTAAAACCGATGCTGCGAATCATGCTTGTTGTACTTGCGCTGACCAGTGGGCCGGCCAGTGGCCATCACGCGGTTGCCATGGTCTATCAACCGGAAAGCACGGTCTCGGTCACCGGCAAGGTCACGCAATTCCGTTTCAATAATCCGCACAGCGTCATTTTCATGACCCGCACCAATACCGATGGTGTGGAAGAGGCGTGGGTTGTCGAGTGGGCGGGCTCCAGTGCGCTCAGGCGCCAGGGTGTCAAACCTGACACGCTCAAGCCCGGTGATGAAGTGACCCTGACGGGGTTTCCCGCCCGTGACGGCAGTACCGCAATGGCCCTGCGGATACTTGAATTCAGCGATGGCCGGCCGCCCATCAATCCACCTGACCGCAGCGGTGCCAATGAATAAGGGGACAGTGTTCATGCCAGGCAACATCATCAGCGGGGTGCTGACCTTCGCTTTGTTAATGTCCAGTGCCGGGCTTGCTGCCCAGGATGATGGCTTGCATGGTTTGTCAGGATTCTGGCAGCCCAAGTTCGGCAAGGAGCCTTTTGGCCAGGTGCTGGTGGACCAGGTGCCGGAGGATGCCCTGTTCATCAACGATGCCGGTGACAATGAGCTGGCCCCCGGCCAGTTTGCCGGTCTCAGGCTGACCGACCGGGCATTGAATGAGGCTGAAAACTACGATCCCAACGCCATGCAGAATCCCGATACCGCCTGCATTCCCCCGTCAGTGGCCTTTTACATGCAGGCACCGTTTCCCATGGCCATTGATGAAGGCCGGGACCTGATCGTGTTTCGCATGGAGTATTACGACCTGGTGCGGGTGATTTACCTGGATGGTCGTGATCATCCACCGGCAGATCATCCCCATACCAAGTCAGGTCATTCAGTCGGTCACTGGGACGGCGACACTCTGGTGGTGGACACCACCCATATTGCCGCCGGTACCTTCATGAACAACGGCTTTGATCACAGTGAAAACATGCATATCACAGAGCGCTTTCGCCTCAGTCCGGATGGCAACACGCTGTGGTCAACACAGGTTTACGAGGATGAGGAAACGTTCGAGGGCCTGGCTGCACGCTATATCGCGTTTGTGCGTGAACCCGGCGGGTTTATCTATCCCTTTGAATGCTTTGCGGGATACCTCGTCCCCTGAAGCGAGGGTTGTCCCCGGTTATTCAACAAGTTCCCGCTGGTTGATATCTATCCCGTAGCTCGGATCGCAGTCGTAGGGCAGGACGCGGTCGTCATCTTTCAATAGCGGCAGTAAGCGGGCAGCCCGTCCTGCAAAGACATCGGGATCTTCAAATTCCTGGGTCACCATCAATACTCTGCCGTCGCTGCTTAACCTGAAGCGTTCATGCACGCGAATATTCTCGCTATGATCCACGCCGTTGTTGAACAGGGTCGAGGGGCGCAGTTTTGCTGTTTCCACAACCAAAGTATCTCCATCCCAGTAACCATAGGAATGACCCATGTTGGACAGGGGCCAGTCGTCGGGATGGCTGTTTTCGTTCATGAAGATAACGCGGAACTGGTCGTAGTATTCCATCTTGATGACAATGAGGTCCTTGCCCTGGAAGAACTCCATACCGAAAGGCCCCTGCATGGAGTAGATAAGTCCGGGGGGCTTGCAGGTATTGGCGACGGTGCGTATCTGCTCCGGGTCATAATCGCGGGCGGCTGCGATGGCATCGGGCAGCATGGTGAGACCGCCGTATTCACCCGGGTCAAACTCCGGTAATCCCGTATCACCCAGCAGGATGGCATCCGGATCCAGGCCTTCCAGGAAGGCCTGCTCTTCGGCATTGGCATCTCGCAACGGCGGAATCGCATCAAAGGTGATCATGTAGTAGCCGGACAGATCCGGTGGAGCTTGTTCTGCAGGAACCTCGCTGGTAACAGCTGCATCAGTTGCCGACTCCGGGCCATTGCAGGCAACGATAAACAGCACACTCATGACCATGCCCAGCCGTAGTGAATTCCTTGCATCCATTTTTATCATCGCCGTTGCTCCGGGTTAGTTGCTGATGCCGGGGGGGACACCCACCTCGGTGCCATCTTCCAGCCACACACGGGTAATACGCATCAACCGGGAGCCATCCAGCGCCGGGTAACCTTCCAGGGTGATGTTCATACCGGGCGTCAGGCTGTCCCTGCTCCAGCCGCGGCGCTTGAGACCTGATGGAGAGGAAGTCTCGCCTGTCCAGCGCTGCTCCTCACCATCCTCAGTCGTCACACTGAGCACAACGATGGCATGGGGATTGGCAAAATTGAAACGTTGCACCTCGCCATTGATGGTGATGGTGTCACCCTCCCGGTTATAGAACATGGCCCCGGAGTGGTGTGCAAAAACCGGCACAGTGAACAGGACAAGGCACGACACAATGCTGGTGAAGCACCTGAATGGACTGCGCAATAATTTATCCATGAATTTCCCCCGTAATGTGTTTTGCAGCACTCACAAGAATCTGCACTTTAATTTTTGTTGGTCAAATGGTGAAACCGCAGTGCTAATTATTGTCTTTTACATTCCCTTGATTCTTCCTGGATGAAATCACGGCGGTATTTGGAATCACCAGTTGACCGGGATCAAGATTCTCTTTTATTCCATATTATCCAATGGTTTTTATCTGATAATATGAATAACAAAAAGTCTTTAAAAAAGACTTTTAATGATCTGGATAGTAACGCGGTTTTTTCAGGACTTCCAATAAATCCTCGTGCCACTGATTCTACAGATCGCCTGAGATTGGAAGCTGCGTTTGTTGCGCAGAATATTTACTGGTTTTTTGACAGGAGAATGTATGAAAACAAAAATCATTTTTGGTCTGGTATTTTCCGTGTTGCTGGTATCCCGGGTCTGGGCTCATCATTCCTTTGCCATCTATGATTTCGAAACGCAGATACCCTTTGATGGTGTCGTGGAAAGCGTGAAATTTCGCAATCCGCATATCGCCCTTTCGCTGAGGATAGTCGATGAAACAGGCGCGGAAAAAATCATTGAGTTCGTGGAAGGTGCCCCTGCCAACATGCTGGTTCGCAGCGGCCTGAAACCGGACATGATCAAACCCGGCACCCACATTGTGGCAACAGGTTCGCCCCTGATCGAGGACACAAGTAAATTTTTCCTGCGCACCATTCGCCTGGACAGCGGTGAAGAATTCTAGGACTTAACATCAACAAAGTAGAGAGATGAGAGAAGAAGTTATGAAGTTGCCAATTGTTGTTACTGCCACTGTGCTGCTGTTATCCGGTTACTGTGGTATGGCCAGGGCCCAGGCCGATTTGTCAGGGATGTGGATGCCGGATCGCTCGCCGGAATTTGAGCGTATGCCATTTCCGCGCGGTGGAAACCTGCCCTACACGGAATACGGCCGCCAGTTACAGGACGCCTTCCTGGCCGAGTTTGATCCGCAGGAAGACCAGCCTGCCTTTTTCTGTGTCCAGCCGGGCATGCCCATGTCCATGTCGCCTGCTGCCCCCTTTCCCCTGGAAGTGATTCAGCGCGGGCATGATGTCACCATGTTCTTCGAGGCCTGGTCACAATACCGCAAGATCTACATCGAGGGTTTTGACAGACCCGAAGCCATACTGCATACCCGTATGGGCTATTCAGTGGGTCATTGGGAAGGCGAAACGCTGGTCGTTGAAGTTACTCACCTGGCAGAACGCACCATGGGGCGTGAACTGGTCTCGGAAGAAGCAACCTTTACGGAACGCCTCCATGTCGAGACAGGCAAGGACGGCAAGCGCCGCCTGATTTCAGATATCGTCTACACGGATCCGGTCATTTACACGCAACCCATCAACGTGCGCGGTGTATGGGTGGAATCCCCGGATACCATGATGATGGAATATTCCTGTTCCGATGCACTGTACGATCAGCACATTGAAAGGGTGCGCCAGGGCAGGCAATAACCTGGCGAACCGAACAGGGACCTCAACTTAATTCCCGCTTTCTTCACGCCACTGGCGTGCAAGCCTTGTTAATTGGGGGCAGGCAGGAAGTTCAGCGGCAGGATAGCTGACACGATCATCACCTGGACAATGCCAACCACGCCCATCAGGGCCAGGGTGGTTGTCCAGGTTTTCAGGGTCTGGGTTTCCGTAAATCCACCCATCTTGCATACCACCCAGAACCCGCTGTCATTCATCCAGGAAAACACCAGGCCACCAAAGCCAATTGCCAGGAACAGGTACACGGGGTGAAAGGGCAGGTCGATCCCCTGGATAACCGAATACATGATTGCCGACGTGGTGATCATGGCCACCGTACTGGATCCCTGTGCCGTTTTCATCACGGCCGAAATGAGAAAGGCCAGAAACAGCAGGGCGCTGCCGGACACGCCGGTGGCCACGTGTTGCTGTATCACTTCCCCGACACCGGCCTGGCGAATCATGGCACCGAAGGAGCCGCCCGCCGCAGTAATCAGGATGATGATACCTGCCGTACCGATTACCGATTCCAGTGAGGCCATGATCCCGCCCATAGTCGTGTGGGACTGACGCAGCAGCAGGTATAGGGAAATAGCAGCAGAAAGCAGCATGGCTATATTCCGATCGCCGAGGAAACCCAGTACCAGGAGTATCCCGCCATCAAGGCCGGCTTCACCCTGTTCCAGCAGTGAGGTGTTCACTGCAGAGACAATACTGCTGAGTGCAATCAGTGCCACGGGCAGCAGGATGGGCATCATGGCCAGCCAGAATGGTGGCAACTCTGCTTCCCGAAGAGACAGGCTTTGCTGCTCTGTATCCGTCTGTGCAGGTTCAACGGCTTCAATCGGGTGGCGTTGTCCCAGCCAGCGGGTGTAGTAAAAGCCCACCACGATGGCGGGTACGACACTGAATACAATGCCCACCATGATGGTCAGGCCCAGGTCCAGGTGCAGGTTTTCAGCCATCACCATGGGCCCCGGTGTCGGGGCTACCAGGGAATGAGTCAGCAGGCCGCCGGCACAGATGGCCATAACATACTGGATGTAATGGCCGCCGGTATGTTTGCGAAAGGCCTTGGCCAGGGGAATCAGGAGGAAAAACACGGTGTCGAAAAACACCGGAATGGAGAGCAGGTAACCACTGCCCAGCAGGGCAGCCGGTGCGCGGCGCTCACCGAAGATTTTCAGCAGGCGGCGGGTAATGACTTCAGCCGCACCACTGTCCATCAGGCATTTGCCAATGATGGAAGCCATGACGATGACCACTCCGAGGCTGCCGGCCATATTGCCGAATTCACGCACGCTCATTTCAATGGCAGCCACTGCCGGGTTGCCGGCGTCGGGCATGGTGCGCCAGGACATCAGGCCAACCAGGAAGGATGCCATCATCAGTGCAATGAAGGCATGTACCCTGAAACGAATGATGGCCAGCACGATGAATACCACGCCAACAAGCAGGGCGAGAAACGGATACAGGTCTGTCATGAATATCCCCTGGGGAAGAATGCGCGGAGTCCCTGGGGGTCCGCTTATTATTATTTTTAGATGCGAGTTACTTTATTGGTCCGACAAGCCGTTGGACGAGTTGTCCCGGTCATATGCTGTCGAAACAGGCGTAGTCCGGAAGAGCGTTATCCAGCATGTTAGCCGCAGCCTGATTCCAGGCTCACTGAAATTGCAGGATGATAATGTCTCGCACCGCTACCGATTGACGGGCCATTTTTAAGCTCAATATCGGTCTTTTAAAAAGATTGTTAACAATTGCATGTTAACGTGTAATTTTCTGAACTATCAAGCACAGGAAACCTGCATTCCTGTCCCTGGTGATGCCTTGCAGGAAGAGCACTTTCAGGCGTGTAGCTTGCAGGAGGCAACCATTTCAGGAAGCCTGATCATGATCGACATAGCGCGAATAACAGTCGGAATATGCTCATCAGGTCGCCAGGGTTTTGTCTCTTGCCTGGCCTCCAGGCTAAAACTCCTCGACAAGCCGTGAATAATCATGTTGGAAACGAACAGTTAGTTCGTATTAGAGACTAGTACTTTTAAGGGATTTATTTTGTAAGGAATATTACTTCTTTATATAACTAGCAGCACTCTTT
>CAZROW010000005.1:59755-68241 GCA_964601805.1 uncultured Enterobacteriaceae bacterium
AAGGGATTTATTTTGTAAGGAATATTACTTCTTTATATAACTAGCAGCACTCTTTCAGAATTTTTTCTCTGGCAGTAGGACTGGCAAACCGCTTTCAAAGTTTTCACTCTGTCTTGATCCAGGTGAAAAAATAATAATTCAAAAAGAAAGGAGGGGGAGTCCAATGGCGAGTAATCATTGTGTCCAAAGTAATTTTCAAAAACGTTTTCAACAAAGTGCCAGAAAAAGTGCACTGGCCCTGGCAATAGCCTCGGCGGTCAGTGTCAGCCCGGCTGTCTTGGCACAACAGCAGAACCTTGAAGAAATCACAGTCACCGGTACCCGACTTCGTGTCACAGACGGCATGGCATCGCCCACCCCGGTAACCAGCCTCACAACGCTGGAATTGATGAACTTCGAGCCCGGCGGTACCGTGGCGGAGCAGCTTGATGCCCTGCCGCAGTTTTTCAATACCGGTACCGCGGCCCGTGGTGGTCCGACGCTGTTCGGCGATGGCGGCGGTTCCTATCTCGACATGCGCGGCCTCGGCCGTAACCGCACCCTGGTGCTGCTGGACGGCGCCCGTGTTGTCCCTGCCGAGAAGCGTGGTACGGTCAACGTGGACAATATTCCGACCGCCCTGGTCAAATCTGTTGACGTTATCACCGGCGGCGCCTCGGCCGCCTATGGTGCCGATGCCCTGGGTGGTGTCACCAACTTCGTGCTTGACCGGGAATTCCAGGGGCTGGATGTCAGCGTCAGTACCGGTATGAACGAGGCCGAAGGGGATGGCAAGAATTACAACATGTCTATTGCCGGCGGATTTGACATGGGTGAGAAATGGAATTTTATTGGTTCCGTTAAAGTCACCCATATTGACGAGGTTTATCGCGCCAAGGAGAACTTGAGTTCAGACTGGTTTCGGCAATGGGGTACTATCACCAATCCGGATCCCAGTGGCCCGAATCGGATTACAGTACCCTGGGTTGCGCCTATCGACCGCTCGCCTTCCGGCGTGATCAGTGCCCGCGGTTCTGCACTGAACGGCCTGCAATTCACCGATGACGGCGCCGGGGTGCGTCCTTTCATCCTTGGTGATGTCACCAGTAGTGGACGTGGTGCCTCAACCTCCGGCGGCCCGGATGCCATGCGTTACAGTCGTGCGACCAGCTCACCGGTCACGGGTAACGAGGTGAACAACCGTACCGGTTTTGCCGCTTTGCAATACCAGGCCACCGATGCCTTCAGCGTGTATGGCCAGGCAATTATCGGCCGCACAGAGTCAGCCAGCATTGCAGAACATGCCAGTTTTGCCCGACGGTCACCGTGGTACCAAACCATTTACCGGAGCAATCCCTATATTCCCGGTTTCATCAGCGAAACCGAATCCGTGCCCGGTTCCGTGGCGGGGATCATGGATGCGGAGGGACTGACGTCGTTCCGATTGAACAAGGATGGCAGTTACCTGGGGCAAACCGAGGTCAGCGCCGGGGAATACAGTAACACCGTGTTTACCCTGGAATCCTACACAGCGGGATTCAACTTCGATATGGCCAATGGCTGGGCCCTGAGTGGTTCCTACCAGACCGGCGAGTCCCGCAAACGCGGGGGTGAGTATCCTTCCTCCCGTGTTGACCGTGAAGCTCTATCTCGTGATGCCGTGATTGATCCGGCCAACGGGTCTATCGTCTGTAATGTCCAGCTTGTTAATCCAAGTGAAGCGGATCTGGCGAACTCTGTCAGGGTCCAGGGCAGGGAAGCCAAGCGTGGCGAGACACCCACAGGCATGCCGCTGGCGTCTCCCATCGGCCTTGATAACTCCATACGTGACTGTGTGCCTTATAACGCCATGGGAACAGAAGGTATGTCGCAGGCAGCCTGGGATTACATGCACACGCCCAAGATCGCTGATTCCTGGGTCAAAATGGATTTCGCCGAAGTGCTGTTGCAGGGTGATGCGTACGAAGGCTGGGGCTATGGTCCGGTGTCCTTCGCCACCGGTGTTACCTGGCGTGATCAGAGCTTCCATGACGAATTTCCCAATCCTGTGGTCGACCTGGGCGGACCGCCCCTGAACGATCCGGCACTGGGTATTCGTGGTATCGCGCCCTTGTACGAGTCCGGTACTGCCAACCTGCATCAGTTCTCCACCATTTCGCTGCTGGACGGCGGCTATGATGTCACGGAGTTGTTCGGCGAGCTGAACGTTCCGATCTGGGAGTCTGGCAGCGGTAACAGCAGAGTCGGTGGTAACCTGGCGTTCCGCCGCTCCGATTATTCCTCCAGTGGCGAGCAGGATTCCTGGAAAGTCGGCCTGGATTGGCAGATTTTCGAAGACCTGCGCATCCGCGCCACCAAGTCCAGGGATGTACGCGAGGCCACCTTCCAGGAGCGCTTTGACGTCCAGACGGGTGGTACCTTTGTGGACGATACCTTTACGGGTACCAACGATGTCCTCATCACTTACCAGCGCGGGCGCAACCCCAACCTCAATCCCGAGGAAGCGGATACCAACGTGATCGGTTTCGTGTATGAACCGTCCTGGGTGCCCGGTCTGCGCATGAGCACGGACTGGTGGGAAGTGGATATCTCCGGCGCCATCGACAGCATCACGGAACAGCAGATCATTGATAACTGTTTCGATTCCGGTGGCACGTCCAGTGTCTGTGCGTTCCTTCATCGTGGTACTGACGGTGTCCTGGCATCAGTGGATGCGCCTTTCCTTAACCTGTCCCAATCCTATGCGGAGGGGGTCGACTTTGAAATGGCGTATAACTACGAGCCGAACTTTTTCGGTAGCCAGCAGGAAACCCTGTCCCTCCGGCTATTGGCCGGTAAGTTGCTGGAACGATTCGATGTTCCTCCCGGTGGTGTTGCTATCGACCAGGTGGGTGGCTTTGCAGGGGGAACATTCAGGCCTGACTGGACAGCCAACCTGACTGGTCGCTACGGTGTAGGGCCCTGGTCCTTCACCTGGCAGCAGCGTATGACCAGTGAAAGCCTGATGAACATCGCCTGGGTTGAAGGTGTGGACGTGGATTACAACACAATCCCATTTTACACTTTCACCAACCTGACTTTCCGCTATGACGGCGGTGAAACGATAGGTGGTGGTGAATGGAACGTCAGCCTGGCTGTCAACAACGCCTTTGACAAGAACCCGCCCGTCAGGCCGGGGAATGGCACAGGCAGCGGTAACTACGACGAGTACGGCCGGCGTTACCAGTTGACCCTGAACATGAGTTTCTAACGTTCAGAAACGCAGTATAAAAAACGGGGCTTCGGCCCCGTTTTTTTGTGATTAAAATTCGAAAAAGTCTTCCGCAGCCGGTTTTTGCATGCCTTCCTCGAAATATTCTTCCCAGATCGCCGCCCATGGCCTGTTGAACAGGTCTTCGACCTTGTAGTCGATAACAGTGCCAGGTGTCACCACCTGGCCACGGCCATTGATATTGTAGATGTTCTGGTTACAGTGAGTCAGTGTGTTGGGTGCCACATCATTGAAGTCACCCTGCCTGACGAAATAACGCACGGCACGAATGGGTTCAACCAGGCCTTCCTCATCATAAAACACGGTTTCGTGTTGCAGTCCTGTCAGGTTGCCACGGGCATCCTTGCGCGGCGTCCAGATTTCGATGGTCTGCAGCTTGTTGGAGTATTCCCAGCTGGAATGGGTAAACCAGCCCTGGATATTGGAGGTCCAGGTGATCAGCGCCTCACCATCCCAGAAGCCGATGCTTTCCCCCATCCAGCGTGGGACGTCCTCGCCCAGGCGGGGCACAACACCGGACAGGTCAAAGTCGCGACCGATATGGATATTGCGAATGGCATTGCCGGAGCCGCCCAGGAACTGCACGCGCTCAGGGGTGATCATGACATCCAGGGCGCCGGGCCCACCCGGGCCGGACCACCAGCGCATGAAACCTTCAGGGCGGCAGAACATCAGGGACCATTGCGCGGCATTGTCGTGTGCCTGGTGATACAACTGCTGCACCAGGTATTGCTGATACTTTGGCGTCAGAAGGGAGACGATGGTGGCAGCCTGGTTGTGAAAACCGATAATCCACTGCGGTGGCTCCAGTAATTCCGGCATGACGTTGTCCACCCGGCCCTCATCGACCTGGGTGAAGGCAATGTTCAGGTAGCGGGTGTAGCGGCCGTCCCAGTTTGGCGGCATGTTGTCACGGTTGTAGGGTGTGGGGCCGCCGTTGGCGCGGGTTTCTGCCAGAAGCGCCTCGTAATGTGCCTGTGCCGTGTCAAAGCCGTAGGGGCTGACGATGTTTTCGCGCGCATAGTCAATATCGCAGTTGCCCCAGGCGCCCATGGCCGGGTCGCTTTCGATGTATTTCGGTCCACTGGAATAATCACCCCACTGGGAATCCAGGGCGACAGTGCTGTTACAGCGGTAATAACGCGGGTCACTCCATAGCTCCTGATCCAGGTAGAAATCATCGCTGGTAAAAATATCACGAGGGAGGGGTTCTATACCGGGTGGCACGTCGCCATTTTTGGCTGATGCCCGGTCCACGTTATAAAAAGGGACGCCTGCACCCACCCAGCCGGCATCCATTTCAACCGGCCAGCCACGACCAACACTGTCCTGTGCCTGGCTCGTGTGAATTGACGTTATGACAGCACAGGCCAGCAGGCTGTTGGCAATAATCCTTTTCATTACTGCCCTTGCCTGAGCTGCAACACGTAGGTGGACAGATCATGCATCTGCTCCGGTGTCATGCTGACGCCGAAGGCGGGCATCTGGTTGCGGCCATTGTTGAGCACGTTGAAGATGCCTTCCAGGCCCAGATCGGCGGTAATGGCCTTGCCGCCACCTTCGCCGCCTTCGCCGTTGTCGCCATGGCAATACACGCATGCCGCCTTGTAGATCGTTTCCCCGTTGTCGATATCGGCAACCCGGTCATCACCGGGCATCAGCGCCAGGGTTTCGGCATTGGCCTGGCTGGCCGGGTCAAAGGGATCGAGCGTGCCTTCCAGGCTGAATACCCAGATGCCATCGCCTTTGACGGCGCTGAACCAGCCGCCGCCGGCATAGGTCACCAGGTATTGTTTACCCTCGTGCATGAAAGTGGACACTGAGGTGTTAACCGGCGCTTCGGTCTGGAATTCCCAGACTCTTCGGCCATTACTGCTGTCCAGTGCCGTCAGGCGGCCGTCATTGCGGCCGATAAAGACCAGGCCGCCAGCGGTGGCCAGTGAGCCGCTGCGGCAGCCATCCACAAAACGTCGTTGCCAGACCAGGCGGTTGTTTTTCAGGTCAATGGCAGAATAGATGCCAGTAGACGGCAGACCGGGACCGACGTAGGCACCGCCCCGAAACGAGCCTTCAAACGTGGGCGCCTCGAACATGGTGGCATCCATGCGCGCGCCGTTGACGTTTTCGTTGGCGCAGATGAACATCCAGTTGGTGTCCGGGTCATAGGCGCTGGGTGGCCAGTTGACGGCGGCCAGCGGCGTGAAGATTTTCGGCTCCTCGTCAAACGGCGTGAAGATGCGGCCGGCATTGACCAGGTCGAAATCTTCCGGCGCGACAGCAACGTCCAACGGGACCAGGGGGTCACCAATCGGGAAGGGCTGTGTCGGCGAGGTCGCCTGCTTGGGTTCCTGCATGACCGGACGCTCTTCAATGCCTATCAAAGGTTCACCGGTGGCGCGATCAAGAATATAGACAAAGCCGGTCTTGCCGGCCTGGGCCAGGCCCTTTCTCATCACACCATCATATTCCGCCTCGAACAGGATGATGGGGTTGGGGGCATCGTAGTCCCAGATATCATGATGCACTTCCTGGAAATGCCAGCGGTACTCGCCGGTGTGGACATCCAGTGCCACGATGGAAGCGGTAAACAGGTTGTCACCGGGGCGGGCACCGCCGCCCAGGCTGGGGCCGGGATTGCCGGTGGAGAAATACAGCATGCCCAGTTCCGGATCGATGGCCGGTGTGCTCCACACCGAACCGCCGCCCCATTGCCAGACATCGCGATCCTGCGGCCAGGTGTCATGACCGAATTCACCGGGGGAGGGGACGACATTGAAGCGCCAGGCTTCCTCGCCGGTCTCGGCATCAAAAGCGCGCAGCCAACCCTGGATACCCAGGTCGCCACCGGCAGAGCCAATGATGACCAGGCCGTCATAGTAAAGTGGCGCCGCAGTCAGGCTGTAGCCCAGGGTGGGTTCACCGAGCTTGTTTTCCCACAGTACTTCACCGGTTTTCTGGTCAAGTGCCATCAGGACCGCATCAAGACGACCGACAAAGACCTTGCCTTCGCCGAGGCCGACACCGCGGCTGACCCACATGCAACAGACAAAGGCATCGTTTTCCACCAGGCCGCTGCGGTATTCCCAGAGAATCTCGCCGGTGTCGACTGACAGGGCAAAGACATCATTCTGGCCGGTAATGATGTAGATGACGCCATCGTATACCAGCGGCTGGGCCTGGTTGTTGTGACGGAAATCCAGGGCGGAGTCCAGGCGCGTGTGCCATTCAGCCTTGAGGTTGGCCACGTTATCAGTGGTGATCTGGTCGAGCGGGGAATAGCGCTGGTTGCTCAGGGTGCCGCCATTGGTAATCCAGCCATCCTCCTGCGGCAGGGCCAGTTGTTCGGCAGTAAAGGCAGGGGCCGGTGCAATGGCTTCGGCGGCAAACAACAGCGTTGATTGGGCCAGCAACAGGCACAGACACAGTGTTTTGCCTGACAGTGAATTGAGCAGTGACTTGATCATATAGATGATTCCCCTTTCAGTATTATTCTTGTGACGGGCTTTATGATTGCCAAATTAGCACAGAATTGGCAACCTTTGCCCCATCAGGAACCTTTTACCGGATTTCAGAATTTGCCGTTAGTCATGGACGAAACAGCATTGTCCGTTTAACGTTGGGCATCCGGTTCAGGGGAATCGACATTACCTGCTGTCAGGAAACAATAACAAGGGGAAAAACATGAAAAACAAGGAAAATCTCAGGGATACTATTATTGGCAGCTTTCTGCTGGGCATGATGCTGATGACTACAGCGGTCCAGGCAGACTCCTATGCCGGTAAGACACGTGCCGGCATGTCACTGGACAGGCTGGAGCGCCTGGATGAACATTTTCACGACTACGTCGATGACGGCACGATTGCCGGCGTGGTGACCTGGATTTCACGACACGGCCAGGTGGTGCATGAAGATGCCTATGGCCTGGCTGACCTGGAATCGCGCAAGCCCATGGAAAAAGATGCCTACTTCTATGTCTATTCCATGACCAAGCCGATTACCAGTGTTGCCCTGCTGATGCTGTACGAGGAGGGCAAGTTCCAGCTTTCCGATCCCCTGGCGCAGCACTTGCCTGAGATGGCAAACCTCAAGGTGTGGACCGGGGATGATGCCCGCGGCAACATGATCCTGGCCGACCCGGCACGCCAGCCAACCATCGAAGACGTGTTCCGCCATACCGCCGGTTTTCTTTATGGTCCCGCCGGTGATCGAGGCATTGACAAGGCTTATGCTGAAGCCGGTTTGCTGGCTGGTACCCTGGCTGAAATGACAGAAAAGCTGGCACAACTGCCCCTGGCTTATGAGCCGGGCACGCAGTGGGTCTACTCGGTGTCCCACGATGTGCAGGCGCGCCTGGTGGAAGTGTTATCGGGTATGCCGTTTGACCAGTTCGTTCACGAGCGCATCATCGAGCCGCTGGGTTTGACGGAAATGGTGTTCGGGCGCCCCGAGGCATTGAAAGACCAGTTTGCCACCCTGTACCAGGCCAACAATGATGGTGGCCTGGTGCCTACCGGCGCGCTGGATCGCCCCGGCGCTTCCACCCAGGTGCTGGGTGGTTTCAGTGTGTCGGCCACCGCCAGGGATTACGGCCGCTTTGCCGAAATGCTGGTTAACTCCGGTGAACTGGATGGCGTGCGTTTGCTCTCGCGCAAGACCATCGACCTGATGGCCTCTGATCACCTGCCTGATGGCGTATATCGTGGTGCGGCCGGTGGCGGCAATGCCGGCGGTGAGGGCTATGGCCTGGGTGTGCGCGTCGTCAACGATCCTGCCAAGGCCGGTAACCTGACGTCAAAAGGCACCTTCGGCTGGTCCGGCGCAGCCGGCACCCACTTTTTTGTCGATCGGGAAGAGGGCCTGGTGGCCGTGTTCATGATCCAGAAGTTTGGCGAAAGCAAAACCGACGAATTCGAAACCCTGGTGTACCAGGCCATTGTTGACTGAGGCTTCCGTGTTTGTTCGGGATTTTTCAGGTCTTTTTCGGGTTTTCGGGCATGGAAGGGAATACACTCGGTCGATAAAAAGATAAAAGGATAAAAGGATAAAAGGATAAAAGAGGTAGGTCGGATAAGGCACGAAGTGCCGCCATCCGACGGCTTCGTTGAGCAATTCGATAAAACGATAAAACGATAAAAGGATAAAGGTGTAGGTCGGCATAGGCTCGAAGAGCCGTTTGCCGACGGGGTATCCAGGAATAATAATCAGGCTTGCCAATCCAGTTCTGAAGGGGATTTTA
>CAZROW010000006.1:0-6580 GCA_964601805.1 uncultured Enterobacteriaceae bacterium
GAAGTTTTCTAAGCCTTTCAAGGAGTTAGTGGAAGAGAGTGGCGCGCCCGATAGGATTCGAACCTATGACCTTTGCCTCCGGAGGGCAACGCTCTATCCAGCTGAGCTACGGGCGCAATAACTTTTCATTCTTTGCGGGTTAACCTGGAACCCGATCCGCCTTTCGGCGGATTGCCCGATAGGATTGATTCGGAATTTGAACAAGTCAAATTCCTCACCCCTTCGGGAGGCAGCGCTCTATGGGAGGCAAAGCCTCCATGTCGGATGACGGCCTTTCAGGCCTCTTCCGACCTACGCTACGGGCGCAATAAAACTTTTACAACTTTCCAGGGCCCGCCATCATACTGGAAATCGGGTTTTCGCTCTAGCTATTGGTAATCGCCTGCCCACAGCACTATTGCACCCTTTTCAACTCGTTTTGATATCTGTCAAATGGCTAAAACCCTGTCAGCCTAGAATGAGCTTCCCCTTTTATTTTATCGGAGAAATTAGATGTACAAAGGATTGAAATTCCTGTTGGTCCTGATTGTCCTCACCTGGACCGCACTCAATGTTCAGGCGCAGACTCAAGGGATTGATGAAGCCTCAGACCTGCAATACATGCGCGAAGAGGAAAAACTGGCGCGCGACCTGTACCTGGCGTTTTACCAGGCATGGAACAATGACATTTTTTCCAACATTGCCAATTCAGAACAACGTCATATGGATGCGGTCCTGACCTTGTTAAACCTGTACGGCATTACTGATCCGGCGGCTGTCCAGCCGGAGGGGCAGTTCTCCGATACCGGTTTGCAGGCACTTTATGATGAGCTGCTGGCACAGGGGATGGCCTCTGAAATTGCCGCGCTTGAAACCGGCACCCTGGTCGAAGAAACCGATATTGCGGACCTGGAGACGGCCATTGGCGGTACCAGCAACAGTGCCATTTTGCGTGTTTACCGCAACCTGCTGAAAGGCTCGCAAAATCACCTGGGGGCCTTTACCAACCGGCTGGTCCAGCTCGACTCCACTGCAACCGGTGGTACCAGTGCCGGACCCGGGGAAGGCCTGTCAGTGTTTGAACCGCTCAGCCAGACGCTCTACATTCCTGCCATTGATGTCACCACCAAATCAGGCAACACACAAGTTTATGATGCCTATTTGCGAGTCGTGGAAGCATTGCCGGTTACCCTGGAATTACTGACTGTTACAAAGACCGACAAAACACCGAATGCACAACATGCCAGCCTCGACCTGGCAACGGGCCTGCTCACTGTACCGCAACTGGTTGTCGGCTCCAGGCAGGTGGACAGTCTTGATGGCGAAACCTACAACGCGACTTTCCAGCTGGAGAACGACACCAGTCTCATAGTTTTTGTCCTGGTTGATCTGACCCCCTGAAACACAGTCATTCGAGCAGTTTCCTTGTGCGCTCCGGGAGCCTCGCGTAGAATCGCGTGCCTCCCGGAAGCACTACCTGTTTGATCCGAATGTCCGAACAAGAAACCGAAAAAGCCGCCGAAAACGCTCCAGCAGCGCCCGCCAGATCCATGCCGCGTTCCTTTGCCGCGCTGGAATCCGTGCCGTTTCGCTGGCTGGTCTCCAGTCTCGGCACCTTCTTCCTGGCCATGCAGGGCCAGCTGGTGGTGCGCTCGCTGCTCGCCTATGAGCTGACCCAAAGCCCCTTTGCCCTGGCCATGGTCAACCTGGTCATTGCCACGCCCATGTCCATCGGGCTGCTGTTTTCCGGCGCGATTATCGACCGGGTGGAACGGCGCGGGCTGACCATCATCAGCCAGACCATCGTGCTGCTCAATGAACTGGTGGTCCTGGTGTTACTGGTCATGGGCGTGCTGGAGTTCTGGCACTTGCTGGCCACCGCCTTCATTCTTGGCATTAACTTTCCCTTCCTGATGCCCACCCGTACCGCCATGATCTACTCCCTGGTCGGGCGCGAGAAGCTGGGCAATGCCATGGCCCTGCAGGCGACTTCCCTGAATATTGCCCGCATTGTCGGCCCGGCGGGTATGGGGCTGCTGATTCCGCTGATCACCATGGAAGGCGCTTACCTGGTGTCTATCCTGCTGTACGGTTTTTCCATTATGGCCATGCTGATGCTCCCCAAATCCTATCCCGAGAACAAGGAAACCAAGGGCTTCTTTGAAGACGTGACCTACTCCTTCGTTTATGTCGCCCGCAACCGGGCCATCTTGCTGTGCCTGTGTTTTGGCCTGTTTCCCATGCTGCTGGCGCTGCCGATCATCAGCTTCCTGGTGGTCTTTACCGAATCGGTCTGGGGCGTGAGTGAAACTGCCCTGGGTATCATGATGGGCAGCGTGGGTGTCGGCGGCATTGTTGGCTCCTTGCTGGTGGCCCGACTGGGCGACACCATGAAGCGCACACGCGTGATGATGTTTGCCGCCATGATCTTTGCCGTGTTCCTGGCCGGTTTCAGTATCAGCCCCTACTACCTGCTGGCCCTGCCGATACTGCTGGTGGCCAATATCTTTGCCAACATGAGCCAGACCCTGAACCAGACACTGATCCAGCTGTTGGCGGACAACGAGGTGCGTGGCCGCATGTCCTCCCTGATGATGCTGACCATCGGACTGACGCCACTGGGCGTATTGCCCGTTGCCTACTTTGCGGAAATTTATGGTATTGCCGATACCATGTTCGTTGCCTGCATCATGTTGATTTTCGTGGTCCTGGCATTCTTCCTGTTCAGTCCTACCCTGCGCAACCTGGATAAAGACGACAGGCTCACCGGCGTTCACGAACTGGGTGACTGACGAGCTGGCCACCGCTTCAGGCTATAATGGGCCGGCTCTGATATCGATGTATCAGCAGGCAAAACCACTGGTGCTATCACCTGTTTACAAAGGTGAATCACCATCCTCTCAATCGCTTAACCAGGAAAACAGGATATGTCACAACCGGCAATGACACCTTCACTGTCTCCCTGGGCGCCATTGAAAAACAACCGGGTGTTTCTCTTCCTGTGGCTTGCCACCCTCGTTTCCAATATCGGCACCTGGATGCACGACGTGGGTGCCGGCTGGCTGGTGACCAGCCTGACGGATTCCGAATTCGTGGTGGCCCTGATGCAGACCGCCACCTCCCTGCCGGCTTTCTTTCTCCTGCTGCCTTCCGGTGCGCTGGCCGACATCCTGGACCGCCGTCTGTACCTGATGTCGGCCAACATCGGCATGGCCATTATGGCGGCCACCCTGGGCGTGCTGACCTTGACCGGCATCATCCAGGTCTGGTCACTGCTGCTGCTCACCCTGATGCTGGGCATGGGCACGGCCATGGTGATGCCGGCCTGGCAATCCATTATTCCGGAGGTGGTCAAACGCTCTGACCTTGGCGGTGCCATTGCCCTGAACACCATGGGCATGAATATCTCGCGGGTGCTGGGCGCCTTTGTCGCCGGGCTGATCATCCTGGCAGCGGGACCTGGCGCAGTGTTTGTCACCAATGCGGTGACCTTTACCCTGATTATCATCGTCCTGTTGCGCTGGAAGCGCGAGCCCCCCGAATCCACTTTACCGCCTGAGCCCCTGGTCCCGGCGGTGAAAACCGGTCTGCGCTATGCCCGGCATTCGCCGGCCCTGTTGTCGACCATCTACCGCAGTATCGGCTTTTACTTTTTCGCCAGTGTCATGTGGGCACTGTTTCCCGTGATTGCCCGAGACCTGCTGGGTGCCGATGAATTCCGCTATGCCATGCTGTTTGCCTTCATCAGCATCGGCGCCATCATCAATGCGCTGTTCATTCCGCGCCTGCGTGCCCGTTTCAATAACGACCAGCTGATTACCGGTGCCTCCCTGGTCTTTGCCACGGGCATGATTATCACGGCCCTGACACAGATCTATGTTGTTGCCCTGTTCACCCTGGCCCTGTGTGGCTCGGCCTGGATTACCGTGATGACCGCCGCCCAGACTGCAGCCCAGACCGCCCTGCCCAACTGGGTCAGATCCCGCGGCATGGGCGTGTTCCTGACATTCTTCATGGGCTCGCTGGCCATCGGCCCGGCTGTCTGGGGCGGACTGGCCCAGTTCACCGACATCCCTACCGCGATTTATACCGCCTCATCCTGCCTGATTGTTGCTGCTTTTATTACCCGCCGCTGGCCGGTCAGTGGCAACGAAAACATGGACCATACGCCTTCCCGGCACTGGCAATTGCCCGAGCCGAAACTGGCTCTCCAGCCAGACCAGGGCCCGGTCATGATCTGTATTACCTACCAGGTCAGGGAGGATGCCCGCCAGGAATTCCTGGCAACCATCGAGCAACTGGGCAAGGCCAGGCGCCGGGACGGTGCCTGGGACTGGAATATCATGGAAAATATCAGCGCACCCAACTCTTTCCAGGAGCACTACCAGGTGTACTCCTGGGTTGATCATTTGCGCCAGCATGAGAGAATCAGCAAGCAGGACGCCATGGTCCAGGCGAAAATCCGTGAACTGCTGGAACCGGACACCAAACCGGTCATCAGTCACTTTATAAAAACGCCTGATTAACAAGCGGTCCTTGAGACCGTGTAACACGCTTTAACCTCTGCCAGGAATTTCTGATGAGCAATAACCCCAAGTTGCACTCTGTTGCACTGAATTTTTTACAGGCCCTGCTCGACCGGGGCATAGAATATGTTTTTGCCAATGCGGGCACCGACTTTGCGCCGATTATTGAAGGCCTGGTTGCCGCACAAAAAGCCGGCATCAAAACGCCGGAATTCATTACGGTGCCCCATGAGAACGTGGCCATTTCCATGGCCCACGGCTATTTCCTGGCCACCGGCAAGCCCGCAGCCGTCATGGTGCATGTGACCGTGGGTACCGCCAATGCCCTGTGCGGCCTTATGAATGCCTCACGTGACTGTGCACCGATCCTGCTCATGGCAGGTCGTACGCCCAGCACGGAAAAAGGCCATATCGGTTCCCGTAATGCCAGTATCCACTGGGGCCAGGACAGCTTTGACCAGGGCGGTACCGTGCGCGAATACGTGAAATGGGATTACGAGCTGCGCCCCGGGCAACCGCCGGAAGACATCGTCGGCCGTGCCCTGGATATCGCCATGAGCGAACCGCGCGGCCCGGTCTATCTGTGCATGCCTCGTGAAGTGCTCGGGGATTTGACCGAGGTGGATGCGGTGCCACCAACACAGCGGGACACCGGCGCCTCTGCCGCTGCCCCGTCGACCAAGGCCATAAGGCAAACCGCCCAGTGGCTTGCCGAGGCGGAATTCCCGCTCATCATTACCTCCTGTACCGGACGTGATCACGGCAATGTCGCCAAGCTTACCCGCATTGCCGAAGACTATGGCATTGGCGTATCGGTGCCCGGCGAGCCTGGTGCCCGCGAACTCAATATTCCGCTGCAGCATCCGATGTTCCTGGGCACACACCCGGCCGAGGCCATCGCCAAAGCTGATGTCATCGTGGCCCTGGATTGTGAAGTGCCCTGGTGGCCCAGTGCGGTGACACCGCGCGCCGATGCCAAGCTGGTGCATATCGGTGCGGATCCCTTCTTCCGCAACTACCCGGTGCGCGGTTTCCGCATGGACCTGGCCATAGGCGGCTCGGCATCCATTGCCCTGTGCAAACTCGAAGACGAACTCAAAACGGCCAGCGACGCGGAAGTGGCCGGCAACCGCATAACCCAATTCAAGGCCATGGCAGATGAAAGGAAGGCTGCCCGTGACAAGGCCATCGAAGCGGCCAAAGGTTCCTCCCCGGTCAACCCCCTGTGGGTTGCCCATTGCATCAACCAGGTCAAAGACGACAACACCGTGGTGTTCAACGAACTGGGGGTTCCCCTGGAATTTCTCGACCTGGAACAGCCGGGCAGCTACCTCTCCAGTTCACTGGCCGGCGGACTGGGTTTCGGCCTGGGTGCCTCCATTGGTGCCAAGAAAGGCGCACCGGACAAGAACATCATTCTTGTGGTCGGTGACGGTTCCTACATGTTCGGTTGTCCAACGGCCGCCCACCATGCAGCAAAGATCAACGGGCTGCCCACCACCACCGTGGTCATGAACAACGCCCGCTGGCATGCCGTGCATCGCTCCACCCTGGGCATGTACCCGGATGGTCTGGCTTCACAGGAAGACATCATGCCCCTGGTCTCCCTGGGCGATTCACCGGACTATGAGAAAATCATGGAAGCCTGTGGCGGCCATGGTGAGAAGGTGGACAATGCCGATGACTTTGAAGCGGCGCTGCGCCGTTGTCTGGATGCCAACAAAAATGGCAAGGCGGCATTGATCAATCTGGTTGCCGGGTTTTAAGCGCAGTTAACGATGGGCGCCGGAGATCGCTGCGCGATTTCCGGCCTACAATTATTAACGACAATCATTAACGGTGTAGGCCGGAAGCTCCCCGGAGGGGCAGCCTCCGGCATGGCGTTTGTAAAACGCCCGACACGTATTTCTATTTGAGCTCGTTTTATTACTGAAGGAGTAAACACCATGGCAAACGAAGGTTTCCACGAAGACCCTAACGACTTATCGGACGAAACCAAGGACATGCATCGGGCCATCGTCAGCCTGATGGAAGAACTGGAAGCGGTGGACTGGTACAACCAGCGGGTTGATGCC
>CAZROW010000006.1:6680-7998 GCA_964601805.1 uncultured Enterobacteriaceae bacterium
CCGCGCTGAAAAAGATACTCGCCCACAACCGGGACGAGGAAAAAGAACATGCTGCCATGACCCTGGAATGGATTCGCCGCCAGGACCCCAAGTTCGATGAAGAGCTCAAGGACTACCTGTTCAGCGAAGGTGAAATAGGTCACTAGGATGCCCTGGGCAACCCATGGGTATTGAGTCACTGATAGCTTTCACGATTGCCTCGGCGCTGCTGTCGCTGGCGCCGGGTCCGGACAATATCTTTGTCTTGACCCAGTCTGCGCTCTACGGCCGCCGTGCCGGGATCATCATTACCCTGGGCCTGTGTACCGGCCTCATCGCCCATACCACGGCGGTCGCCCTCGGGGTGGCCGTCATTTTTGCCGTCAGTGCCACGGCCTTTACCGCCCTCAAGCTGGTGGGAGCAGCTTACCTGCTGACCCTGGCCTGGCAGGCCTTTCGCGCCAAACCTCCCCCTATTGATGGCAACGCTGGCGCCTTGCTGCCCCCGGCACCTGCCCTGTTCCGGCGTGGCATCATCATGAATATCACCAATCCCAAGGTCGCTATTTTCTTCCTGGCCTTTTTGCCCCAGTTTGCCAACCCGGCTGCCGGCAACATGACCGGCCAGCTTTTCCTGCTGGGCGCGGTGTTCATTGTTGTCGCCCTGGTGATATTCATCACCATTGCCGCCATGGCCGGTTTCATTGCTGACTGGCTCAAGGGCTCCACGCGTGCCCAGGTTATTCTCAACCGCCTTGCTGGCCTGGTCTTTACCGGCCTGGCCCTGCGCCTGGTAACGGCCTCCCGCTAACACGCTGATTGAGCGGCCCGCAGGGTGTGTCTCTGTACGAGGAGCCGGCAATTTTACACGTCAACATGAATAAAAAGCCGGAAACCGCTATAATGGCCGGCCGTGCTGCTATTTCTCAGGGGAAAAAGGCACGGGGTTTCGGGACCGACAAGAGCATTTCCAATCCTGTTGACCTGTCTCGAAATTCAACAACATTTTGATAACCAGAAGAAAGGATCAATATGGCTAGTGCAAAAAGCGTTAAATCCAAACAAGCAAAAGACCAGGCAGACGATATCTCTCGCGACTCCATTGAAGACCAGGTAACCCAATTCCTGGCATCCGGCGGAAAGATCCAGCAGATCCCGCTTGGCGTGAGCGGCCAGGTCGCAACATCCGGTCCAAGGCACATCACCCTGGGCAAGCGTCACACTAATTAACAGCTTCCAGAATAATAAAATCAGGCTCCCGCCTACCCGGCCAGAGACCTTTCAGAATTAACCTGGCATATCAGGAACCCATAAGGCCCGTTGAACACGGGCCTTATTC
>CAZROW010000006.1:8098-9607 GCA_964601805.1 uncultured Enterobacteriaceae bacterium
CTGTTGTTTAACTTCCCTTGAGTACACATTAATATCGCCCTTTCGGCAGTCAACCAGATAATACTGCTGCCCTGTATATATCCTGACCCTGTAACAGATGATGAATCCGACACCCCGAAAATTTGACTACGAGACGCTCAAGCACCAGCTGGTGAGTCGTCCCCGTGATGGTCACAAGGGTGACTTTGGTCATGTGCTTGTCATCGGCGGGGACAAGGGCTTTGGCGGTGCCGCCCTGATGGCCGGCATGAGTGCAGCCCGCACAGGGGCCGGCCTGGTTTCCGTTGCCACGCACCCTTTTCACTGTGCTGCATTCCTGGCGCGCTGCCCCGAACTCATGGTCAAGGCTGTTGAAGAAAGTGAAGACCTTGCCAGTCTGCTGCCGGCTGCCACCGTCATCGTCCTGGGTCCGGGCCTGGGTCAAAGTGACTGGTCACGCCTGTGCCTGAAACTCACGCTGACGCGGCTGGCCACCCAGCCGGTGCCGCTGGTACTGGATGCCGATGCCCTGAATTTTCTCAGCCAGGGTTTGGGCATGGATGAGATCGGCCATGTGCGTGACATTATTCTCACACCTCACCCCGGTGAAGCCGCCAGGTTGCTTGATACCAGTAGCGCGGCAATCCAGCAGGACCGGGTGAAAGCAGCCGTTGATCTGCAAGCCGCCTATGGTGGCGTCAGCATACTCAAGGGGGCCGGCACCCTGGTCTGTTATCGCCAGGGCGAAAGAGTCCAGGTGGACCAGTGTGTGCACGGCAATCCCGGCATGGCCAGTGGCGGCATGGGTGACGTGTTGAGCGGCGTGCTTGCCGGCTTGCTGGCACAGGGCTTTTCCCCCGCCGACAGTGCGCGGCTGGCGGTTTGCCTGCATGGCCATGCCGCCGACCAGGTAGCGGGCAAACGGGGAGAGCGTGGCATGCTGGCCACTGACCTGCTGGAAGCCCTGCAGGCCCTGGTCAATCCCTGAATCAATAACCTGAAGCTAGATGGTGTGATGACAAATTCCCTGTTCCTTCCTGATGAAACTGCCACCGTTGCCTTCGGCAAGACCCTGGCTGCAGCCTGCCAGGGCACGGGCCTGATTACCCTCAGCGGTGACCTGGGCACGGGCAAGACCACCCTGAGTCGCGGTATCGTGCAGTCCTTTGGCCACACGGGCGCGGTGAAAAGCCCCACCTACACCCTGGTGGAGCCTTATGACCTGGACACCATGCGCATCTTCCATTTCGACCTGTACCGGCTGGAAGACCCGGAAGAACTGGAGTTCATTGGGCTCTGGGACTACCTGAATGAAGATGCCCTGGTACTCATCGAATGGCCTGAAAAAGCCTTTGGTGTCCTGCCCCCGGCCGACCTGGCACTGACCCTGGCGCTCAAGGACCGGGGCCGAACCATCACCTGGGAGGCCCATACCCCTGCAGGTGAACAAATAGCCGCCAGACTGGCCACTTCCTAAATCGTTGCAGGTCGAAAATTGTAGGCCGGAAATTGCGCAGCAATCTCCGGCAA
>CAZROW010000006.1:9707-27927 GCA_964601805.1 uncultured Enterobacteriaceae bacterium
ATATTCACGAGAATTCATGCCGGAGATGGCCCTGTGGGCCATTTCCGGCCTACAGGGCATGCCTAATTTTTATTCGGTAGCGAATCTCCTGCGATGGTTTATGGAAATACTCCGAACCGTGTAGGCCGGAAATTGCGCAGCAATCTCCGGCAAGCCCCAATGTTGAACTGTCATGCCGGAGATGGCCTGTCGGCCATTTCCGGCCTACAGTGCGTCACAATTATTGCCAAAACCTCATAAATATTGTAGAAATTGCTTGTAAATACCTGTAAATTATAAAGTTTACAGGGATTTGACTGAACGATTCAAGGATCATTCAGGGGCAAAACGTGGCAAAACACTGGAAACACCTGATGCTGGCGCTTGGCTGCTGGGCGTTGACCACGCCCACGCTGGCTGCCGTGGTCGAAAATGTCCGCGCCTACCGTGCCCCGGATTACACCCGCCTGGTCTTTGATCTCAGCGACAGCGTCGATCACCAGGTGTTCAGCCTGGAAAACCCCGACCGCATCGTGGTCGACCTGACCGATGCCGACCTGAAAGCCGACTTTGACACCCTCGACCTGGCCAACACGCCCATCAGCATGATTCGCAGCGCCCCGCGCAACGGCAGTGATTACCGTGTCGTCTTTGACCTGGCCACGAAAACACAACCACGCACCTTCCTGCTCGAGCCCAATGACCAGTATGGCAATCGCCTTGTCATTGACCTGCTGGACCAGGATACCGGCGCACAGGAATCGCAACCCAAACGCTCCACGGATGACCTGGCCGACAGCAAACGCGACATCGTCATCGCCATTTCTGCCGGTCACGGTGGCGAGGATCCCGGTGCTATCGGGGTTGGCCGGTTGCAGGAAAAGAAAGTCACCCTGGCCATTGCCCGTGAAATCGAGAAACGGGTCAATGCCACGCCGGGCTACCGCGCCATCATGGTCAGGGAAGGCGACTACGGCATGTACCTGAAGGAACGCACCCGCATTGCCCACGAGAACAACGCCGACTTTTTCATCGCCATTCATGCGGACTCCTTCAAGAGCAGTGCGGCCCGCGGCACGACTATCTATGCCCTGTCGCAACGCGGCGCCACCAGTGAACATGCACGCCTGCTGGCAGAAAAGGAAAATGCCGCCGACCTGATTGGTGGTGTCGGCAAGGTCAGGCTTGATGACAAGGACGAGATGCTGCGCAGCGTCCTGCTGGACCTGAGCATGACCGGCAGCATTGCCTCCAGCATTGAAGCGGGTAACAGCATCATCGCCTCGCTGGGCAACGTCACCCACCTGCGTCGCACCGAGGTGGAACAGGCCAATTTCGTCGTGCTGCGCAGTGCCGACATTCCGTCGCTGCTGGTCGAGTCCGGCTATATCACCAACCCCACGGATGCGAAGAACCTGGATTCCTCGGCCTGGCGCCAGCGCTTTGCCGCAGCCATCGTCAACGGCATTACCACCTGGTTCTACCATACGCCGCCACGCGGCACCTGGGTGTCCTGGCACAAGGAAAACGGGGGCGCACCTTCCACCTACGTGGTCAGCCGCGGCGACACCTTGAGCGAAATTGCTGACCGCTTTGGCGTTTCTGTCGGCAGCCTGAAAGCGGCAAACAACCTGTCGTCCAACACCATCCGCCTGGGCCAGGAACTCACCATCCCCAACGGCATGATCAGCACCCTGGATATCTCCTTTGTCGAACACACCATCGCCCGGGGCGAAACCCTTTCGGAGATTGCCGAAAATTACCGGGTACCACTGGACCGGATCCGCCAAACCAACCAGCTAAATAGTGATACCATTCGGGTAGGACAGATCATAAAAATCCCCTCTTCCTGAGAGGGTAAAACCCGAACCGTATTTCTATGCCTGCAAGCAGTAATCCCGCTAAACCTGGCCAGAAAACCTCACCAGGAAAAGCCCGCATCCATCTTCTCAGCCAGCGCCTGAGCAACCAGATTGCTGCCGGCGAGGTGGTTGAGCGTCCCGCTTCCGTGATCAAGGAACTGCTGGAGAACAGCCTGGATGCCGGTGCCACCCGCATCGATGTGGACCTGGAGAAAGGCGGCATCAAGCTGATTCGCGTACGCGATAACGGCAATGGCGTGGACAAGGACGACCTGCCGCTTGCTCTGAACCGGCATGCGACCAGCAAGATCAGTGAACTGGACGACCTCGAACACGTGGAGTCACTAGGCTTTCGTGGCGAGGCACTGGCCAGTATCAGTTCGGTGTCACGCCTGGTACTGGTATCGCGTACACCGGAGTCCCCGGAGGCCTGGAAAGTGGAAACCGAAGGCCGCGACATGGATGCCACGGTGAGTCCGGCCGCCCACCCGCCCGGCACCAACGTGGAAGTGCGTGACCTGTTTTTCAACACGCCCGCACGGCGCAAGTTTCTGCGCACCGAGCAGACCGAGTACAAGCGCATCGATGAAATGGTCAAGCGCCTGGCCCTGAGCCGTTTCGATGTCGGCTTCAACGTCACCCACAACCAGCGCGCCGTGCATCGTTATGAACCGGCCCACAGTGAAGCCGAACAGCGGCGGCGAGTCTCCCAGGTCTGCGGCCCTGCCTTTATCGACAATTCAGTGTCCATCGACATGGAATCCAGTGGCCTGCGTTTGTGGGGCTGGGTCAGCCTGCCGACATTCTCACGCTCCCAGGCCGACCTGCAGCATTTCTACGTCAACGGTCGCGCCATTCGCGACAAGCTGGTCACCCATGCCATCAAGCAGGCCTACCGGGATGTCCTGTATCACGGTCGCCACCCGGCGTTTGTCCTCTACCTGGAACTGGATGCCTCCCTGGTGGATGTGAACGTGCATCCCACCAAGCACGAGGTGCGCTTTCGCGATGGCAGGCTCGTTCACGATTTCCTGTTCAGCGCCCTGCATCGTTCACTGGCCAATGTCCGTCCTGAAGACCGCCTGGATTCACCTGACAACAACGCCACGCCCGATCCGGCATTTACCGAACAACCCGGCAGGGTATCTGAACCGGGTACTGCCCTTCCCAGGCAACAGGGATTCGGCCTGTCACGTTCACAATTCGAATCACAACGAGCCGCCCTGGATGCCTTCGCCAGCCCCGCTCAAACAACACCGCAGCCCTTGCCTGAAGAGGACGAGGATATTCCGCCGCTGGGCTATGCCATTGCCCAACTGCACGGCATCTATATCCTGGCGCAAAACGCCCACGGCCTGGTGGTCGTGGACATGCATGCCGCTCACGAGCGCATCACCTACGAACACATGAAAACCGCCATGAGCGATGAGGGCATTCGCTCGCAACCCTTGTTGGTACCCACCTCACTGGCTGTCAGCGAAGGCGAGGCCGACTGCGCGGAAGAACACCGTGAAGCACTGGAGAGCCTGGGCCTGGCACTGGAACGCCAGGGTCCGGAGACCATCAGTATTCGCCAGGTGCCGGTCATCCTGAAAAGCGCCGATACCGAACAACTGGTGAGGGACGTGCTGTCAGACTTCCTGGAACACGGCTCCAGCGACCGCATCGAAGCTCATCGCGATGAAATCCTGTCCACCATGGCCTGCCACGGTTCGGTACGCGCGAACCGTCACCTGACACTTCCGGAAATGAATTCCCTGTTACGGGATATGGAAAGGACTGAACGCTCGGGACAATGCAATCACGGTCGTCCGACGTGGGTACAAATGAGCATGAGTGAACTGGACAAGTTGTTTATGCGAGGGCAATGAAGAATTTGCGAATATCCGCTTTCGGTGAATCGCAGACGATACTTCTCTGATGAACACCTTTCATTGAGGGGCGTCGTAAAAGTCTTTCATCAATTGCAATATATCCTGGTGTCGACTCAGCAGGTTTTCCAGCGACTCCTTGTCGTTTAATTCAATAAAGCCTTTTTGCTGCATCAATTCAGCAGCAGACATACTCCTGAATCCCATCCACCAGGTAGGAAAGGCTCTTTGCTTCAGCATGATGTCCCTGAGAACCACCACATTGGTATTTCTTTTATCCCGAATGATATTGGAAAGCAGCTGCTCCACATCAGGATCGCTGCCTTCTATACACTGTATAAAGAAACCATCGATATAAAAAAGCATACCTGTGATTTCATGCTCGGTATTGCGCCCCTTGCTTTCCTGCAGCAAGGCAGGCAAGTCTGATTCCGGCAAACCAGGCGCCTCCTGGCTTCTGTATATCAACTGGCGAATCGACAATAGCTAAACCCCTTTATCAAAATTATCAGCATTCATGTTCAGCCAGGAACCGGCCAAAACCAGACCAGAATATAACATCAGGATTTCAGTAAAAATACGGGAAGCCACCGCGGGACTGTTGTGGAATATTGGCGATATTCGTGCGGAAACTTTTTCTGCAGGTGGCGTTCTTCAAGGCGAACCTGATTAATCACTGCCGTGCTGCCAACCAGCAAGCAGACGAGCGTAAACACGCTGGGCAGTGCAAAGAAAAATCCAACCTGGGCAATTAAAATTCCTACCGTCATGGGATTGCGTGATAGCGAGAATAGCTTGCTGGATACAAGTCGTGTCGGGCCATCCGGATCGATGCCTGAGCGCCACTGCTCTGCCAGGTTTACATGCCCTGCCACAGCCAGGGCAAAACCCCCGATCAGTAGCAACACACCAAAAAACTGCAAGCCTGGCTGTAGCAATATCGTAAATAATCCGAGCGTGCGATCCAGCCCGGGATAAAACACACGGGCAAGACATACCCCCCAAATCAAAATCCTGAAAACCCTGAACGTAACATGGCCCCACCAGTGGGTACTGCGAAAACTGCCAATGAACAACAAGCGTTGCCGGGGTTTACCCAGCATCAAGCGTATAGCGTAGAAACCAGCCACAAAGGTAAAATACCCGGCTAGAAAAAGCCGGACACCATCATCGAAAGTCATCCATCCCCCAAAACCACCTGGCCTTTTCAGAAATTGCCAGACATCTATCCCTTAATTCTGCCTGTTAATCAATAGCAGAAGTCAGCTATCTTTAAGACTGAAACCTTGTTTGAATAAGCCTATTCTTGTAATTTTTCTTTGATAATTTAGTCAGATATCAGCCAGAAGCGGAAATTATTAAAAGATGAAATTTGGACAACCATCTAGCCCAGTTAGGAATTCGTTAAATTCATCTGAAATAGTAAGCCTAACTGCTATATCATTTTGGATAAGTTCATTTGATAAACAAAAATTGAATTTATATTTTTGAAATTCACTTTCACCCAAAGCCCCGCGTATGTAAGAAAAATACACTCTTTCATGTATAGAGACATAAGCTTCCCAGCCTTGATTGGAGGCAGTATATCCAAAAACACCGTTTACTCCTTCTACCATGGCATTGCGAAAATTTTCGTCCGTTGCCAATGCCATTTTCCATTCGAAATAGTCTGACATAATTCGGTCAAGAGATGCCGCATATTCAGCATTTGTACTTCGCCGCATTTCAAGGCCGACAAATACCAAGGAGAATACGATGGCAATACCTCCAATTATTTCTGCTATCAAAGCATATTCTTGTAGTTTTTCTTTCATAAATTAGTCAGGCTTCGTCCATTTAGCGCCATATAATTATTATTCCATCTCAACTCGAAGTCTTCGATTAATTTCATCCCTAAAGCCAACAACAACTTCATTCTGGCTTTCGTTTTCCCATCTATCTCTGAATTCAGGTTTACTGTGTATTATGTCTACAAATACTTGCGTATATGAGTTGAATGTATCTTCGTCTAGTAAACCATTTCTATATTGCACCCAATAGTTTTCACGAGATCGCATTGCCATTTCATAATAAAGGTCCCAATTTGAAAGAGGTCTTTCTTCTTCAGGTATGTACTGACCGTAAAACTCAATGATCTGCAAATCTGCATACATCATAGATTCGCGAACCTGGCCACGAATCGCCTCTGTATTTGCCTCCGTCTGTATTGATCCTTGCTGCACCTGAACGCCAACAAACACCAATGAAAATACGATTGCTACAGCGCCAATAATTTCAGCTATTAATGCATATTCTTGTAGTTTTTCCTTCACAGCTTCTCCCTTGATAGCCATGAAGTGCCTGATGTGAGTGGTTTTTGTACCCTTATTGACCCAAATTGTCTAATGTCCGCTTTGGGTCGGAAGCAGACCTATTACTTATACAGGCCAGTTGCCTGATTTGTTATGGAAATCAGGTCTCTGCCCTTCTTCCCTTTTTCCCTTTTTCAAAGCCTGCCTACTGCGCCGCTGCCAAACGCACCACAATATCGTAATAAGCCTGCACGAAACGATACAATTCCTGCTCCAGGATCCGCTCCTGGTCACTATGCGCACCAAAGCCAAGAGCGCCGTCCTCGCGATCAATGCCCGGGCCCACGCCATAGCAACTTACCCCTTTCGCCCGCAAATAACTCATGTCGGTAGCCCCTGTACTCATGTTGGGGATGACCGGCACACCATAGTGCTCGGCATAGACCGCCTCAATTGTGCGATAAGCCTCGGTATCGAGATCCACGGTGGCACTTGGTCTGACCAGAGCATCATCCCAGGTCACTTCAATGGTCGGATCGTCCACCACGGCGGCAATGGCGTCCAGGAAAGAATCAAAATCCTGTTCCGGCAAAAGGCGCACATCCAGGGAGGCTGTTCCTTCGGAAGGAATCACGTTATAGCGATAGCCAATATTGATTATGGTGGGTGTGACCGTGTTGTGCAGCAGGGCGGCAGTGGAAGGTTCATTTTCCAGCAGGTACAACATGGCTTGCTCGGCCTCGACAGAATTCGGATTCAGCATGGCCCGATACCGTGCGGCGGCCTCCGGTGTTGCAATGTCAGCCATCCTTGCCAGCATGGACGTGGTGGTATCGCTGAGCCGAATGGGTTCCTGCCATTCTGCCAGCGCAGAAACCGCACGACCGAGTCGCACCACTGCATTGTTTTGTGTAGGCACGGAACCGTGCCCCGCCGCACCCGTGGCAGTAAGCACCGCTGTGCGCCGCTTTTTCTCACCGGACTGGATACCGGTAAACAATGCCGCGCCGTTTTCGCGCGTCACGCGGCCACCTTCGGCAAGACAGAACTCGGCCTCGATGGTATCGAAGTGTTCGCTGGTCATGAATTCAATGCCCCACTCGACAGCACCCTCTTCACCGGCCTCGGCGAGAAAGATCACATCACGATCAAGGGGCACACCGCTTCTTTTTAACAGCAGCATGGTCATCAGTGAGGCGACCAGGTTGTCCTTGTCATCCACGGCCCCGCGTCCATAAATCCACTGTTCATCCACTGTGCCGCCAAACGGAGGGAAGGTCCACTTGGCAGGATCAACCGTGACCACATCCAGGTGAGCCATCAATAGCAGAGGCTCCTTGCTGCCATTACCAGGCAGCCTGGCGACCAGGTTACTGCGGGCCGGGTCACGGCTGTATAGCTCAATATCTATACCTTCAGCACGCAAAACTTCTGCAAGCTGCTCCGCCAGGACAGCTTCATTGCCGGGAGGATTGGAAGTGTCGACCTGGAGCATGACCTGGAAACGTTGCAGGGTTTCATTATTGATAGCGTCCCAGTCAGGCTCGGCTGCCATCAAATGCAATGACAGCAGGACCAGCAAGACTGTCATCAAGCTGCTGCTGAGTTTCTGAACAATTGGTTTTTTACCGAGCATTGGCTATTCCTGTTTATTGGGCATCGATTATTACGCTTCCCTACTTTATACCGTAATAACCATTGAACCAACAATCGTTCACTTTATAGCCCCGCTACCAGTCGGGGAACAAATTAGTGCGCTTGCACTTAGATGAATCAGGCTTCAGCCAAACCCCTCGATCTTGACTTCGCTTCCCCAACAGCGTGAAAGCAATTGTTGCTGCTCTTCCAGGTCGCTGTTTGAAAAAAACCTGAGTTTGCCTCCTGTTGCACAAAGCAGATCATTGTCTTCCAGAATACTGGCCAGTCGCCTGGCCACCGCATCATCGGTGTCCACGATAGCAATGTGGCTGCCGGCCACTTCCCTGATTTGTTCCGTAATGAAGGTGTAATGGGTACATCCCAGGACAAGCGTATCTGCACCCCTGGCAAGAAGCGGTGGAATGTATTCCTGCAGCAATGCCGTGATGGCAGCGAAATCAGGCGAGACCTGCTCAAGCTGCTCCACCAGCCCCGGACAAGGCTGGGTGATGATCTCAACCTGCCCGTCGAAACGGCTTTTAAGATCGACGAACTTGTCACTGGCCAGTGTGCCCTCGGTTGCCAGCACACCAATGACACCACTTTGACTTTTTTCTGCCGCCGGCTTGATCGCCGGCTCCATGCCGATGATGGGTATGGTATTTTCATGACGCAGCGTGGCAACTGCCGCCGCGGTAGCGGTGTTGCAGGCTACGACAACCGCCTTGACGGGTTGGCGATCAAAAAACTCGAGGATATGGCGGGAACGCTGAATGATGAACTCATCACCCTTGGGCCCATAAGGCGCATGGGCGGAATCGGCCACGTAAATCAGGTCTTCGGCAGGTAGCAGGTGATGGATTTTTTCCAGGATGGAAAGCCCGCCCACGCCGGAATCAAACACACCAACCGGAAGATTTGAATTCATCAAGATTTACCAGATCTCTGCATCCTGCAATTGTAGCGTAGTCGTGCAGATTACCGATAAAAGGATAAAGGGAAAAAGGGATAAAAGGCCTACGGTTCAACTAGACCCGGCCGCTTACCCCCTTTATCCTTTTATCCCTTTATCCTTTTATCGACTCACGACATTGACCAGTACACCTGAAGGCAAAAACTCCTCCCCGCCCGATTCGGAGCCGGTCATGTGCCTCGTGGGCCCCACCGCTGCTGGCAAAACCCGCATCGCACTTGAACTGGCGCGCCATCACAATTTCGAAATCATCAGCGTGGATTCGGCCCTCGTCTATCGCGGCATGGATATCGGATCAGGCAAACCTGACAAACAAACCCTGGCGGAGCTGCCGCACCACCTGGTGGATATACGGGATCCTGCCGAGCCCTACTCGGCAGCCGAGTTTCGTGAGGATGCCATTGAAGCTGCCCGTCTGATTATTGCCAGAGGCAAACGCCCGCTGTTTGTCGGCGGTACCATGCTTTACTTCAAGGCGCTGGCCGATGGCATGGCCAGTATGCCGGCAGCCAACCCGGAAGTTCGGGAAAAGATACAAGCGCTGGCTGACCGGGACGGCTGGTCTGCCGTCCATGCGCGCCTGGCAGAAGTCGACCCAGAGTCGGCGCAGCGCATTCATCCCAATGACCCCCAGCGCCTCATGCGCGCCCTGGAAGTCTTTGAAACCACGGGCAAGTCATTGACCTGGCATCACCAAATCGGGCAGCAACAGGCGAACCAGTTACCGGATTTCCTGTCTAATCTTGCGTTCATTGCCATCCATCCGGCCGAGCGCGCAGTATTACATGAGCAGATAGAAGCCCGCTTTCACGCGATGCTGGCTGATGGTTTTGTTGATGAAGTCAGGAAACTGCATGCCCGCAAGGACCTGGTGAGTGATTTACCCGCCATGAAATCCGTGGGATATCGGCAGGTCTGGGATTACCTGGACGGCCAATATGACGAGGTCACCATGGTAGAAAAAGGCATCGCAGCGACACGGCAACTGGCGAAACGACAGCTGACCTGGCTGCGAAGCTGGCCGGATTTGCATCGTCTGGAGGTCGAATCGAGCAGTGAAAGTGAAAATATTGTGAATAAGTGCTTGAAAATTCTGGCTGATGACGCCACTAACTAGGTGTTATGAAAGCTGTAGCACTATAATTCACGCATGTGGAATTGGATTCCACTTGAGGCGTTTTCAAAAATAAAAAACTTGGAGAGACATCATGTCTAAAGGGCACTCGTTACAAGACCCTTTCCTGAATGTGCTGCGCAAAGAGAAAGTACCAGTTGCTATCTACCTTGTCAGCGGAATCAAACTACAGGGCCAGATTGAATCATTCGATCAATTTGTCATCGTCCTGAAAAACACCGTTAACCAGATGGTGTACAAACATGCTATCTCGACTGTAGTCCCCAGTCGCCAGGTCCGTGTTCCCATGTCCGGCGGTGAAGGTGGAGCAGACGACGATGCGCCGGGTAATTCACTGTAATCACACCCCCCAGTGATATAGACCGGCTCGGTTGAGGTCCAGTTATTTTTTTCGAACGACCCGAAAGCGGTGAAGTCGCGATCCTTGTCCAGCTTGAACTGGACGGAGAGTTTGAGGCGCCTGATCCGCGGGAATTCGAAGAGCTGGCAATTTCTGCCGGCACCTGCCCGGTGGCCCTCGTCAGTGCCCGCCTGAAACAGGCCAATCCCCGTTTCTTTATTGGCACCGGCAAACTGGAAGAGCTCGAACAGCTGATCCATCTGCACCAGGCAGAGGTGGTGCTGTTCGATAACCCGCTGTCACCGAGCCAGGAACGCAACCTGGAAAAGGCCCTCAATTGCAGGGTACTGGACCGCACCGGACTCATTCTCGATATCTTTGCCCAGCGCGCCCGCTCCTACGAAGGCAAGTTGCAGGTCGAACTGGCCCAGATGGAGCACTCCCTGACCCGGCTGGTCCGGGGCTGGACCCACCTTGACCGGCAAAAAGGCGGTATCGGTGTGCGGGGCGTGGGTGAAACCCAGCTCGAAATCGACCAGCGCCTGGTGCGCGGCCGTATCAAGGCAATCAACAAGTCACTGGAAAAAGTGCGCCGGCAACGTGACCAGGGCCGCCGTGCCCGCAAACGGGCCGAGGTACCAACCGTCTCCCTGGTGGGCTATACCAATGCCGGCAAATCATCCCTGTTTAATCGCATGAGTGAATCGGAAATTTACGTGGCCGACCAGTTGTTTGCCACGCTGGATTCCACACTACGCAAAATCAAGCTGCCCGACTTTGGTCCGGCCATCCTGGCAGACACGGTGGGTTTCATCCGCCACCTGCCCCACCAGCTGGTGGATGCCTTTCGCGCCACCCTGGAAGAAACCATAGAGGCCAACCTGCTGTTGCACGTCATTGATTGCAACAACAGTGAACGCCAGATTCTCAAGGACGAAGTCGACAACGTACTCGAGGAAATCGGCGCCAGTGACATTCCCGTCCTGCTGGTCTACAACAAGATTGACCTGTTACCCGGCCAGGCCCCCATGGTGGACCGGGACGAGAAAGGCAAACCCTGGCGTGTCTGGGTCTCGGCCCGCACGGGCGCCGGCATGACTGAGCTGTTCCAGGCAATTACCGACCTGCTGGGCGAAGATCTCATCGAACCGGAACTGGTGCTGGAACCGCGCCAGGGCAAACTGCGTGCCCGGCTCTATGGCCAGGGGGTTGTCAGGGATGAATCTGTCGATGAGGGTGGCGGTATTCACCTGTCGCTGCGCCTGCCCAAGGATGACTTTGTCCGCCTGCTCAAAGAGGAAGGCATGGATCCAGCCCCCTACCTGCAAGGCCCGCCGGGTGAGACGCCCAGTGACACACTCCGGGAAGCTGCACAGTCCTGAAGCCCCGGTATTTCGGGCCTCTGTTGGCTGCAAACCCGGTGTAATAGGGGCGAAATCTGTGTTAATAGGGCGCGATTTTCGATAGAATCCCGCTTCGCATCTGCATTTAATTCTTATCACGTAACTCAACAATTTGGATTCTGTTAACCCGGAATCAGGAGTAATTGATGGCCTGGAATGAACCGGACAATGATGATCGCAAGGACGATCCCTGGAGCAACCGCCCCGGCGGCAATGACCAGGGTCCGCCGGACCTTGAAGAAGTATTCAACTCATTCCTGCGCAAGGTCACCGGCATATTCGGCGGTGGCAAAGGCGGCAGTGGTGGCGGCAGCGGCGGAGAAACCATCTCCGGCGGCCTGGTAGTCGGCGTCCTGATTATCCTCGCCATTATCTGGGTCGGTGCCGGTTTCTACACTGTCGACGAACAGGAACGCGGTGTGGTTATGCGTTTTGGTGTTGCCCAGGAAGCTGTCGTGCTGCCAGGCCTGCACTGGAACCCGCCGTTGGTGGACGAAGTCAACCTGATCAACGTCACCCGGGTTTACGACCGCGATTTCAGCAACACCATGCTGACCGAAGATGACAACATCATCGACATCACCATGACAGTGCAGTATGTCATTACTGATGCCCGCGACTATTTCCTGGAAGTCGAAGACCCGGAAATCTCCCTCCAGCACGCTGCGGAATCAGCCATTCGTCACGTGGTGGGGTCCTCCACCATGGACAACGCCATTACCACCGGCCGTGACCAGATAGCCCAGGACACCATGATCCGTTTGCAGGATTACATGGACCTTTACGGTACCGGCGTAACTATACGCCAGGTCAATATCGAACAGTCACTGCCGCCGCAGCAGGTCAGGGATGCCTTTGATGACGTCATCAAGGCACGGGAGGACAACCAGTCCTTCCAGAACCAGGCCCGCGCCTACGCCAACCAGGTGGTACCGGAATCCCGCGGCCAGGCCAGGCGCCAGATCGAGGAAGCCAATGCCTACAAGGAACGGGTCATCGCCCAGGCCGAAGGTGAAGCCCGGCGCTTTGAGCAGTTACTGGTGGAATACCAGAAGGCACCGGAAGTCACCCGCGAAAGGCTCTATATCGATGCCCTGCAGCAGGTCATGTCCAGCGTCTCCAAGGTCATGATTGATGTGGATGGCTCCGGCAACAACATGATGGTGCTGCCGCTTGACCAGATCATCCAGTCAAACCGTGCCCGTCTGCCCGAGGTCTCCGGCTCCTTTGAGAACTCCACGCAACTGCGTTCTCAAAACAGCCAGCAAATCCGACCCACTCCAATCAGGAGGTCAGCACAATGAAAAACTCGACACTTTTTTCTCTTGTAGGCATCGCACTGGCCATCATCATTGGCTACAACTGCCTGTATGTCGTGCGCCAGATTGACCGTGCCGTTCTGCTGACATTCGGAGAAGTCACCGACTTTGATATCTCCCCCGGCCTGCATTTCAAAATTCCGGGCGTACACAGCGTGCGTCGTTTTGACGGCCGTATCCAGACCCTGGATGCACCGACGCAAAGTTACCTGACCGCGGAAAAGAACTACCTGGAAGTGGATTCCTATGCCAAGTGGCGCATCTTTAATACCGCCGATTATTACCGCTCCACATCAGGTGATGAAAATACCGCCAACAACCTGCTCGCACAGCGAATCAACACGGGTCTGCGTGACCAGTTCGGTACCAGGACCGTGCACGAAGTGGTTTCCGGCGAGCGCGACCAGTTGATGACCCAGCTCACTGACCGCCTGGATACCATCGCCAGGGAAGAACTGGGTATCGAAGTGGTGGATATTCGCGTCAAGCGTATCGACCTGCCGCAGAACGTCAGTGAATCGGTTTACATGCGCATGAATACCGAGCGCCAGGAAGAAGCCCAGGAGCTGCGTTCAACAGGACGTGAAATGCAGGAAGGCATCGAAGCCGATGCCGACCGCCAGCAGATCGTAATCGAGGCAGAAGCCTATCGTGATGCCGAGTCGATCCGCGGTGAAGGCGATGCTATGGCCGCGTCCATTTACGCTGACGCCTTCAACAAGGACCCTGAGTTCTATGAGTTCACTCGAAGCCTGAATGCCTATATCGAAACATTCAGCGACAGTGGGGACGTCATGGTCGTGAGCCCGGACAGCGATTTCTTCAAATACCTGACGAAAAGCCTGCCGGATTCGGAATAATCCGGCTTTTATTCCGCCATGTGGCGTGAAATTGGCATAGCAGTCAGCCTGATGCTGGTAATAGAAGGTATAATTCCCTTTTTGTATCCGGGTCGCTGGCGCCAATTGGTCGCCACTTTGGCCGATATTGATAACGCGACCTTGCGCCTTATTGGCCTGGGCAGCATGATTGCAGGCATCGTTTTACTTTACCTGATTAACTAAATCCTGTTTACACTATGACCAAGGCAAACCGCTGGCTGTTACCGGACGGCGTTGACGAAATACTGCCGCCACAGGCAAACCAACTGGAATCCCTGCGTCGGGAAATTCTCGACCTCTACAGCACCTGGGGATACGAGTTGGTGATGACACCGCTCATCGAATTCCTGGACTCCCTCCTTATTCTGCCCAGCAATGAACTGCAACTGCAGACCTTCAAAATCGTCGACCAGCTCACTGGTCGCGGTATGGGTGTGCGCGCCGATATTACCTCCCAGGTAGCGCGTATTGATTCCCATGTTCTGCAGCGCGATGTGCCGACCCGGCTTTGTTATGCTGACAGTGTCCTGCACACCCTGCCGAAAAGCCTGCTGGGATCCCGCAGTCCCCTGATGATCGGTGCCGAGCTCTACGGGCACAGTGGTATTGAAAGTGATATCGAAGTCATCAGCCTCATGCTGCACACCCTGGGCAAGGCCGGCATCGTTGAACCACAACTGGCCCTGGGGCATGTCGGTATTTACCGTGCATTGACCAGTGAAGCCAACCTGTCACCGATTCTGGAAGAGAAACTGTTCGCCGCCCTGCAGCGTAAATCCGCCGGCGAAATTGAACAGGTGCTGCGTGATGGCCAGGCCGATGAGGCCCTGATTACCAATATCAAGAACCTGTCTACCCTGCACGGTGATATCAGCGTGCTGGACAGGGCGGCCTCCGAAATCACCTGCAAACTGCCGCAAGTTGCTGAAAGTATCGAACAGTTGCGCCAGATCGCTGACGGGATTCAGGCAACCTTTCCTGAACAGTCCCTGTATTTTGATCTCGGTGAATTACGCGGTTATGAATATCACACCGGCGTCGTGTTTGCCGCCTATGTCTCCAGTTTCGGTGAAGCCATCGCCAACGGTGGCCGCTACGATGACATCGGCGAAGTGTTCGGGCGTGCCCGGGCAGCGACCGGTTTCGATGCCGACCTGAAAGTGTTGCTGGCCCAGAGCATGAAAGCCCGGCCGGAACCCAAACGTATCTTTGCACCGGCTGACAACGATCCGGCGCTTGCCAGCGCCGTCAGCGACTTGCGGGCACAAGGCCAGCAGGTAGTCTGCGCCTTTGCCGGCCAGGCTGAAAGCGCTGAAGACATGGGGTGCAACCATGTGCTGGTTAAAAGCGGCGATAGCTGGCAAGTAAATCCTCTTTAAATTTTTAAATATTAATCCTGTTGAAACCAAAGGCTGAATAATGGGAAAAAGCGTAGTCGTGCTCGGCACCCAGTGGGGTGATGAGGGCAAAGGTAAAATTGTCGACCTGCTGACAGAAAAAGCATCCAACGTGGTGCGTTTCCAGGGAGGCCACAATGCTGGCCATACCCTGGTCATCGGTGGCGAGAAAACCGTTCTGCACCTGTTGCCCTCAGGCATTCTTCGCGAAGACGTCACCTGCATTATCGGTAACGGTGTCGTGGTTTGCCCGGAAGCCCTGCTCAAGGAACTGGATGAACTGGAAGCCAATATCGGTAACGTCAGTGACCGCCTGAAAATCAGCGCCGCCTGCCCGGTTATCCTGCCTTACCATATCGCCCTGGACCAGGCGCGTGAAATCAAGCGCGGCAATGCCAAGATCGGTACCACCGGCCGCGGCATTGGCCCGGCCTACGAAGACAAGGTTGCCCGTCGTGGTATTCGCATGGGCGAGCTGATGGTTGAAAAGCACTTTGCTGAAAAGCTGACCGAAGTGCTGGACTACCATAACTTTGTCCTGAGTAATTACTTCAATGTGGAACCGGTGGATTACCAAAAGACACTGGATGAGAGCCTGGCTCGAGCCGAGCGCATTCGCCCGATGGTCTCTGACACGATCGAGGTCCTGCACACGGCCCGCCAGAATGGCGAAAACATCCTGTTTGAAGGCGCCCAGGGCGCCCTGCTCGATGTGGATCACGGCACTTACCCCTATGTCACCTCCAGCAACACCACGGCAGGCAGCGTGGCCACCGGCAGTGGTTTTGGTCCGCTCTACCTGGATTACGTACTGGGCATCACCAAGGCCTACACCACGCGCGTTGGCAGCGGCCCGTTTCCCACCGAACTGTTCGATGATGTCGGTGAGCACATGTTCCGGATCGGCAAGGAACTGGGCGCCTCTACCGGGCGCAATCGCCGCTGCGGCTGGTTTGATGCCGTGATTCTCAAGATGTCCATTCGCATCAACTCGGTCTCCGGCATCTGCCTGACCAAGCTGGATGTCCTGGACGGACTGGAAACAGTGAAAGTGTGTGTGGGTTACAAGGGGATCAGCGAAGACTCCATGTCCTGCCTGACCAACTTTGCGGTTTACGACAACCTGGAACCCGTCTACGAAGAGTTACCGGGCTGGTCCGAGTCCACCTTCGGCGCCAAGTCCCTGGACGATCTGCCCGAGAATGCCCGCAACTACATCAAGTTCATCGAGGAAAAAATCGAAGCCCCCGTCGACATCATCTCCACCGGCCCGGACCGGGATGAGACGATCATGTTGACGCATCCGTTTGCGTAAGGCGGCGCAGCCGGATCGCTACCTCAACATACCTGAACACGTAGGTCGGCATAGCGTAGCGTTTGCCGACGTCATGCCAATGGCAAATATTCCACGTCGGGAAACGGCGCTTCGCGCCTATCCCGACCTACAATGTTTCGCCAAAGCCCAACGTGTCGTTCCTTGTCCCTTGTACCTTGTTCCTTGTCCCTGTAATACTTGCACCTCAAATTCTCACGAATCCTGACTTTTCATGGCCAAAGCCGACTCCCTGAAATCGATTTTCTACGCCCTGGCAGCGAACTTCTCCATCGCCGTGGCGAAGCTCATTGCGGCGATTATCACCAACTCCGGCTCCATGATGGCGGAGAGCATTCACTCCTTTGCCGACTGCAGTAACCAGGGCCTGTTGTTGCTCGGCCTGAAACGGGCGAAGCGCCCGCCGGACTCAAAACATCCGCTGGGTTATGGCAAGACCATCTACTTCTGGTCATTCATCGTTGCCATCATGCTATTCAGCATGGGCGGTCTGTTCTCCATCTATGAAGGCACGCACAAGCTGCATGATTCAGAAGGACTGTCCTCACCGCTGATTGCCATCGGTGTACTGATCTTTGCCATCGTCGCCGAGGGACTTTCACTGGCCGGTTGTATTCGGGAAGTGAATAAAGTCAGGGGGACGCGTTCATTATGGCGCTGGTTCCGCGAAACCCGCCAGAGTGAACTCATGGTGATTTTTGGCGAGGATATCGCCGCCCTGTTCGGCCTGGTGTTCGCCCTGCTGGCGGTCGGCCTGACCATGCTCACCGGCAACCCGGTCTTTGATGCCATGGGCAGCATCATGATCGGCATCCTGTTGCTGGTGATTGCCGTCATGATCGGTTCCGAGGTCAAGGACCTGATCATTGGCCAAGGCGTGGAACCGGCCAGGCAGAAAGCCATGCAGGACTACCTGGACAAGCAGGCCAGTATCGATACCGTCTTCAACCTGATTACATTACAGATGGGCAATGACGTCATGGTCGCCATCAAGGCGAAGATGGCACCCCAGCCGTCAGACACCGCCCTGATAGAGGCGATCAATGAAGTGGAAAGTGGGTTCCGGTCAGAATTTCCGGATGTGGTGTGGTGTTTCTTTGAGCCGGATTTGCATGATTAGTCAGTCGGGCAGATAGCCTTGTGTCACCATTCAACAACGTCGACAGGGTTTTCGATAAAGGGATAAAAGGATAAAGGGCCGACACGTTGGGCTTTGGCGAAACATCGTAGGTCGGGATAGGCGCGAAGCGCCGTTTCCCGACGTGGAATATTTGACTGATGGCATGATGTCGGCAAACGCCCCTGCGGGGCTATGCCCACCTACAACCTGTCAGGGACAAGGGACAAGGAGCAAGGAACAAGGTTGTTTCAGGAAAACGGATGATTCCAGGCTGCTATTTCTACACACCTGAACCCGAAAAATTTTGTAGGTCGGATAAGCGCAGCGCCATCCGACATGACGACCGAAGGCCGTCTGAACCAGAAATTTAACTATCCATGTCGGATGGCGGCCTGGCGGCCTTATCCGACCTACAAATATTTAAAGAATATCCCGGAGATGATCCGGGTGCCCCGCCTAATGACGGCCCTTCGGGCCACGCTTCTTCGTTCAAGCCCAAAGTGTCGTTTCTTGTCCCTTGCTCCTTGTCCCTTGTTCCTCCCGGCGTAGCCGGGTATCAAAACTTGAATCGAAGCCCCACCCACGCTGCACGCGGTGCGCCGACTCCCAGGAAGACCGGATCTGGATTGATGTTTTCCAGGATCTCTGTCGGGTCCTCACCCAGCAAGCCGAAATTTT
>CAZROW010000006.1:28027-49136 GCA_964601805.1 uncultured Enterobacteriaceae bacterium
GGATTGATGTTTTCCAGGATCTCTGTCGGGTCCTCACCCAGCAAGCCGAAATTTTCATAGTCTTCATCCAGGGCATTGGTCACCCGGGCGTAGAGTGAAAAGCGATCGCCCACGCTAAAGTTGGCCCGCAGGTTGACCACGGCATAGCCGTCCACCGGGTCCATGTCATTGCTTTCATCACCGCGCAGGAACTGGCTGGAGTTATAGATGGCCTCGGCCCCCAGGGACAGGCTGTCAGTGACATGAAAATCCCCACCCAGTTTCAGCAGGCTTTCCGGTATACCGGGAATGCGATCCCCGGCACTGACCTGGATGGAGCCTTCATCATCGGCGTTGGGGTGGTTCGGACTCAGTGCCAGGAAGTTGTCTTCAAACGTCGCCTCGGTATAGGAAAAGGACGCGAACCAGTCGAGACGCTCCATGGAACCGGACACCATGGACTCAAGCCCCCAGCGCAAGGTGTCGTCCACGTTGGCAAACAGGCCCGTGGAACGCCCCGTAGTCTGGAAAATAATATCGTCCTGATTGTCGGCATGGAAAAACCCGAGCTGGTAATTGATATCCGACAACATGCCGCGCATGCCAAGCTCGACACTCTTGGTGACCACATCATCCAGGGGCGGATCCGCCAGGAAGGCATTGGGCAGCCGGCATTCAAACTCGATATCGTCCGGGTCTTCACCGGCTGCCACGGCAAATTCCTGCGCCAGGGAAAACACGCCTTCGTTGCACGCCAGCTCGATGGGCGTCGGTACCCGGTTGGATTCGCTGTAGGAGGCATACACGTTCAGGTCATCATTAACGTCATAAGTCATGCCCAGTGACGGGTTGAAGCGTGAAAAGTTGTGATCGCCGTTGAGTTCGGGGCGCACACCTGATCTGTCACGTAGCACCACGTCGGTATCGTTAAAGCGGCCACCAAAAATCAGGGTCAGGTTGTCATTCACCGAGAAGGTATCAACCAGGAACAGGCTGCGGGTCTCGGTTTCGGTTTTCACATTTGTTGCCGACTCATCATGGAAGGTACCCACGCCCAACCCCTGTGTACTGCGGGTGACCGGATCGAGTCGGGATAATTCAAGCACCGAGGCAAAGGAGGACTCACCCCGAAAATAACTGAAGCCAGCGGTAAAATGGTTTTCCCGCCCGAACAGGTCACTGTCGATAATGACCTTGCCGTCCAGGCCTTCACTTGTCTGGCGGCGCTGGCTGATATTGTTGATGGCCTCATCAACGAGGATGCCTGTCCCGGACAGGTCGTCCACCACATCCTCCAGTTCAAAGTCTTCCGGATCCAGTCCGGCAGCAAGGGCCTGGCTTTCGATAAAGCTTTCCAGCTCGGTAAATCCGGTTATCGCCGGGTCGCCACCTTCACAGAGTTCATCCAGCTCGATACCCAACTGGCTTTCCAGGGCATCCTCAATATCGTCGGCTTCCTCGAACAGGGATTGCGCACCACCGGCATAGCCACACAACTCATATTCCGAACCGTCACCATTGAATGAATCGGTCTTGTTGTCACGCCAGAACACGTTGCCCACCAGCTGGACATTCGGTGTCAGGTAATGAGAGACATCCAGGTCCAGCATGTTCATGTCGTTTTCGGTAATATCCGGCGCGGTAAAAATGGCATCGCGCTGCAGCGCCAGCAAACCGGTGGGTGCTGCCCCATTACCCACCAGGTCAGAATCACCCGTGGCATAGCTCAGGTTCAGGGCGGAGATATTCTCGTTACGCCATGACATCGCGCCGTAAAAATTGGTTGCCTCACTGCTGGAAAGCTGGCGCCAGCCGTCTTCTTCAAAACGCGAGATATTCACGTAATAACCCAGGCTGCCATCATTGCCCCCGGATTCCAGCGTGGCGATATTGCGCCCCCAGGATCCGGTTGAAAATTCAGCCTGGCTGCCCGTGAAGTTGAAACCGTCTTTCATCTTCAGCACCAGGGCACCACCCAGTGTGTTAAGTCCAAACAGGGGGTCGGCACCGCTGATCATGTCCACGCCGGCAATGGCGGATTCCGGAATCAGGTCCCAGTTCACCGCATCGCCCAGGGGTTCATTGATGCGGGCACCATTCTGGTAAACGGCAATACCCTGGGGCAAACCCAGCAGGGGTGAGGCGGTAAAGCCACGGGACAAAAGATCCTGTTGCAGGGGATTGTTCTGGGCGGAATTGATATTCACCCCGGGGGTGTTCTGGTTGAGATAATCGACCAGGTCAACACTCTGGGATCGTTCCAGGTCAGTGCTTTGAATCGTCTTGACCGCGAAGGGTACCTTGTTCACGGCAACACCCAGGCCGGTACCGGGTGTGGTACCGATTACCTGGATTTCTTCCAGAGGAGCGCCAGTCTCCTGGGCCATGCTGCTGGCAGCCTGCAGCGCCAGGAAAGCAGCCGCCAGGGTGGTTAAACGGCAGGAAGCAGGAGTGGGTCTACGCATAAAACGGCGGTCTCAAAGAATACGGCAAGGAAGAGCGATTATAGCGATTTCCGGCAAGGCTGGCTTGTGCGAACCCTTTGTTCTGCCGGATTCACAATATTTCTACATTTTGATAATGCCGTTGCTTATCGCAAGCTTGACCAGGTCGGCTGTACTGGTGACACCCAGTTTTTCCTTGATCTGGGTCTGGTAGTTGGCCACGGTTTTCACGCTCAGTGACAGGTCCGCGGCAATATCGTTGGCGTTGAGACCTTCCGCAAACAGGCAGAAGATCTGGAATTCACGATGTGACAGGTTGGACAGCGCTGAGCCCTTGCCCAGCTGGTGCTGCACATTCATCTCGCTTTCCAGTCCCTCTTCAATATAGGTTTCACCGGAGGCGATCTGACGCACAGCCTGGATCAATACATTGGGGGCGTTGTTCTTGGTGATATAGCCGGAGGCGCCGGCATCCATGGCATGCTCAACAAACGAGACATTGTCATGCATGGTGAAGACAAGAATGCGAATCTCCGGATTCTTCGCCTTGATTCGACGAATGGCTTCCAGCCCCCCCATGCCCGGCATGGACAGATCCATCACCATGACATCCGGGTTCAGCTCCCTGGCCTGCTGGTTAGCCTCTTCGCCGCTTTCCAGTTCAGCAATCACTTCAATATCAGGGTCATTCTCGAGCAATCTTTTGTAGCCCATGCGTACGACGGCATGGTCGTCCACCAGGATTATCCGTAATGGCTTACCTGTCACTTGCCCTTCTCCTGAAATGATTAATCCGGGGGAATTCTATCTGAATTGACACCCCCTTGCCCGGTTTACTGGCAATTTCCAGTTCACCGCGAAGCAGGGTGACGCGATCCCTGATACCCGTGAGCCCCATACTCTGGGAGATTTCGTTCATGGCAAAGCCTACGCCGTCATCCATGATAAGCAGCGTGACAATCTCGCTACCACTGAGAGTCACCGACACATTTTCGGCCTGGGCATACTTGGAGATATTGGTCAGGGCTTCCTGGATAATGCGGTAGAGATTGATCTGCTGTTCTTCATGCAGGTTGTTGTAGCTGCCTTCAATATTGAGGCGACAAAATGTGTCCTCGTGGTGGACATTCCAGTCATCCACCATCTGGTTAAGCGCCTCGGTAAGGCCAAGTTCATCCAGCACCTGCGGGCGCAGGCTGGTCATCAGTTTGCGAACGCTCTTGTAGGCGCTGTCAGCAATATCCTCGATGTTTTTCGCACTGTCCACGGTAGTCTGGTCCTTGCCGGTGGAGCGATCGCCTATGGATACGGCAATTGCCTTGATGGCACTGACTGCCTGGCCAAGACTGTCGTGCAGTTCCTGGGCAAGGTGGCGACGCTCGTGTTCCTGGACGGTAATGGATTTTCGCGTCAGGCGTTCGTTTTCTGACTTGCTGGCACCCAGCCAGGTCGTCAGGTGATTGATGCGGTCCCCTATTGAGCGAAACTCGGGCAGGCTGAACGAGGGAATACGACGACTGAAGTCCCCATGCTCCACGTTATCGAGTACCCCATGAATATTCTCCAGTGGTGAGAGCCAGCGCTGAATAAAGAAATAAATCACGCCCAGCAGCATGGCCAGGAAAGCAAATGTCGCCAGGAAGCGGGTACGCGCTTCACTCCAGACCTCCTCGATCTCATCGGCCGGGTCAGCCAGGATGGAATTGATGTCACCATTGCTTTGTGTGAACACCCTGATCGGCGCATCCATTTCAGGATAGACCATATTGACGAACCAGCCGGGCGCATTAATGGTTTGACGAGTGGATGTATTCACCTGGGGATAATCAGCGAGGGTAGAACTGATCTGGATATCCACGTGCCGAAGGTTATCCAGCGCGATCAATTCCTGGAGAAAGTCGGGATCCGAGTCAGGATTGAAAGGCGAGTCATTATCCATCTCGGCAATGCTGAACATGCGATTGACCAGTTCAGACACCGATTCAATCTCTTCCATGACCATTTTATCAGCAGTAATGACAGCACGAACCAGCGTTGTCACGCTGGCAATGACGAAAAATACTGCCAGGATGATGCCCAGTCGCGCTTGTAGATTATACTTTTCCATTCAGCCTGGCCTGGAATTCCTCTGCTGCCTTCAAGTCTGCCATCAGGTGATCCCGGAGTAGACAGAACCTGTACTGCTCAGGCAGGCTCCTTTTCATCCCAGACCAGTATGCCCTCGGTATTGTCGGCGGCAAATCCTTTCACGTCCAGTGCTTCCTGCCAGCGCTTGAGGACCAGCTTGGAAAGCGGTGCATGCATGTTCACGGCATCGCATAATTCATTGGCAATGCCCACATCCTTGACCAGCAACCCCATGGCAAAACCGGAGGCAAACTGCTCACCAATGACATGATCTTTCATGACCTTGTCTGTCATGAAGTTCTGGCCGGTGGACACATTGACCACGTCAATCAGGGTATTCAGGTCCAGGCCAAAACGTTTGGCGATGAGCATGGCTTCGGAGGTTGCCACGAAAGAGGTTGCCGCGATCAGGTTATTCAGTGCCTTGGTGGCATGGCCGGAACCAAGGCCGCCGGTTTCAAACAATTGCTGCCCCATGGTTTCCAGCAGCGGCTTTGCCTGGGCAAGTGCATCGGCATCATCCGCACCGATCATGATGGCCAGTGTGCCCAGCTTGGCCCTGGGCACACCACCGGAGACCGGCGCATCGATCAGTGTCACCTCGTGTCCTGCCAGTTCCTGGCCCAGCGCCTTGGTACCGGTAGGTTCGGCTGAACTCATGTCGATAACAATGCAGCCTTTTTTGACGCTGTTGATGAATGCGCCACCTTCAGCTTGCAGCAACACTTCCCTGACCACATGACCGTTGGGCAGCATGGTGATGACAAAGTCCATGTCGCCAAGCTCAGCCAGTGAAACAGCAGAGCGTGCTCCGGTTTCCACGGCAAAACGCTCCGAACGATCGGTGTCCATATCAAAAACCGTCAGCTGATAACCGGCCTCCAGGATATTCATCGCCATGGGCCAACCCATATTGCCTATGCCAATGATTCCGACCTTGATGTTTTCCTGTTTACTCAAATGAAAATCCCCTTACTTGTTCAATAAATTTTAATTAACCTGTTTGTCGCGTCTGGCGCTGTGCTTGCCAATGTTTCTGTCTGTTTATGCTGGCAAATATATTCGCGGCTAAAGCCGCTTCCTACAGGGTGCCGATTGAATGTGGGAAGCGGCTTTAGCCGCGAACAAAGCCTAACTGAACCTTTATCCACTGTGCTAACCGTCAAGCCCCATATCCGCGAGCACTTCCCTGGCGGCATTGAAGGCTTCCACCCCGGAAGGCACGCCCGAGTAGACGGCACTGTGAATCAGGATGGCGCGAATTTCCTCAACGGACACACCGTTGGCTATCGCACCACGCACATGCACCTTGATCTGGTTGGGCTTGGTCAATGCGGTGAGCACAGCAAGCGTGATCATGCTGCGGGTTTTTGGATCAAGGGTGTCCTCGGCCCACACTTCACCAAAGCAGTATTTGGTCACCAGGTCTTCAAAAGGACGGTTGAACGGGGTTGCCCGCGTTTCCCGTGCGGCGGCCACTTCCTCGCCCCACATCTTAACGGCAATGTCCCTGCCTTTCTGGTAGGCATCTTCACTCATGGTATGACTCCTGTTTTTCTAATAGCATTCTGTCTGTTCGTGTCATCAAGGCCTTTATCCTGGTGATCTACTGACCTGGCTTTTCATTTCCGGTGACATGTTGCTGATTGTTTACAGCTGCCTTTGTCACTTCAGGGATTTTGTGCCCGATATGCGGTCTGTAGTATTACAGGGGTTCTAAACATACTGAATTCTCCATGAAATTTGTATGTTTTACTGAAAACAATCACGTTGCCTATAATGACCCCAGTACAGCAATCACTACGGTCCGGGCTTTTTATGACATCTCCCCCCGAACAGGCTTCCAGGAAGACTCCCCTGTTTACCCTGCACGAGTCCCTTGGTGCCCGCATGGTCCCTTTTGCCGGCTACAGCATGCCCGTGCAGTTCGAGGGTGTAAAAGCCGAGCACCTGCACACCCGCCACGCTGCCGGGCTGTTTGATGTCTCACACATGGGACAGGTGCTGGTCAGTGGTGACCAGGTGGCAGAAAAACTGGAAACCCTGGTGCCTGTCGACCTGGTCGATCTGCCCATCAACCACCAGACCTATGCCCTGTTTACCAACCATCGCGGCGGCATTCTTGATGACCTCATGATATGCCGCTGGCAGCAGGACTGCTTCATGCTGGTCGTCAATGCTGCCTGCAAGGAAGCCGATCTTGCCTGGCTGAAAGAAAACCTCGCAGGACTTGAAATAACCCACTGCGAGGACAAGGCCCTGCTCGCACTGCAGGGACCGGCCGCTGCCCGGGTGATGCAAACCCATGCACCCGAAGCCGCAGATCTGAAGTTCATGCAGGGCTGCGCTGTCACCGTCAATGGTGTTTCAATGTACATCACCCGCTCGGGCTATACCGGTGAAGACGGTTTTGAAATTTCCCTGCCCGACAGTCATGCGGAAGACTTTGCGCGACAACTGCTGGCCGATGAGCAGGTCAAACCCATTGGACTCGGCGCCCGCGATACCCTGCGCCTGGAAGCAGGCATGTGCCTTTATGGCCATGACCTGAACGACACCATCACTCCGGTGACTGCCGCACTGAGCTGGAGTATCAGCAAGGCCCGTCGCCGTGGCGGCCAACGCGAAGGCGGTTTTCCCGGTGCCAGTACCATTTTGCAGGAACTGGCCGTGGGCACCGTGGAAAAACGGGTCGGGCTGCAGGTCAACGGCAAGGCCCCGGTCAGGGAAGGCGCACAACTGGTGGATGAGCACAACAAACTGATCGGCCAGGTGACCAGTGGCGGCTATGGATCCAGTGTGGATGCCCCGATAGCCATGGGGTATATCCAGAGCGCCTATGCCGATATCGGTACCCCGGTCAACGCCATTGTCAGGGGGCGCAACCTGCCGCTGACCATTTGTTCTCTTCCCTTTGTCCCCAACCGGTTTGTCCGCTAGCAGGAAGTAATATCATGAATGACACTCCCCACCAGTTTTCCACTGGCAACACAGACTTTATGCCACGCCATATTGGCCCCAACGCTGAAGAACAGTCAGCCATGTTGGCCAGCCTGGGCTACCAGGACATGGCCGGTTTTCTTGAAGATGTCATTCCGGAAACCATTCGCCAGGAACAGCCCCTGGCACTGGATGCCCCGATGAGTGAAGCGCAGGCGCTGGCCTGCCTGCAGGAAATCGCGGCAGGCAACCAGGTCTACAAGTCCTGGATTGGCCAGGGTTACTACAATTGTTTCACCCCTGCTGTTATTCGCCGCAACCTGTTTGAAAACCCGTCCTGGTATACCGCCTACACGCCCTACCAGCCCGAGATCTCCCAGGGCCGGCTGGAAGCGCTGCTGAATTTCCAGACCATGGTGTGTGACCTGACCGGCCTGGATATAGCCAACGCCTCGTTGCTGGATGAAGGTACTGCCGCAGCCGAGGCCATGACCCTTTGCCGGCGCATGAGCAAGGCAAAGGGCAACGTCTTCTTTGTCGCAACCGATTGCCTGCCGCAAACCATTGATGTCCTGAAAACCCGTGCCGAACCCCTGGGGTATGAACTGGTCATTGGCCCTGCCGAAGAAGCTGTGGAGCACGACTGTTTTGGTGTGCTGTTGCAGTATCCCGGCGTCGGTGGCGAAGTGCGTGATTATTCCGCGCTGATTGCCAGGCTGCATGAGTCCGGTGCCCTGGTCACCATGGCGGCGGATCTCCTGAGCCTGTTGCTGCTGAAATCTCCCGGTGCCCTGGGTGCTGATGTAGCAGTAGGCAGCAGCCAGCGCTTTGGTGTGCCCATGGGTTTCGGTGGCCCCCATGCCGCCTACATGGCCTGCCATGATGATTACAAACGCTCCCTGCCAGGCCGCCTGGTGGGTGTCTCAATAGATGTCCATGGCAACCCGGCCTGTCGGCTGGCCCTGCAAACCCGTGAACAACATATCCGCCGGGAAAAGGCCACCAGCAATATCTGTACAGCACAGGTCCTGCTGGCGGTCATTGCCGGGATGTACGCGGTTTATCATGGCCCCGAGGGACTCAGGCGCATTGCGCAACGGGTGCATCAGCTGACTTGTCGCCTGGCGGCGGGGATACAGGGACAAGGAACAAGGGACAAGGGACAAGGGGTGCAGGTAGTGAATGAGCTGTACTTTGATACCCTGACCATCGCGACTGGGAAACACACTGCGGATATTCATCAGGCGGCTCGTCAACAAGGGATCAACCTGCGCGAGATTGATGATCAGCACCTGGGGATTTCGCTGGATGAGACGACGACGCCTGAAGATGTTGAACAGTTGCTGAGCCTGTTCGGGATTAGTGATGATCAATCATCAGAGGTCACCAGTCCGATTCCGGAATCGCTGTTACGGACCGATGCGGTGCTTGAGCATGACGTGTTCAACACGCACCATTCGGAAACGGAAATGATGCGCTACCTGCGCAAGCTGGCAAACCGGGATATCGCCCTGGACCGGGCCATGATTCCGCTGGGATCTTGCACCATGAAGCTCAATGCCGCGGCTGAAATGCTGCCGGTGAGCTGGCCGGAATTTGCCAAGATGCATCCCCTGGTGCCTGCCGACCAGGCGCAGGGCTACCTGGTCATGATGCGCGAACTGGAAGACATGCTCTGCGCCATTACCGGGTATGACGCCATCTCCCTGCAACCCAACGCCGGCTCACAAGGTGAGTTTGCCGGCCTGCTGGCCATTCGTGAATACCATGCCAGTCGTGATGAAGCCCATCGCAATATCTGCCTGATTCCGGCCTCGGCCCACGGCACCAATCCCGCCTCGGCGCAAATGTGCGGCATGAAAGTGGTGGTGGTTGCCTGTGACAAGGCTGGTAACGTGGATGTGGATGACCTGTCAGCCAAGGCCGCCGAGCATGCAGACAATCTCGCCGCCATCATGATCACCTACCCTTCGACCCATGGCGTGTTTGAAGCCCGCGTGCGGGAAGTGTGTAGCATTGTCCATGACCACGGCGGCCAGGTGTATATCGATGGCGCGAACCTCAATGCCATGGTCGGGCATGTGGAACCGGGCAGTATCGGCGGCGATGTCAGTCACCTCAACCTGCACAAGACCTTCTGTATTCCCCATGGCGGTGGCGGACCCGGTGTCGGCCCTATTGGCGTAAAGGCACACCTGGCACCTTTTGTACCTGGCCATAACACCCTGGAGCGCAAGACCGGGGCTGTTTCTGCAGCCGCCTATGGCAGTGCCAGCATTTTGCCCATTACCTGGATGTACCTGAAAATGATGGGCGCCGAAGGCCTGAAACAGGCTACCGATGTGGCCATCCTGAATGCCAACTACCTGGCACACAAGTTGTCGGAGGACTATCCAATACTTTATACCGGCAAGAACAACCTGGTGGCCCATGAATGCATCATTGACCTGCGCCCTCTGAAGGAGGCAACCGGTATTACGGTGGAGGATATTGCCAAACGCCTCATCGATTACGGCTTCCATGCGCCCACCATGTCGTTTCCAGTAGCCGGCACGCTCATGATCGAACCCACGGAAAGCGAATCACTGCAGGAAATCGATCGTTTCATTGCCGCCATGAAAGGCATCCGCGAGGAAATCCGGATGATCGAGAAAGGCGAGATCAAGGCAGAAGACAGCCTGCTTCACCATGCGCCGCACACCGCGAATATTTTGCTGGCCACGGAATGGAAAAAATCCTACACCCGTGAACAGGCGGCGTTTCCCTTACCGGAATTCAGGGACAACAAGTACTGGCCACCGGTAGGACGCATCGACCAGGTCTATGGCGACAGGCATTTGGTGTGTTCGTGTCCGCCGGTGTCAGAATACGAAGAATAGAAGCAAGGAGTCTTGCAGGTCGGCATAAGCGAAGCGTTTGACGACATAAAATATTCCACATGAGGTAAATCCCCATGTCGGGAAACGGCGCTTCGCGCCTATCCCGACCTACGGCATGGTCCAGCATCACGTAGGCCGGAATAGCGAAGCGTCATCCGGCATGGCGACCGAAGGTCGCCTGGTTTGGGTAAAATGATTGCAATGTTAGAGGTGCCCTGCGGGCACCTTGCCGGATGACGGCCCTTCGGGCCTCTTCCGGCCTACGATACTTCGCTGGAGCCCAACGAGTCTTTCCTTGTCCCTTGCTCCTTGTCCCTTGTTCCTCCCGGCAAAGCCGGGTCGCCGGGTCAAAGCCGATTGTCCTGGCAATAATACTCCGGCGGATCACCGCCTTCTCGCCAGATGAGATTCCAGTTCATGGACCAGGGCCGGGTGTAGGCACCGGGGTCGTGGATGGTGACCTCATAGGTCATGGTATTGAAGTCGGTACGGGTAAGTCGTTCTGTCACTTTCATCAGGTCGGTATGGGGCAGCCCGCCAGTGAGCCAGAACTTTTCGTTGTAGCCTTCGGAATTGATCACCAGGGTGTCGCCTTCCCATTCGCCGACAAGGCGTCCGTAATACAGCAAGTTGTCGTTATCCACTTCAAAGCCGGTATTGATACCGCGGCCATCCGTATAGATCAGGTGCCAGTCCTGGTTGCCTCCACCGGCCACCACAAAGATCCGTTGCCAGTCCCTGTCCTCCAGTAACTGGATGCCAAATGGCACCTGGAATTTACGCGGGCCGGCCGGTGGTCGACACTCGACGTACGAGGGGTCCGATTGCAGGAAGTGACCTTGCCGAAACTCGTACAAACGCAGCGCCCATTCCTGGAACGGGGCAACGCGGGGCGCATCAGCAATATTTTCCAGCAGGCCATAGGAGGTCATCGGCACATCCACGCCGGCTTCCATCATGACAGTGGTATCGGGAACCCAGTAACCTTCTTCACCGGGTGCTGCTCCCAGGCGGGGCTGACCATCAGGCCAGCGGGGTATCGGCCTGTCCTGGTTCTCGGCGCGTGCCAGGCTCAGTGCCGTGACATCACCGTCAAAAACAGGGTCGCCGTTTTTCAGCACCAGGTCTCCCCACAGTTGCGGGCTGTCATCACGGGCCGGAAAACCTTCCACGCGAATCCTGTCACCGGGTTGCAGGGTGTCCTCGCTCCAGCCATTGAATTCCAGGACCACCGGGCTTTCCAGCTCCACGAACCACTCTTCCTCGCTGCCATCCATGACCATGAAGATATGCGCATGGGGATTGGCCCAGTCCATGCGAATGACACGACCGCTGAGCGTAATGCGGGTCCCGGTATCAAACTTGACCGCAGGGCCGTGGTGGGCCTGCAGGGAGGGTAAGACCAGGAACAGCAACGCTGCAGCTGAACACAGGACAGCAATCTTTCGAATCAACATCTTCAACATGACCAGGGCTCGCTCAGCGTTTACGGGAAAATCGCATGGCTGCGATCGATACTGTCATATTCCGTACCGGTCATGAGCTCGTAGGCCATGTTGGCATCCTGGCAAACAAACTCGAAGGCCTCGCCGGGACGCCAGGGCATGACAAAACCGCTGCTCCAGGTTTCCGTGTACGCGCCGGGGTCGTCGAGTGTGACTTCGTATTTCAGCGTGTTATAGGTCTCGCGGGTGAAGCGCTCGATCATGTGCATGTCCTTCGTATGCGGCGTGCCCTCGGCATCAAGCCACATTTTTTCATTGAACCCGACCGTGTCCACGACCAGGGTGTCGCCTTCCCAGTGGCCAATGGAATGGCCGTGGTAACTGGGTTTGAGATCCTCGGGATGATCACGGCCGTCCATGTAGATAACCCTGAAATGGCGTGGCCCACCCACCGGGAACAGGTACATGCGCTCCATGCCTTCAAACTCGACAAACTGCGTGCCATAGGCCGTTGCCACGGCACGGGGTCCGGCAGAAGGCTTGCACCGGGTATAGGGTTCAAAGCGGGTGCGGGTGCGCTGCTGGTACAAGGCCCAGGCCCACGGTTTGAAAGGGACATCGGACAGGTTGATCTTGTCGTAAGGACGGTCTTCATCATTGACCAGCTGTTCGTAATCCGTGTTGGCGACAATGGAGCCTTCGGGCACGATATCGTAGTCAATGATCATGGGGCGGGAACCGAAGCCGTCCCAGGCGCCCATTTCCTCGCCGGGCGGGGTGCCCAGGATAATGCGCCCGTCGGCGTTGCGTGGTGGTGGTCGCAGATCGGATTCGTTGCTGTCCGGTCGCGGCACAGCAGTTTGCGCGAAGACTGACGCGGACAACACCAGCGCAGTCGTCAGCAGTAATACAGGCTGAATATTTCGCATCACCAGGATCTTCCCCTTCCAGGTCATTGTTATTGTGCCAATGATTCTACCGGGCAGTCGGTAAAAACACTCGATTAAAAAAGGCAAATAAAATGAAAGTTCCTGCGCGGCAAAAACCCCTCTAGCGCCCATGATTATTGCCCCCCGGTGATCTGTCTGCGTAACGGACGAGTATAAAAACCTTTATTTGCCAGCAGGGAAATGCCACCACATGAACCGCATAGCCATTATAGGTGCCGGTATCGCCGGACTGACGCTGGCCAGGCGACTGGCACCCCATGCTGAAATCACGGTGTTTGAAAAATCCCGCGGTGTTGGCGGGCGCGTGGCAACGCGTCGCCTTGATGAATTTGAATTTGACCATGGCGCACAGTTTTTCACCGCCCGCAGTGATGCCTTCCAGGCCTTTCTCAAACCACTGATCAACCAGGGCCTGGTGCAACAGTGGCAGCCCCGTGTCATGACCCTGGCAGAAGGGGAAAAACCTTACCGGCGCGACTGGTTCGAACCCCATTACGTGGCAGTGCCAACCATGACAGCCCTGTGCAAGACGCTCGCTGAAAACCTGCCCATGGCTATGAACACGCGCATCGACAAACTGGTTAGCACGGCTGAAGGCTGGGCATTGGTGGTCGATAATGACGCTGGTGATGCCCGGACTATTGACGGGCACTTTGACTGGGTCATCAGCACAGCGCCCTATCCACAAACCGCCGCGTTGCTGTCATCTCACCTGGCATCGACAATTGCTGAACGCACTACGGCGGCGCTGTCACCCTGCTATACCCTCATGCTGGGTTTCGATAATCCCCTGCCCCTGACTTTTCAGGCGGCCCGGCTCAAACATCCCGCGATAGACTGGCTCACACTGAACAACTCGAAACCCGGTCGCAGTCCCACCACGTCACTGGTTATGCATTCCACGCCCCACTGGGCACAACAGCATCTTGATGAGGACCGGGACATGGTGCAGGCACAACTTGTCGAGGCACTGGAAAGCGTCCTGGGCAACCCTTTGCCCACACCGGCAACCAGTGCCCTGCATTGCTGGCGTTATGCACGCGTTGAACAGGCCAGCGAGGACGACTTCGTCATCGACCTGGACAATCGACTTGCTGCCTGTGGTGACTGGTGTATTGACCAGCGCGTGGAAGCGGCCTGGCAAAGTGCCTCCCGACTGGCCGATCACCTGGAGACAGCCCTGTGAAGCGGCTTGCCATCATTGGTGCCAGCGGCGGTATCGGCGGGGCCTTCCTGGATCATTACCTGGACCAGTCGGCAACCGAAATGATTTATGCCTGCAGTCGCAAGCCTGTTTCTGTTGACTCATCCCGCGTCATTCACCTGCCCGTTGACCTGACAGAGGAAGCCACGCTGGAAGCTGCTGCCCATGCCATCGAGCAGCCCCTGGACGGTGTCATCATTGCCTGTGGCCTTTTACATGATGAACAACTCGGCCCGGAAAAAAACCTGCAGCAACTGGACATGGCACACATGCAGCGCGTGTTTGCCATCAACAGTATTGGCCCTGCACTGGTCATGAAATACTTCACGCCACTGCTTGATTCCCGAACACGAACCGTCATGGCCGCCCTGAGTGCGCGTGTCGGCAGCATCCAGGACAATCGCCTGGGTGGCTGGTACAGCTACCGGGCCTCAAAGGCGGCCCTGAACATGTTGATCAAAACAGCAGCCATTGAAACACGGCGCAGGAATCGCGAGGCCATCGTGGTGGGACTGCATCCCGGCACGGTGGATACCTCCCTGTCAGCACCGTTCCAGCAACGCGTTACGCCAGACAAGTTGTTTTCACCAGGCTATGCTGCCGCGCAAATGGCCGGCGTGCTTGAACAACTCACGCCTGCTGCAAGCGGCCGCTGTTTTGCCTATGATGGCAGCGAAGTCCCTGCCTGAGTGTTTTGCCATGACAGACAAGCCCGGGAATTGCTGCCTGTGCCAACGCCAGGTGCCATTAACGTTTCATCACCTGATACCGCGCAAGGTGCACAGGCGAACCTATTTCAGGAAACACGTGGACCGGGAAACACTCGCTAAAGGTATTTACGTGTGCCGCAAATGTCATAGCGGCATTCACAAACTGTTTGATGAAATGCGCCTGGCCAAGGAGTTCAACTCGGCAGAAAAGTTAAAAGCCGATGAAGACATGGCACGACATATTGAGTGGGTGGCACGGCAGAAGAGCTGAAAGGTGCTAATTAATCTTTTAATGAGACTGATGACGAGGAATTCCGGTATATTGCGCCGACTTCCACTTTTTTGTCACGATTTGGCATGGCGAGCCATAGTTGTTTTTGGAATACTGATTTTCTGATACCGGGGCTGCCAACATGCTGCTGAATTGAATTCCGGCGATCAAGTTTCTGAAGTTTTTCATCCCGTTTACCAGCACAATCACTACACAGGTGAATGGTGAGCTGCGTAAAAATGTACCAGACATAAAAATAATTCGCGGTTTCTTGTTCAGGACCGCGTTGAGAGAGTAGTGAGAGCTTTTATGACGTGGAAAACGTGCAGGGACAGGTGTGTCCTGGCCATTGTCGTGGCTTGCCTGTCACCGCTGGCAGCAGCCCAGAACAATGCCGGCGTGGAAAACAAGGAAGTGCGCGGTATGCGCGTGGACACCCCACCTGTTATCGACGGCATCCTGGATGACGAGGTCTGGGCCCTGGCCCAACCGATCACCGACTTTCACCAGATTCGCCCGGGTGATGGCACCCCCACCACCGAGCCCACGGAAGTGCGTGTCATCTATACCGCCGATGCCATTTATATCGCTGCGCGCATGGATGACAGTGATCCTGAACTGATTTCCACCCCTACCCTGCGTCATGGCCAGGGCCTGGGTCCGGATGATCGTTTGATCGTGATTCTTGATCCCTTTAACACGCGGCGCACCGGTTACCGGTTTGAAACCAACCTCAATGGTGTGCGCCACGATGCCCTGTACACCAGCGTGTCTTCCTTTGACGCCAACTGGTCAACGATCTGGGATGTGCAGACCAGCACCTACGAGAACGGCTGGATCGCGGAAATGGAAATCCCCTTCAAGTCCCTGCCCATGGATCCCAACACCGAGGAATGGGGTTTCAATTTTGGCCGCGGCATACGGCGCCGCAACGAGGAAATGGCCTGGGTGTCTTTCAATCGCCAGTTCAATCCCAGTATTGCCGGTACGCTGACCAATATGCGTGACATGGACCAGGGCATTGGCCTTGAAATTGTTCCTTCCATGGCGGTGGTCGACAGCAAGAACTATCCAACCAACACCAATACTGACCAGACCAACCCGTCCCTGGACATGTTTTACCGCCTGACGCCGTCCTTGAATGCCGCGCTGACCTTCAACACCGACTTTTCTGCCGTGGAAGTGGACAACCGCCAGGTCAACCTGGATCGCTTCAACCTGTTTTTCCCGGAACGCCGCGCCTTTTTCAATAACGATGCCGACCTGTTCCAGTTCGGCAATATCGGCAGCCTGGGCAATGCGGCCAGCAATGATGCTGCCGAACAGAACGGGCGCCCCTACTTTTCCCGCAAGATCGGCATTGGTGGCAATGGCAACCCGGTGGATATCGAATACGGTGGTCGCATCAGCGGCCGTGTCGGGCGCTGGAATATCGGCACCCTGGCTATTGAGCAGGATGGCTATGGCAATATTGATCCCTCGACACTCTTTGTCAGTCGCATTTCCGCCAACGTACTGGCCGAATCCAATGTCGGCATGATCGTGACCGACGGTGATCCCACCTCGAACCTGGACAACTCTGTCTATGGCATGGACTTTCGTTATCTCAACACGCGCCTGTCCAGCGGCATGGCCCTGGAAGGCGACGCCTTCTACATGGAGTCGGACACACCGGGACTGGAAGGCGATAACGCGTCCTGGGGCCTGGGTCTGCGTTCACCCAACAACCAGGGTTGGCGTGGCGGCGTTGGCGTGAAAGAGGTTCAGCAGAACTTCAACCCGGCCATGGGCTTTGTCAGTAATGCCGGTGTACGTGATTACCGTGCGGACGTTGGTTACTCGCTGTTTCGCCCCGGCAGTTACCTGCAGCAAATCCAGTTTTCCGTCGACGCCCAGCGCGTCAACTTCCTTGATGGCGGACTGCAAACTGAACGCGTGCGTTATACCCTGTTTGAAGCCAATACCCAGAACCGTGACAGCATGCGGGTGCGACTGTCCACCAACAAGGAAGTCGTGCGCCAACCTTTTACTGTTTACCGGGAACCCGGTCGTGAAATCGTTATCCAGCCCGGGCGTTACAATTTCGACCGCGGCGGTATGCGTTTCCAGACCGCCAACCAGCGCCCGGTATCCGCCTTCCTCGGTTTTGGTGTCGGCGGCTATTACAACGGTGACCGTAACAATATCAGCACCAACCTGCGCTGGCAGGGCCGCAAGTTCATCATCGAGGGCGGCTACGAATTCAATGACATCACCCTGCCCCAGGGCGATTTCATGACCCGCCTGATTACCCTGAACACCCAGTATGCCTTTAACAGCAACCTGTACTGGGTGTCCCTGGTGCAATATGACAATGTCTCTGAAATCCTGGGCATCAATACCCGCCTGCAATGGATTCCCAAGGCCGGCCAGGAAGGTTTCATCGTGCTGAACTACAACATGGAAGACCAGGACAAGGACAACGACTTCCGTTCCCTGACCCGGGATATCAGCATCAAGTTCAGGTATATCTTTCGCTTCTAGTCATTGCGCCGGAGATGGCCTGCTGCCATTTCCGGCCTACGTGCAATAGAAAATCTTGTAGGCCGGAAATTGCGCAGCAATCTCCGGCACCCATCACCGGTCGCTGTACCATTACCCCCTCCTCGAACCGGTATGTGGACAAGCGTGCCTGCGCCGATTACTCTCTTTCCCCCTGACCTGATAACAACAACACAAGGGGGATCCTGTGAAACAATATTTCCTGATAGCCATCCTGGCTTTCGGTCTTACCGGGCAGGCCAATGCCCAGCGCAATTTCGGGACTCCCGAAAATATGCCCTCTGAGCCTGTCACTGTGGCCATACCGGACATCGAGCCCAACAACGGCCCGGGCCCCGCCTACAATTCTGCGCTGGGGCAATGGCCCGGTCATGACATGGCCCATTACAACTACGTGGCCGATGAATACATCATTTCCGGCAATGCCGACGGTGAACCCTATAAAACCCGCCTGGTAGTGCGCCGCCCCCAGGACATGTCGCGCTTCAGCGGCCTGGTCTTGCTGGAACCCATGCACCCGGCCGGCTTTGCCCACGGTTTTGAACACAACAGTGTCTACCTGATGGATGCCGGCCATATTGCCGTGGAAGTACTGACGATGGGACAGGACCACCTGGCCTTCAATCCCGCACGCTACGGTGACCATCATTTTGAGCCCAGGCAGACCACCGAGGTACTGGCCCAGGCCGGCGCCCTGATCAAGAGCGCCAGCAGCCCGATTGCCGGTGAAGGCCTGCGCAAGATGATTCTGTTCGGCACCTCGGCTACCTCGGCCATGCTGACCCGGTACCTGCCCGCCCATGACATTTTCATGCAAGCCAACGGCGAGAAGATTTTTGACGGCTTCCTGCCCACCTCCAACGGTTCACGCATCCTGCCGGTGGATGTGCCCACGATCCAGATGCCGACACAACATGAATACCGAAACGTGGCCACCGCCGTGCAGGATGGTGATGCACCGGGTGAGCAGTTCCGTGTGTATGAATTCACCGGCATCGGTCACCTGATGGCGCGTCACAACCCGCGCATGACACCGCAGTTATGTGAGCACAAACCCACCGAGTATCCGCTGGAGCTGTATTTCTCCGTGGCCCTGCACCACCTGTTTGAATGGGTCGACAAGGGCATTGCGCCACCGCGCGGTGAACGCATCCTGATTGACCGCAATACCGACAATGACGGCTCACTGATGGTGCTCGACGAACATGGCAATGCCGTGGGGGGTATTCGCAACCCTTACGTGGATGTGCCCTTTGCCACCTACATTGCCGGCAATACCCTGGCAGATGGCCAGGACCCCGCCCTGGGGGCGGTCTGCTTCCTGTCGGTTTACGAGGAGCGTTTTTCCAAAAACAAACTGCGCGAGTTATACGGCAGCAAGGCCAATTTCCTGCGCCAGTTCGAGGCCAACCTGGATGCCCAGGAAGATGCCGGCTGGTCGCTGCCGGTTTACCATGACCTGATCATGGCCGATGCGGAGGCTGTCGAGTTTTAGGCGCTTCTTTATTTGGGGCTAAAGCCCCTTCCTGCAGGTGAGTTGAACCTTGTAGGAAGGGGCTTTAGCCCCGAACACCCCCTCACCTACCTGTCACTAAAACCACCAGAAAAACACGATGAAAAACATCTTCAATCCAGGAACACTTTTACTCACTGCCCTTTGCTTTTGCCCTGTTGTTGTCGCCCAGACACCCGGCGGCGAATGGCCTTCCTACAACTACAATTACGAAGGCCAGCGCTTCTCCCCCCTGGACCAGATCAACGTCGACAACGCCAGCCAGCTCGGCCAGGTCTGCAAGATCCAGGTGGATGGCCCCACGTCACTGCATTCCGGCCTGGTGGTCAGCGACGGCGTAATCTATATCGCCACTAGTCGCCAGACCCTGGCCCTGGATGCACTGACCTGTGATGTGCACTGGGAATATACCTATACCCCGGAAGATCCCTTGTGCAGTGGTGCCAATCGCGGTGTTGCCCTGCATAACGGGCGCGTCTTTCGTGGTACCTGTGACGGTCGCCTGATTGCGCTGGATGAGCGCACGGGAGAACTGTTATGGAAAAACGTGATTGCCGCACCACGCCTGGGTGAAGCCACATCATCGGCACCGCTTGCCTGGGGTAATAAGGTATTCATGGGTATCGCCGGCAGTGATGTGGGCGCACGCGGTCGCGTCATGGCGTTTGATGCCATGACCGGTGATGAAATCTGGCGCTTTAACACCGTGCCCATGGGCGATGAGATTGGCGCGGACACCTGGCTGATACCGGAAACGGCAAAAACTGGCGGTGGTGGTGTCTGGGGGGCCATGAGCCTGGATGTCTCCACCGGTGAATTGTTTGTCCCCGTAGGTAATCCCTGGCCCGACCTGGACCCCAGTGTGCGCCCCGGCGACAACCTGTTTACCGATTCCATCGTCATACTCGATGCACAAACCGGCACACTGAAATGGTGGCACCAGGTAGCGCCTGCCGACTGGCTGGATTATGACCTGGCGGCAGCACCGGCACTGTACCGTGTCGGCAGTACCGACTACATGGCCATCGGCGGCAAGGACGGTTATCTCACCGTGGTCAGTCGTGATACTCAGGAAATGGTGTTCCGCACGCCGGTCACCACGATTGATAATCCCTACGACGGCCCGTCACGGGAAACCATGCGCATCTGCCCCGGCATTGCCGGCGGTGTGGAGTGGAACGGCCCGGCCCTGGACCAGGTCAACGGCAACCTGATCGTCGGTGCCGTGGACATCTGTTTCGTCATGACGCTGGAAGACAGCGAATACACGCTGGGGGAAATCAATTTTGGCGGTACCCTGGCACCCGACGGCGACTCCACGGGCTGGATCACGGCGGTAAACCAGGTCACGGGTGAAATCAGCTGGGAATACCATACCGATTACCCGGTGGTGGCGGGCATTACACCAACCAGGGGCGGCGTCACCTTTGCCGGTGACCTGGGCGGCAATTTTTACGTGTTTGACAGTGAAAACGGCGACATCCTGCACACCGAGGATGTCGGTGGTGCCATGGCAGGGGGTGTTGCCACCTACGAAATCGCCGGCAAGCAGTACATTGCCATGGCCGCCGGCAATATTTCACGCAATGCCTACGGCGATGTCGGCCTGCCGTCCATTGTCATCATGACCCTGGATCCGCAGGCACCACCACGCACACTCGATATCACGGCCAACAGGGAAGCGGCCAGTGCCCGGCAACTGTACAGCCAGGTCTGTTCATCCTGTCATGGTGTGGATGGCAACTTCATTGCCGATCATCGCCTGGGGGATCTTGCTTCGCGCATGTCGTTGAATGAGGCTATCGACAAGGTCAAAAATCCGACAGCACCAATGCCGGCGCTTTATCCGGCAGTGATTGATGAAGCCACTGCAGAAGCTGTTGCCCGCTTTGTTTATGAAGAGTTGTAGCGGCTTTCAGTCTTGCATCAACAAAAACGCCCTGAGTCGCCTCCAGACTCCGCAGAAACGGTTTTACGCGCTTGTAACGACATGCTACCGGTTAAAGTACAAAGGCGCTGTACAGCTTCTGGTAGCCGCTGGTGACGACTTCTGTGCAGCGTTCATGCATTGACGGAAAATTCCTGTTTGTTTTCTTGCCGGAGATG
>CAZROW010000006.1:49236-50310 GCA_964601805.1 uncultured Enterobacteriaceae bacterium
AAAAACGACTCAAGTTCCATAAAACCTGGCGCCATAAAAAAAGGCCGGTAAAACCGGCCTTTTTTACACTAACGGACTATCAGGTCTTGGGTGCGCTCGCACCACCTTCCATGTTGTCACCAGGTACCTGTGCCTGTGCACCGCCTTCCAGGTTTTTCTTGCGTAGCAGCTTGTCCAGGGAATCCAGCGACATCAGGTGCTGATAGATCACTTCCAGCGCGCCATTCTGACGTAGCGCCAGGTAATCTTCATCAGACAGGTTATTGAGTTTTTCACGATCAACAATAAAGAAACCACTGACATCCTGCGCCGGTGAGCCGTCTGATTTATTGATGGTCAGGGTCTGTGGTACCAGCAATCCCAGTTCATCAAGTTTTTTCGCAAACTGCTTGGTCATCTCTTCCTGCTGGAACACACGCACCAGGAATTCCTTCACGTCTTTCATCCAGTCGGATTCGGTACCGTCTTCATTGAAAATCAGGTTACCTTCATCCTTGTTCACTACACTGGCGGTTTCATAGATACCAATGAACAGGCGTTCTTTTTCATTCGGGTCCTGTTGCACTGCAAAAGGATAGCAACGCACAGAGGCCGGAAAATAGCCGCCGACCCACTTCTCACCATCCACGAACAGGTTTTCACCGGCCGACAGGCCCCACATGGTGGCAGCAAAGAAGTCGCCGCTTTCCGGATCCTTGACGAATATGATCGGGTAGTCGGTACCGGCCTTTGAAAACTCGGTTGTATAGATTTTGGCAAAGTGGTTATTGGCAATATGTTGCGCGCTGCCGATAGGCTTGATGCGCAAGCCGCCATGCGCCTGGGATGTCAGGGACACAGGCCCCGGAATTGTTGCGCTGGGCGCGTTTTCAGTAGTTGGCTCGGCCATCAGAATTCCCCCGTTTTATGGGCTTTATAAAGTTCAGGTTTCAAAGAAAGCGCGCAGTATAGCAAAGACAACCGGCTCAATTGCAGTTTTTTCAGGGCATAAAAAAGCCGGAGCCCTGAGGGGCCCCGGCCTGGGAATTCATACTACCTGAAACTACTGCGGCTTACTTCTTTTTAGCCTTTTTC
>CAZROW010000006.1:50410-63042 GCA_964601805.1 uncultured Enterobacteriaceae bacterium
GCTACTTTCTTTTTAGCTACTTTTTTCTTGGCAACTTTCTTAGCTACCTTCTTTTTAGCAACTTTCTTTTTTGCTACTTTTTTCTTAGCAACGGTTTTTTTCTTCATCGATAGTCTCCAAGGTAAGCACCACTTCAGTGTGATACGAGAGAAATCATATTCTTAATTGAAATAATTTCAATAGTAAGAGGTAATTTTTTTTAACGTGATCTCATTACGCGAATTTGTCGCATCACAACTCTTTTCCACCACACGATAAAACCAGTGAAAAACATAAGCGTTGGAAGAAAGCTTGCAGTGATCCATAACCATCTTACAAAAGCATTTTGACTACCCGGTCTTGCAAAATGTACGTCACGAAAAAAACCGATAACACCACCACGTTGTGGACCAAAACCAGGTTCACTTCCAAAGAATTCCAGTATCGAATTCATCGCGCGTGGAAAGCCTAACTGAAAACCTGACACACCCCATGCAAGCATTAGCACAAGTGCCCAGAACCCGCAGAAACTGTGGACTTGCCACCACATCGTTCGCGAACTGTTTGGCAGGATAATGAGTCCTTCCCACCATCTTCTTTTACCCTGCCACCAGATAAATAATCCTGTCACACTCATGAAAACAAACAGCGCTCCACCTGCACCATTTATTTTTCTTCCGGTCTCTCTACCGAGCATTAATTCATCATGCACATCGGCAACCCATTCAACTGCACGTATCTGCCATGGCCGTGCCGGACCCATATCTTCACCGGTATATTGATTGAAATAATGCGGTATATATTCACTACCTTGCTGTAAAACAATATATGTCGCTTTTGTCGGTTCCATCGAATACATGGTGAATCCGAGCTCAAAATCGGCATAAACCTCTTCCATGCGCGCCAATTGCTCATCTTCAGTAAGTTCTACTGCACCTTCCGGAGGATCAATATTTTTGGGTTCAAACCAGTTATAGAAAGGTGATTTCAGTAATATCGCGCTTCCGCTGATACTAATCACCAGTACATAAAGACCAAAAGCAATTCCTAACCACAAGTGGATCTGGAAAAGTGCGCGACGAAAAAAAACGGTTTGCGGAGCTTGCAGCCAACGTTGCCAGGCATTCATGAAATTACACTCATAGTGATGGCATCCTTTGCTATCCAGGATTCTTGTTGTTTATTATTTTGATTATCGTTTTTTTATTTCCCGGCACCGGGTGACAAAAATGGTCAACAAGGTGCAACTGTTGCCTAGCTTTCCACAAGCGCCTGCATTTTGGAAGAGACAACCTGCACCCTGTTTCTGTCCCAAATTTGTCGAAACTGCAAAAACTGCTAGAATGCCGCGCTTTTGCCATTTCCAGGCAGCAATTGGCAAACCCAGACCTTCGAAATCGGGAATATCGTACACATGAATAAAATCTCTACTCTTCGTACCTGTATCGCCATTGCACTGATTGGCAGCAGTCCGTTTGCCCTGGCCACCAATGGCTATTTCTCACATGGTGTGGGAACCAAGAACAAGGGCATGGCTGGCGCAGGCACTGCTGCACCAGAAGAAGCCATTGCCACCGCGGTGAATCCGGCTTCTGCAGTCATCATGGGTGACAAATTTGAAACCGGTTTGTCCATTTTTTCACCAAGGCGCGCCTATACGGCAACCGCCAGCCTGGCCAACGGCCAGGGTGGTGCCTTCACCATCAATCCCGGTGAAGTCGAGAGTGACAGCGACTTTTTTCCCATACCTTATATAGCGCGTACCTGGGCCTGGAAAGAAGACAAGGCCCTGGGGCTTTCCATCTATGGTCGCGGCGGTATGAATACAGACTACCGGACAGGTTCTGCCACGTTTGATCCCGACGGTCCGGGGCCGGCGCCAGTGATGAGTCTGCCAGGTGCCTATGGTGGCGGTAATGCAGGCGTGAATCTCATGCAGCTGTTTACCGACCTGTCCTACTCACAAAAAAACGGGGACCTTTCCTGGGGCGTGGCTGCGGTACTGGCCGCACAGGCTTTTCGCGGCAAAGGTTTTGGCAGTTTCACGCCTTATACGGAAACCTTTGCGGCTTCCGATGGCACGGCATTCCCGGATTCGCTGACCAATAATTCGCATGACTACGCCTATGGTGCCGGTTTCAAGCTCGGCTTTATCTGGCAGGCCACTGACACATTCAATCTCAGCCTGAGTTACCAGAGTCGTATCGAGATGTCCGAATTTGGTGATTACAGCGACCTATTTGCACAGAACGGCGGTTTTGATGTGCCGGAAAGCATTCGCGCTGGCGCTTCCCTGCGTTTTGGTAACGGCAATTCAATGCACTACGATATCGAGCACACTTCTTTCAGCAGCATCCCGTCCGTGGGCAACCCGATAGCCAACCTGTTTGTCTGCCCGACTGCCGGTGCCGGTGGCACGAACCTTTCAGGCTGTCTGGGCGGCGCCAATGGTGCAGGATTTGGCTGGGATGACATGACCACCCACAAGATCGGTTACCAGTGGCGCTACCCGGCCATCAGTGACTGGACCTTTCGTGTTGGCTACAGTCATGGCAGCCAGCCCATCGAAAGCAGCCAGGTACTGTTCAACATGATGGCCCCGGGTGTCATCGAGCAGCACATCACCACCGGTTTCACCCATGTCCTGGATAGCGGCAAGGAATACAGCATGAGCATCATGTATGCGCCGGAGAAAAAGGTCACCGGGCCCAATCCCTTTGATCCCACCCAGCAAATCGAATTGAAAATGCACCAGTTCGAAGTGGAATTCGGTTACAGCTGGTAACCGGATAATCTCGCATCATGCCGGACCGGCATCACCGGTCCGGCACTTTTCCATCCCTGTTTTACGCCAGGCTTTGACACATGCATCCTCTGTACGAGAGTGCTATCCTCGGTCGACGGTATAAAAACAATAAAAGGGATACCCATGACCACGCTCAAACAGTCTTTGCGTACTGCCGCTTTCACCATTTTTTCAGTCTGTGCACTTGCTGCACAAAGCACACAGGCCCAGCAATCCACGCTGCCTCCTGACATCAATTTCGATTCCCTGGCGCGCCTGCCCTATGTCAAACGTGCCGACCTGGATGCTGACGGGCAGAAAATTTTTGACATGCTGCCGGCTCGTCGACCCTCCGGCGATGTAGCGGGCCCGCTGGCCTGGCCGGCCTACAACCCCGAGGTCGCCAAGGCCTTGCTCGACTTGCACAATGCGGCCGTGGCCAGCGATGAGTTTGATGCCTATATCAGGGAACTGGCCATCATGGTGGCTTGCCGTGAAACCAACTACCACCTGGAATGGAACGGGCATAAAAGTGCCGCACTGCAGGCTGGTATTTCGGAAGAGTTGCTGGATATCATCAACACCAACCAGTCCCTGAGCGGCGTCAGCGACAGGGATGCCACGGTGATCCATCTTGGCCGCCAGTTGTACCGTGACAAGGCCGTGGATTCAGTCACTTTTGCCAAGGCCGTGGACTACTTCGGCAAAAAAGGCGTCATGGACATCGTCGCGGTCATGAATACCTATGCCGTCAGCGGCTTTTTCGCCGCCACGGTGGATGAACGCGTCCCTGCCGATGAAATCGACCTGAAATAGAAAATTATTGTAGGTCGGATAAGGCCCCAAGGGCCGCCATCCGACAAGGCGAACAACGTTCGCCCAGACCAGTGATTACCTAAACAGAGAACCAACAGGACCCCACCATGAACACCAAACTGCCCGTCACTCTCCTATTGGCCCTTGCTGCGTGGCTCTCATTGCCCGCCAGTGCCCAACCCGGCGCCTTCAACCCGCCCCTGATCGATTGCGGCACAGACGGCGACGTGGACATGATCTGCAACACCCGCGCACCGGAAGATTTTGAAGTCACGCCCGATGGCAACTACCTGATCGTCGCCAAGTTCGGCCAGGGTGATGACCATCCCATTGATCTGTACAACTTCAACACCGGCCGGTTCTCCCAACTTCCCATTTCCGACGACAAACAGCCCGGCTGGGGCGACCCCGCCTGCACCGAGTCGATTGGCAACGCGGTTAGCCCGCATGGTCTGTCACTGACACAACGCACAGGGGGTGAATGGCAGTTCTACGTGGTTAATCACAACGAACGCGAATCCATGGAAATGTATGAACTGCTCCAGGACGGCAATAACTGGCGCCTGGTATGGCGCGGCTGCGTCTTTGCCGAGGTGCCCTACAACGATGTCTCGGCGCGCCCGGACGGCAGCTACGTGGCAACACGTCCCACCGCCTTTGTCGGCGAAGGTGACGATGTCTTCAGCGGTGAACCCACCGGTGATGTGGCACGCTGGTCAGCAGAAGACGGGGAAGAGGTATTGCCAGGCACCGAAATCGGTTATCCCAACGGGGTGCTGGTCTCAGATGACGGCCGTTATGCCTATATCAGCGGCTGGACCACCAGCGATTTCCACAAGTACGACCTGGAAGCCGAAGAAGAAGTCCTGCAAGTTGATCTCGGTTTCATGCCCGACAACCTCACCTGGACACCGGACGGGCGCCTCATGGCTGCCGGCATCAAGGGCGTGAACGGCAATTGCCCGGCCAACAGCGACGATCCCTGCCTGCAGGGATTCCAGGTGGTGGTCATCAACCCGGACAACGGCGCCATCACCCGCGTGTTCGACAACCGCGGCCGCGCGCTGATCAATGGTGTCTCCGTCGCTATCGAAGTGAATGGGGATGTGTACGTGGGATCGTTCCAGGGTGACCGTATGGTGCGGTTTTCCAGGTAATCAACATGTCGGATGGCGCTTTGCTTATCCGACACAGTGCACCAGTCGCAGGTCGGCATAGCGCGAAGCGCGTTTGCCGACATATCAGGTTTGATCGTGTCGGCAAACGGCCCTGCGGGCCTATGCCGACCTACAAGCCAGTTTCAGGCAGCTATTTCCACATAGGATGAGCGACTGGTGGGCGGCGGAATTTCAAGCCCGTCTTCCTTCATCCCTTCTATATGGAACAGGATTGCTTCACGCATATTTGCTTCGGTTTCGTCCAGTGTACTTCCTGTAGATACACATCCCGGCAAATCTGGTGAATAGGCAGAAAAGCCGGTTTCTGAACTTTCAATCACGATGAGATATTTCATGGTTTAAGCCCTGCCTGTTTCAGGATACTGTTTGTTGTACCTGGTGCCAAATCATCACTCATTTTACCCGGGATTGTTACCCGGCCCTTTTTTTGAGGGTGCTTAAAATGCCGATGGCTTCCCCTGGTGCGGCATAAAACCCAGCCTTCACGCCTAATAATATGAATAGCTTCCCTGACTTTCAAACTTCACACATCCTTGTGTAAATAAACGGTAGTAGGTCGGCATTACCCTGAAGGGCATAAAAGCGAAGTCAGGTTTGATCATGTCGGCAAACGGCCCTGCGGGCCTATGCCGACCTACCAGCTAATTCAACTTGCTCGATACCAACCGGTTCAAACTCACACCTGACTCTGCGGCCTGAATCGCCAGGCGGCGATGGGTATCTGGCGGTACACGCACCATGAATTTGCCACTGAAAGTCCGCATTGAAAACGGCGCCGGAATCTCTTCGTTATTCTTCTTCATATCAGCCACACAGCGCCTGACCAGCTTTCGAATACCCGACAAGGCGTTTTCCTGCGTTGAATCCAGCCAGCTCAGACTCGGAAATTCTGCACACAAGCCTACATACTCCTGATCTTCTTCAGACCAGGTAACACGGTAAGTGAATTTATCAGATGCTTTAGCCACTACGTTTTTCCAACTCTTCTATCGCACGAAGTACCTGCCTTACCTGGTAAGCCTTCGCCATCCCGTTGTTGTCCTGAATATTAACCCTGGGATCTCCCGACCAGGGCATTTTGTATACTCGATGGCTTGAACCTGAATGCCGGGGTTCGCCAAAGCAACTATCACACACTTTACAAAGATCACTGAAACGTACTCCTTTCGGATTGGTTTTCATTCGCTCCACAACATGTTCAAGCTTAGTAATTTACGATATCACTATTGATACTACAATAAAATACATCTTTCCTTTATATCTAGTACTATTCAGCGAAAATCGCCACCCTCAGCCTCTTTCGTTTTTCCCTTGTCTCTTGCCTCTTGCTTCTTGTCACTTGTCCCTTGGCCCTGTTAACCTAGTTAACCAACCTGAAGGACCTGATCCACTTGAATTCACTCAAAGCCTACTCCCTCCTCGACCTCGCCCCCATTGTCGATGGCGGAACTGCGCGCGATGCGCTCTATAACGCCCGCGACCTTGCCCAGCATGCCGAACAAATGGGCTACAAGCGTTACTGGATGGCCGAGCACCATAATTCCACCGGCATCGCCAGTGCGGCGACGTCTGTAAGCCTGGGCTTTGTGGCGGAAGGTACGCAAACCATTCGCGTGGGCGCGGCCGGCGTGATGCTGCCCAACCATTCCCCGCTGATCATTGCCGAACATTACGGCACGCTGGAATCACTGTATCCCGGTCGCATTGATCTCGGCCTGGGGCGCGCACCCGGTACCGACGGTAAAACGGCTTATGCCATCAGAAGAGACAATTTTCGCGCCGACGAAACCTTTCCCCAGGACGTGCAGATCCTGCAGGACTATTTCAACGCAGGGCACAACGGCATCGTCGCCATTCCCGGCAGCGGCCTGAAAGTCCCGCTGTGGATTCTTGGCTCCAGCCTGTTTGGTGCGCAGCTTGCCGCTGCACTGGGCCTGCCTTATTTATTCGCCTCCCATTTCGCCCCCGACGCCCTGGACCAGGCGCTGGCAATCTACAGGGAAAAATTCCAGCCCAGCGAACAGCTCAGCGAGCCCTATTGCGGTGCTGCCATCAATATTTTCGCCGGTGACACACAGGAAGACGGGGAGCGCCTGAAACGCGGCATGATGCAGGGATTCATTTACCTGAGAAGAGGCCAGCCCGGTCCCCTGAAAGAACCCGCCGACGATCTGCGTGAGATGGCCAGCCCCCAGGAAATAGACATGGCTGAACACGTGCTGTGTGAATCAGCGGTGGGCACCAGGGACAGCGCCAGGGAGTTCATCACCCGCTTCCTGGACCGAACGCAGGCAGACGAACTTGTCCTTACCTGCCACTGCTACGACCACGAAGCCCGCATAAAAAGCTTCGGCATAGCCGCCGACATCCTGAACAACCTGTAGGCCGGAAAAGGCGCCCGGCGCCGTCATCCGGCAAGGCGGGCAAAGCCCGCCCGGTTTGCATACATATCAGCAAAGGGACAAGCCTGTCCCGTAAAACTACTTACCCAGAAAATCCATCTTCCCAATCGCCACACCATTATGACGCAGAATGTTATAAGCCGTGGCCACATGGAAATACAGGTTGGGCAGGGCAAAGGTATTCAGGTAGCTTTCACCGGTAAACTCCAGCTCGTAGGGACCTGCCTTGAAGGTGATTTCCTTACCTTCGCTGCCATCAAAACTGTCAGCCGTCAGCGTTTCCAGGAAAGCGATGGTCTTCGCAATGCGTTCCTGCAACTCGGCAAACGTGGCCTGGTTATCCTCATGTTTCGGCGCCTCGGTACCGGACAAACGGGCACCACAACCCTTGGCCACATCACAGGCAATCATCACCTGGCGCGCCAGGTCAAACATATCCGGCGCCAGCCTGGCCGATGTCAGGACAGTCCCTTCAATGCCTTTTTCTTCACAAAAGGCCTCCCCTTTTTCCAGCAGGGCGGACAGGTTGTTCAGGCTACGAATGGCAACGGGGACGGATGCGGTGTACATGTTCATGGGTATCTCTCTAAAAAAATCAGTGGATAACGGGAAGCGCAGTGTAAAAGCAGTCACCAGATTTTACATCCCCTTTCGCCAACTATATATTGCACCCCCGGCATCATCTTGGTCTGCCCATTGAACTAGGCTATGCTCAAGGCTGATTCAAGGGGGAATCCACCATGCACAGACGCCAACTCTGCCAATCCATTTTCATGAGCCTGGCAACCGGGGCCATTCTCAACACCGGTCTTGCCCAACACGCCAAAGGCGCGTTAAGCGATACAAGAATCACGCGCATTCGCGTGTGGAATCCCACCGGCACCAACGGCCTGTCTGACTGGATCAACCTGAGCGAAATCCTGGTCACCATTGAAACCGACTCTGGTCTCACCGGCACCGGCCAGGGCGGTACCAAGGATTTGCTGGAAGACATTGCCGGCCTGCTCATTGGCGAGGATCCCTTTCGCATTGAATACCTGTGGGGCAAGCTCTATCGCAACAAGTTCTACCCACCCGGTCGTGAAAAGCTTCATGCCATGGGTGCACTGGACTGCGCGCTGTGGGACCTGAAAGCCAAGGCCCTGGATGTGCCGGTTTATGAACTGCTGGGCGGTGTCACCCGTGACCACGTGGAGTGCTACCAGTCCTTTGGCACATTAAATGAACGTAACGCCCGCGACAGCGCCCGCTCGGTGATGGATGCCGGCTTTCGTGCCGTGCGCTTCCATGGTGTGGATTACGATGAGAACGGTTACTTCGATGCGCGCATTGCCGTGGACCAGACCGCCCGCGTCGCCGAGCAGATGCGCCTGGGGGTGGGTGATGACGGCGACTGGATACTGGATGCCCATACCCGCTTCGACCTGCCTGACATCACGCGCCTGTGCAAACTCCTGGAGCCGTTAAATCCCTTTTTCGTGGAAGACCCCGTGCGCAGCATTACCGACGCCACCCAGTTTGAACGCCTGCGCCAGCAGACCAGCGTCCCGTTGGCGGCCGGCGAACAGTTCGGCGACATCATGGACGGTATACGCCCGCTGGTGGAAGGCAATCTCGTGGACTGGCTGCGCGCCTCCATGCCCAACGTGGGCGGCATCACCCCCTTCATGCAAATCGCCGCGCTGTGCAATGCCCACCATGTCGGTGTCGTACCGCACTTTACCGCGCCGTTATCCACGGCTGCCGTCAGCCACTGCCTTTTCGCCACCAGCGGTCCCATCATCAACGAGATGAACCGCGGCAACCTGCCCGATTACGTCAACGACAGCTACACCCTGCGCGACGGCAAACTCTGGCCCAACGACCGCCCCGGCATAGGCGCCTCCTTTCATGAAGACCGCGTCAACCTGATCAGCGAAATTGATGAAGCCAGAACCGAAGGGCTGTACCAGGGCGAACCTTATGTCAGGCCTGATGGCTCCTATATCTACTTATAAGTTCTGTAGGTCGGCATAGGCCCGCAGGGCCGTTTGCCGACAAGCGGATCAACCCCGGGTCTCAAGAACAAAAACAATGGAGACAGCCATGCAAAAACCAACACCCCTGACCAGCAAACTCATTGCCCTGGCCATTCTGGGCTCCCTGATCCTGTCCTGCAGCGACCAGGCAACTGACGCCACCCAGGCACTCAACGCCAGGATCACGGAGCAGGCCGACAGGATGAATACCCTGACAGAGCGCCTGTCCGTTCTTGAAGCGCGCGAAGAAATCCGCGCCCTGATCCTGGACTATGGCTGGGCCCACGACCACCGGGATTACCGGGCCTACGCGGACCTGTTCGCGGAAAACGGGGAATGGGTCAGCGGCATGGGCACCGCCATGGGACCGGAAGCCATATTTGCATTCCTGGATGACGCCATTGGCCACAATCCCCTGCCGGAAGGCTCCGGCACCTTTCACATCATGAGCAATGAACAGATTGACGTCGACGGTGACCGCGCCTCGGCCGTCACCAAGTGGGTCTATGTCACCAGGAATCCTGACGACACACCGCTATTCACCTTTATCGGTCATTACTACGATGAGTTCATTCGGGAAAACGGCGCATGGAAATTTTTGCGACGGGAATCTATACGGGAAATTCCGGCAGGATAAAACGTTTTATCCTGATGACGTGTTCAGGCAACGATGCCTGAAAGCGTAATGTTCTGCACATCCGTTCGTGTGCTGGCATGCTCCATGGTGATGGAAACAATATTGCCGTCAGCATCAAGATCGAGCAACGTGTTTTCATCCAGGTCACGGGTATCGGTGACACCACTGCTTTTCAATTTAATAGTCAGTGTGTCGGTATCGGCAAAGAAACTCACTTTCATGGCTTGAACCTCGGGTCGCAACAATCTCAACATAACCCACATTATTCTATTCCGCCAACTTTGTTATGCTTGAAACAGTCGTAGGCCGGAAGAGGCGCAAAGCGCCGTCATCCGGCAAGGCGGGCAAAGCCCGCCCAATCACTCAACCAAAAAGGTGCCACGATGCCCAGATTCTTACTCATACTCACCTTGCTCCTTGCCCCCTTTACCCAGTCCCTGGCCGCAGACAACGGCCTGAGCGGCACCCTCCTGGTCGTCAACCGCAACGGCGGCTCAGTCTCCCTGATCGACCTGGCCACGCAAACCGAAGTCTCGCGGCTGAATATCGACGGCCCCATTCCCCATGAACTCACTGCATCGCCGAACGGGCGCTGGGCGGTGACCAGTGAATACGGCACCGGCAACAATCCCGGCCAGCGCCTGGTGGTGATTGATGTGGCCAACGCCGAGATCGTGCGTCACATTGACCTGGGGGCCAATTCCCGCCCTCACAGCATCGTCTTCATGAATAACAATCGCCATGTCGTCACCACCATGGAATTGCGCGAGGAAATTGCCCTGGTGGATATCATCGACGGTGAGATCGTACGCACCTTTCCTACCGGCGGTGAGGACAGCCACATGGTCAGACTGTCACCGGACAATGATCACGCCTTCGTCGCTGCCCGCGGCAGTGGCACCCTGTCGAAAATTTCACTCGATGGCAGTGAACCCACCACCGTGATTCCCACCGGTGCCCGCGCCGAAGGGATTGCCGTGTCGCCCGACGGTGACAAAGTGTGGGTGGCCAACCAGAACGACAGCACCATCACTATCGTGGATGCCGACAGCATGGAAGTACTGGGCGCCATAGGCAACATCGCCACCAACCGCGCCGAGTTCCTGCCCAATGGTCTTGCCGTGCTTCCCGGTGGCAGTGGTGAGAATGCTTCAGCGCGCTACGTGACCTATTTCGATGGCAACACCTTTGCCCGGGCGGGCCAGCTTGAGCTGCCCGGCAGCGACGCCTTTGGCACCGGTGTCAGGCTGCTTGCCGCCAACAACGCCCTGTACCTGGCTGACAGCGCCCTGAACGAGATTTCCATTGTCGTACCCGCCTTTGTCGGCACGCGTACGGTGATTGCCAATAACCCGGATAACGTTGATGGCATGGCGTGGTCGCCGTTACGGGTCGATTGAAAAGAAGTCCCATGTAGGTCGGGATAGGCGCAAAGCGCCGTTTCCCGACGATGAAGTCTTGAACAAGGCCTGCTTGTGATAACGTCGGCAAACGCCCCTTCGGGGCTATGCCGACCTACAACACTATGCCGACCAACAAAGTTACAACGCGTTTTGAATATCGTAGGCGGAAATACGCTTAATCTCTGGCATACCCGACATATTCACGTAAACTTGCCCGCCTTATTCAAACCAAGTGTCCTTTCATGACCAATAACGCTTTTTCCACCCTGCCCCTGTCCGCAGACTTCCTCGCCAACCTGGATTCTCTCGACTATCAGGAGATGACCCCCATCCAGGCGCAGAGCCTGCCGGCCATCCTCGACGGCAAGGACGTCAAGGCCCAGGCCAAAACCGGCAGCGGTAAAACGGCCGCCTTTGGCATTGGTTTGTTGCACAAGATTGATCCCAAACAATTCAAAACCCAGGCCCTGGTCCTGTGTCCCACACGGGAACTCGCCGACCAGGTCAGCAAGGAACTGCGCCGCCTGGCGCGCGCCATTCCCAACGTGAAAATTCTCACCCTGTGCGGCGGCACACCCATCGGCCCGCAATTCGGTTCCCTGGAATTTCCACCCCATATCGCCGTCGGTACACCCGGGCGTATCCTGAAACATTGCGGCAAGGAAAGTTTGAAACTGGACCAGGTGGACACCCTGGTACTGGACGAAGCCGATCGCATGCTCGACATGGGATTTGCCGAGGACATCCTCGCCATCATCGGCTACACGCCCAGACAGCGCCAGACCCTGCTGTTTTCCGCCACCTATCCCGATGAAATCAGGAAGATCAGCGCCAGCGTGCAAAATGCTCCCATCGATATCCAGGTGGAAAGCCTGCACGACACCAGTGTCATCAGGCAGCTGTTTTATGAGGTCCCGAAAGGCGACAAGTCCAGCGCGCTGATGAACCTGCTGCTGCATCACCAGCCGGAATCCACGGTCGTGTTCTGCGGCCGAAAACAGCAATGCCAGGAACTGGCCGATGAACTCAATGCCAAAGGCTTTCGCGCCCTGGCCCTGCACGGCGACCTGGAACAAAAAGACCGCGACCGTGTGCTGGTGCAGTTTGCCAACAAGAGCATTCCCATCCTGATTGCCACCGACGTCGCTGCACGCGGCCTGGATATCAAGGACCTGGGCGCAGTGATCAACTACGAGCTGTCACCGGACCCGGAAATCTACATCCACCGCATTGGCCGCACCGGCCGCGCCGGCAGCCAGGGGTTGGCGCTGAGCCTGTTTCATACCAGTGAGGCGCCGAAAGTCAGCGCCATTGAAAAGCAGCTGCAACAAACACTGCGTTTTGAAGAAGTCCCGGTGGACACAGATGCCGCCACACCACCCCAGGGCGCCATGGTCACCCTGTGCATCAACAG
>CAZROW010000007.1:0-59451 GCA_964601805.1 uncultured Enterobacteriaceae bacterium
CCGGTTTTACAGTGGCTGCTCACCAGTACTGCTTTCGCGCAGGCTGCATCACAGGGCCTTGAAACCATCCACATCGGTACAGTCAGCGGACAGCTGAACACACCCGATGCATTTGCCCCTTTTCCGACTACCTGGACAACCAGCTTCCCGGTTACAAGTTCCAGGTGGAAGGCTTTGTTGATATCGATAGCCTGAAGGATGCAGTAATCAATGAACGCCTGGACTTCGCTTTCATCTCGCCTGCCGCCTATGTCGAGGTGGGACTGACCAAAAACCTGCGAATTCTGTCAACCATTACCCAAACGAATGCTGACGGCTATTCCCCGTGGCTCGCTGGCGCCGTGTTTACCAGGGCATCCCGTACAGACATCAATTCCCTGGCGGATGTTCGGGATAAAAATGTAGTGGCACTTTCCGAAATAGCCCTGGGTGGCTGGTTATCCGCGGTCAGGGAATGGCAGGACCTGGGCATTGAACCCGAAAAAGATTTTTCATCACTGGTCTTTAACTTTTCCTATGCCGATGTGGTTGCTGCAGTCTGCACAGGTGAGATGGATGTCGGCGTGATAGCCGCCAACACCCTCCCTGCATACCTGGATACATGTCCTGAAGAATTGAAAGTGCTGCCCCAGCCCCGCGTAACACAAGACATCAGCTTCTCACCCCCGCACAGCACGCGTCTTTACCCGGAAGTCGCCTTTACTATGGTCGGCACACATGATGAGGAATTTATTCGACTACTGACACGGGCCCTGCTGACCATTGAACATGACAGCCCCGTTGCCCAGGCCGTCAATGTCTGCGGCTTTACCGCACCATTGCCGTATACGGAGGTCGAGTCACTGATGCAGGAACTGGGTGTGGGTCCCTTCAGGGATTTGAACAGGATGACCATCCAGCAACTGCTCCTGGATAACATCACCCCGATTACACTGGTGCTCCTGGCCATTATTGCCATCACTTCTGTGGGTTATATCAATGCCCACAGGCTCAGTCGCCGGGTACGCGCAACAGAAAGTTTTCGCAAGCTGGTATTTGAAGGCTCGCAAATTCCCATGGTCATTGTTAACCCTGAAAACTATACCTACCTGGATATGAATAAAGCCGCAGTCGAGCTCTATGGCTATAAAGACAAGGAAGAGCTCATCAACATGCCGCTGATGAAATTGACCGATCCCGAACAGGATATTGACACCACGGTGGAATCAGCCATGGAGCAGACCCAGCAAAAGGTCAGGGAAAATGGAGAAGCCACTTTTGACTGGCGTCATATACGCCCTGATGGCAGCAAATGGACGGCCCGTATTCACCTGATGGCTTTAGAATCCCCGACAGGCTTATTGAACCAGGCAACGATACAGGACATTACACAGCAAAAAATCCAGGAAGAAGAACGCCGAAACCTCGAGCAACAACTGGCTTTCAGCCAACGCATGGAATCCATTGGCCGTCTTGCCGGTGGTATTGCCCACGACTTCAACAACCTGCTCACCATTATCAATGGCTATTGCGAGGTATTGATGCTGGAGATGAGTGACTCCCAGACGAAAAGTGTTCTGGAACAAATCCGCAAAGCCGGAGTACGGGCATCAGAACTGACCCAGCAATTACTCACCTTCAGCCGACGCCAGGCCATTCGACATATTCCGGTCAACATCAATCGCATGATCAGTGAATCGTCAGAAATGATGAGAAGCGTCCTGGGCGAAAACAGCCGCCTCAAGCTTGTACTGACGACAGCTGACTGTAATGTCATGTCCGATCCTGGCCAGATACAGCAAGTACTGTTGAACCTTGTGGTCAATGCCAAGGACGCCATGCCCCATGGCGGCACCCTGACTCTGTCTACCGAAGAGGTTTTCCTGACGCCCGCCAATGCCCGCGGCCTGGAAGTGGCGGCCGGCGAGTATATCCAGATCACGGCGGAGGACACCGGCGTCGGCATGAATGCCAAAATACGCCAGCATATTTTTGAGCCCTTTTTCACCACCAAGGAAGATTCAGGTACTGGCCTGGGATTATCCACGGTCTACGGCATAATTCGCCAGTCCAATGGCACGATCAGGGTAACCAGCAAGGAAGGTGAAGGTTCCACCTTCCTGATCCTGTTACCCAAATCCAGTAAAGCGGAAGCCTCACAGGATAAAGTGGATAATGTAAAACTGCCCATTGCCCTTGATGCCTTTCGCATCCCGGTGGTTGAGGACCAGGATGATGTTCGTGAATACGTGACCTCCGTACTCGGTAATGCCGGTTACAGCGTCATGACAGCAGCTTCCGGTAACGAGGCTCTTGCCTTGTTGAAAGAGCAGGATGAAAACATCCATTTACTGCTTACAGATGTTGTTATGGAAGGCATGAGTGGCGGGGAGCTGGCAGAACTATTCAGTCAGCAGTATCCGGATATTCCCGTGTTGTTTATGTCGGGCTATCCCGGTGATGAACTGGCCCGATATGGTATTCGCGCTGGTACCCGGAAATTCCTGGCAAAGCCCTTCTCCCCCACCGAGTTGCTGGACCGGGTTGGCGCTATCCTGAGCAATACTATGGCTAAAGTGTAGACGAATAGTCATGATCTGCGCATCCGACATCCGTCACATGATAGCGTCGCTGGAGGATGCGACTGAAGAGCCCCATCACCACCTGACGTCCTTTCGCATTAACGGAAAAATCTTTGCCACCATGCCGGCTGATGCCAGTTTCCTGAACATCTTCGTCAACGAACAGGAACGGGAAGCCATGCTCGGTATGCACCCGAATGCCTATGAGAAAGTCTGGTGGGGAAAGAAAGTCATAGGAATACGGGCGCTGCCGGAAAAGGCCCAAAAAGAAGACGTCGCCCGCTTGCTGAAAATTGCCTGCCAGGACAAGTCCTGAGTTCTATATCAATCTATATAAAAAGGAGACAACCCGTGTCTCCCTTCTTGTCTTGATGACACCAGGGCCATCAGGGTGCCTGGTCAAGGATCCAGCGAGCAATAACCAGGGCATCTTCCTCGGGAACATGCTCATTGGGCACCATGGGCACCACCCCCCAGTTGCCGCCACCACCCAGAATGATCTTGGTGGCCAGCACCCTGGACATGACCTCCTTCTGCCCGGCATGCCTGGCGGCAATGGCCTGGTACGGTGGCCCGATCAGGTTGTCTGTCATATTGTGACACGCATAACAGCGGTATTTTTGCGCCATGGCCTCGCCCTGACTGCTGTCCTGGGCAAACAGTGAGAAAGAAGCCAGGGTGGCTGCCAGGAACAATACTGCTCTGGCAGCAACATGGTGGTGACGGGTTGGGTACATCATCATGTATTCCTTTTTGAATCTGGTTAGCCGGTTTACTGGTAGGCACCATCACCCGGGTCAACGATGACCGCCATGCGCGGACCATGCACGTGCTGGACAATATTGGCATAGGAGGTAATCAGGTTGCCGGTATCCGGATCGATATCCACCATCCTGAGGAAGGCCCCCTTGCGCGGCATGGGCAGCACACTGAAAGACTTGTCGGCTGGATCAAACTTGTAGATGACATCGGTGTTGGATGTGGAAATCCAGACCACCTTGCGCACGGGATCCCAGGTCACCGCATAGGGAGCGCTGGCGGTATCGGGGACGTCATAGAGTCCAATCCGGGTATTGGTCTTGGTGTCATATTCAACGAGCTGGCCCGAACCGTATAACGGCACATAAAGGATGTCATCATCACTGATGGACAGGCGGCGGGGACCGGCATTCAGCGGCAGCTGGAACGACGGACCAAATTCCCGTGTGACGACATTAAAGCTACCGATACTGCCGATATTGAGCTGGCTGAACCAGATTTCCTCCCGGTCTGATGTCATCACCAGGCCATAAAGTGCAGTGCCTGTGGTCGCACGGTCACCAACCTGCGGGGCGACATAATGTTCTATTTCGCCGGTTTCCGGATCAAGGTAGCCGACGGCATTGTTGACGATGTCAGAAAACCATATCAGCCCGTCCTTGTCAGTCAGCAGGGTATGGTCTGAACCAAAGCTGAGGTCATGGATGCCGGTTGGCGTACCATCGACCGTTTCCATCTGCCAGGTACTCCAGTTCTCATTTTCCACATCAAGGTGGGCAACCACACTGGTGATAAACGGTGCCACCCATAAAGAGCCGTCTTCACCGCGGTGCAGGGAATGCGGCCCGACGGGTGTATCCGAAGGCACATCCAGGGAGGTAGTGTAACCGGACTGCGGATCCACCTTGACGATGGCATTGGAGGCCACATCTGCTACCCACAGCTGCTTGGGTTCTCCCAGCAGCAGGGCTTCACGAATGGCATTGGGCCCCGGCACTTCGTACTCCATGATGGACGTCTGTGGTGTCACCGCCAGGGGAGCACCCCATTCATAACCCTGGATTTCTTCCATGGCGTCATTGAAATGCTCACTGAGGAAATTAATCACACTGGGACCATTGCCGACTTCATACACCCGGTCAGCTTCCAGTTCCCCTGCCTCGGGCCCACGGGAGAATTCCTCGGCGGAAAGAAAGTTCATGTATTTCACCAGGGCATCGTAGCTTTGTTCCCGTATGGCATGCCGGTCATCTCCGGGAATCGCTTCAATAGCGGCGGCATAATGGCGCACTTCGCTGGAGGGCACCTGGTGACAGCCCACACAATCCAGGACAAATTGCGAGGTGGTGTCATGGTCTGCCTTTCCTTGCAACCAGGCCGAAGCCGGTGCCGAGGCAACCTGGTTATCGGTGGCCCTGGCGATTACCGTCAGGTTGACGTGATCAGCCGTGACTTCCCGGCTGCTATCAAGCAATTCATAACCCAGGGCACGTATGGCAATACCGAAATCACTCCCTGAACGATAATTGGCCTGTTCAGGCAAACTGAATTTGCCACTGTCATCACTGAAAGCCGTTACTGCAGTGGGACCTGGCCAGGATGAGGTAAGGGTAATCATGGCATCACTGACAGGATTACCATTGATATCAACGATGGTGCCGCTGAACCCGGCGGCCAGGACGTTGCCTGTCCCCAACAGCGTCAGGACAAGCAGGAAATGTATAGATCGGGTGAAGGTCATGATGGAGCCCTCTTCAAGTGTCATTCTAATTATTATTTCAGCTATAACGCTGCTGTTACTGACTACTTTGCAGCCTCAGGTTTTACGGCAATGGCCAGACCATATTGCCTTCCGCATCAAGAAAACCCTGTTCACGCAAACGTCTCACGGTGGCTGCACCGGAGCGCTGCGGGGAAGAACCATTCAGGTTCGCCGCCGGTGTAATACCCAGGGCCGTAAAGGTGCCCTCGGCGATATCAATCATGTCGGTATAACGCAGGTTGGATTTCAGGGGGCCGTCGTTGACCTGGATGGCACGTGGCCACAAATGGTTGATGCCACGAACATGGCGCCAGGTCAGCAAATGCAGCCTGTCACCAACAGCGAATTCCTCTTTCTGGAAGCCATAGGCAATCATGACATTGATGGGATGGCTGTTGACCACCCAGGTTTTGCCTATTTCACTTTCGGGCAAATCGCCACCAGTGACTTCTATTTCAATCTGGACATGGGGATTGCCCCAGCGGATATCGGTGACAGTGCCGTCCACCGTGATGAAATCTGAACCAAACGGGCCGTATTCTGCCTGGGTATTGTGGTGGGCCTGGATGAAATTCGGCAAAAGCCCGGCCAGGAGTATCAATAGGTAACGGAGTTTCATGCCTTTCCCTCTTGTTTGGCATCTGGAACATTAATCTGGACCGGTGAAAAATCCGCCCTGCCCGCTTGCGGGCCAACCTGCTATTCACCTGGAGTTATTATTTGCGCTTATACTTGCCCCTGCACGTAAGCCTGTACTTGATCTGTACATTCCTGTCCCCGGCAGGCCAAATGATGCTATCACAGCGATTTTAATCGAGTAAACCAATGGATTTTTTCCGGTAGCTCAAGTATCCTTCGCGGCTTTTTCGATAGCCGAAAAATTCGAGCAGCAACAGATAAATGACCGCACACGTTTGCTTCACAATGGACAACCTGGGTGATGCTGCCGATCTTGGCAGGGGCGTCATCAGTGCCCCGCGTAGCCCCGGTGAACGGCCTGCTCTGGAACAGGGATTTCCGGCACTGCTTGACCTGTATCGTCGCTTCGGCATCACTATCACCCATTTCATTGAAGGGTGGAGCGCGGAAGCCTACCCGGATTATATTGAAAAGGACCTGGCCGACGGCCACAGCCTGGGCATGCATGGCTGGCAGCATGAACTGTGGTCATCCCTGGATTATGATCGTGCCCTGGACATTGCCAGCCGCGCGACAGAGGCCATTACCCGCAATGGTACCCGCCCCCTTGCCTTTCGTGCCCCCGGCGGCAAACGTACCCGTTTTACCAGCGAGATACTGACCCAGCTTGGCTACACCATGGATTCCAGCCTGTGTCCTTCCGGCCAGGATGGGGGTGAAGTCTGCCAGCTCAGCAAAACCCTGTGGTCAGTCCCCTACGAATGGGTCGGTGTGGATGCCAGTCACTGGCTGTGGCAGAAAAAAGGCAACGAGGAAGTCGAACACGACTGGCGCACGGCCCTTGATGACTGTGCCAAGAACGATCGTTACATGTTGTTTATCTGGCATCCCCACGTCATGGGTATTGATAGCGGCCGGCTCGCTATCGGCGAGAAAGTGCTGGATTATGTGACAGGCAATGATGATTTCAACATTGTCACACTGGACCAGCTGGTCACGCTTTACCAGGGAAAACAGATTACCCCCTGAGTCGAAAGCGTCCCTGAAGACCTGCCTTGCCCGGCACAGACGTATTAATCCCCTCGCAATTCCTGTATTTTCCGACGCGTAGCCTCACTGGAGCTGGACGTGTTACGAAAACTGGTCAGAATTACCGGTATTGGTGCGTTACTGGGTATCGTACTCGTTGGCGGCATGCTGGTCATGACACCGTTTTATGTCTACGAGGTATTTAACCAGGAATTTCCCATTGCCAGGCTGGAATTCAGGCGCATCAATGACTTTGAATACCTGGCCCGGCTCAACCGGGGGGATTTCTGTACACTTGAGGAATACAGCATCCTGGGCGACCAGTTCCAGATTGATGCCGGCTTCGTGAAATGGAAAGGCCCTGCTGTGCTGTTGGGCTTCAAGCCCCGTTATCGCCTGGACAGGTTGACCGGACGTTACCGCGAAGTCCAGCGGCAGAATAGCCAGCCTTCCATGGCCCATGACCTGGCACCGGACATGCTGTTTGATTTTTTCAGTGACAATGCCAGGGAGGATGAAGACGGCTGGCTTATCGATACCAGCTTCGGCTCTTCGGTCTATTACAGCATTGACCCGACCTTGCGTTACACGGTTTATGCCACAGAAGATGGCCTGATCCTGCGCTCGGAGCCCATATCGAAATACTCACCCGAGACAGGCAACCTTGTTATCGATATCACCGAAGCCTGTGCCGTGAACGACACTGGCGCGCGAACTTTATTACTGGACTTCAACGCCTTCCTGGGCGGTTTCTGAATACATCGCTACCTGGTATTAACCGGCGCTCTGATCGATCAGAAACTCCCGTTTTAGCGGACCAGGACATCTTCGCTTGATGAATGACGTTCCACCTGCATCAGGTTTTGCTGCCTGGATTCTTCCGCCAGGGTACTGCTGCTACCTACCCATTTATCCATGACCAGGCATGCCACGACATCCCCTGCCACGTTCAGGGAAGTTCTGCTCATATCAAGAATTCTGTCCACTCCCATCAACAAGGCAATACCACTGGGCGGAATACCCACGGTGGAAAGTACCATCGAAAGTATGACGATACCGACACCGGGTGTTGCCGGTGAACCTATTGAGGCACCGACGGCGACAACCACCAGCAACACCAGGGCCCCGATATTCAGATCAATACCATAGACCTGGGCCAGGAACATGGTCGCCACTCCCTGGTAGAGTGCCGTACTGTTCATGTTGATGGTGGCACCTATGGGAATAATGAATTCAGCAATGGAAGGCCGTACATTGAACCTGTCTTCCACCGTCTTGATGGAAAGCGGCATGACCGCTGCCGAGCTGGACGTGGAAAATGCCAGCAGCAGTAATTCACGCATGTTAACGAGGAAATGAGTTGGGCTCACCCTGACCACGATGTAGATCAGCACCATGAACAGGATAAAAATAATCAGCAGTCCGCCCAGTACGGTGAGTACGTAAATGGCCATCCCCAGCAGTGCATCCAGGCCTATGCGAGACACCAACTGGGCCATCAGGCCGAACACAGCATAGGGTGCCAGTGTCATGGCGCCTCTGACCACAGTCATGCACACTTCCTGCAATGAACCCAGGAAATCCAGCAGGGGACGCGCCCGGTCAGCCGACGTCATCAACAGGGCAATACCGAAGATCACGGCAAATATCACAACTTGCAGCATCTGGCTTTCCACCATGGAGTTCAGGGGGTTGCTGGGAAACAGGTTAATGAGGGTTTCCGGCAACAAGGCCAGGTTTGGCGCGCTGACATCGCCGGCGACGGTTTCCTCCAGGCTGATGTCGAAGCTGTCGAGCATGGCTGAATCGATGTAGGTGCCGGGTTTCACCCATTGCGCCAGGGTGATACCGGTGACAATGGACGCTGTTGTCGTACAGACAAAAAACAGGACAACTGCTAATCCCAACTTTTTCAGCTGGTTGACATCTTCAGTAGATGCCAGGCCGCGAATGATGGAAGCAAACACCAGCGGCACCACAATCATCTGTACCAGGGTAAGAAACAATTGCCCCGGAAAGGCCAGCCAGTTACCTGCCGTGATCGCAAAATCGGCGTCCAGTAAGCCAGCGGATGGCCCCAGGGCAATCCCCGCGATGATGCCCAGCCCCATGCCAAGCAGGACTTTCAACCACAGCCGGCCTGCCACCAGCTTGGCCAGATGCCCACTGAGATAACGCAGTGGGCGTGGGTATAGCAGTTCTACAGCATTTATGACGTCTGAAACCTACTCCTTCACCGGTTAACCAGCATTGATCCAGGTTAAGGGTTCTTGCAATGACTCCGGGACATACTGGACTTAACCAGAGATTCCTTGGATTATCATAGCTCCATGATAACAATTCTCAGTATTCTTGTTGGCGGTCTGGGCCTGCTGCTCGTTGGTATGTCCCTGATGACAGACGGGTTGAAACTGGCCGCCGGTAACACCCTCAGGGACATACTTGCACTGTGGACCAACAGCCGTAGTCGTGGTCTGCTTTCCGGCATACTCATTACCGGTATTGTGCAATCCTCCAGCGCGGTGACCGTGGCCACCATTGGCTTTGCCAACGCCGGCATGCTCAGCCTGGAACGGGCCATCTGGGTAATCTTCGGCAGCAATGTCGGCACTACCATGACAGCCTGGATCGTCGCCCTCATTGGCTTCAGGTTTAATATCGAGGCACTGGCCCTGCCCATGATTGGCATTGGTGCCATATTCAAACTGACGGGGGCACAGACAAGGCGTGCGTCGATTGGCATGGCACTGGTCGGGCTGGGACTGCTGTTCCTGGGTATAGACACCCTGAAATCCGCATTTGATATTGCCGGCACCGATTACACCCTGCCGGGCTTTGACGAGATTTCCATAGTCCAGGTACTGGTCATGGTCGGTAGCGGTTTTTTACTGACCTCGCTGATGCAGTCGTCCAGTGCCGCCATGGTCATCGCGCTCAGTGCCGCGGAAAGCGAGCTTATCCCCTTTAATGCAGCCGCCGCCCTGGTTATTGGCGCCAACCTCGGTACCACCACTACGGCCATTCTGACCGTTTTCGGTGCCACACCCACGGCAAAACGGGTTGCCCTGGCACATGTGTTTTTCAATGTGATTACCGCCCTGATTGCCATCCTGATACTGGGCCCCATGCTCGCCTTTAGCAGCCTGATCCAGGCAAGGTTCGGACTGGATTCCTCGCCGGCCGTTTCCCTGGCCCTTTTTCATACCAGCTTCAATATCCTGGGTGTGCTGCTGATGTACCCGGTATCAAACACCATGGTGAAACAGCTATACCGGCTTTTCCAGACTCATGAGGAAACAGAGTCCAGGCCACACTACCTGGACAAGAACGTACTCGCCCTGCCCTATATCGCCGTGGATGCATTGAGCCTGGAGCTCAGTCGTATCGCCAGGATGAGTATCTACCTGCTACAGCAATGCCTGCATGCCACCAGCACAACATTCTCTGCCCGCGCCGAAGTCATACACAACCTGGCCAGGGAGATTGGCAAATTTTCCGCCAGTCTCAGCAAAACCGAGCTTACCCCCTTTCTGTCCGAAGCACTGATCAGCCTGATGTATACCACCCAGGAGTTCATGCTAACCGTGGAAATTGCCGAGGATATAGCGGCGCTTTGTGAAGTGCGCAATCGCTATGAGGACCGTGACTTTTCTACGCAGTTACAACAATTCATCCATACTGCCGACCACCACCTGGATGCACTGACACCGGACAATACACAGGAGGCAATCAACAATCCTGAGCATTACCGTGAGGTGGAGAAAAGCTACGACGACCTGAAGCAGGTCATTCTCATGAATACGTCCTTTGGCCACCTGGATATCCGGGACATGGACGATATCATCCAGTATGCCAACCAGGTCAAACGAGGCTGCCGACACTTGTGGAAAGGCGCACGCAGGCTGAGTGCGGTCAGGGAGTCATTGCAGAGAACCCCGGATGACCAGGTGGAAAAATCCGATGTCACTGACACCGACAATATCGCCAGCCTGCAGGATAAGGCCCACGAATTGTCACAGGAAAGTGATTCCGGCAAAAAAGAAGCTGCCAATTGAGCGTCCTGCTTTTCCCGCCTGCCCGCCTCGGCTAGAATGCCAGACCATGCTGGTCAAATCAGAACAACTCATCCCCCAACTCAGGAAAGCGCAGGACAAGCTGCCAGCGATCATCTGGATTTGCGGTGATGAAACCCTCCTGGTGCAGGAAGCCTGCGACGCCGTCCGCCAATTTGCCCGGGAGCAGGGTTTCACCGAACGGGAGGTGCATGACGCCAACGCCCAGTTCAACTGGAATATCCTGGTTGAAGCAGCCACCAACATGTCCCTGTTCGCCGACAGGAAACTGATAGATCTGCGCCTGCATTCGCCGAAACTGGACAACACCGCCAAGGCCGCCCTGCAAACCTACGTGGATGATCCGGGAGAAGATAATCTTTTGCTGATCACCAGTACCAAGGTGGAAAAGGCAACGCTCTCGACCAAGTGGTTCAAGGCTCTTGAATCCAGGGGTATGGTGGTCCAGGTCTGGCCGGTCAATGCCCAGCAATTACCCGGCTGGGTAGACCAACGCATGAAAAAGGCCGGGCTTTCTGCCGACCAGGATTGTATCGATATTATCTGCCACCGGGTGGAAGGCAACCTGCTGGCCGCCGCCCAGGAAATCGACAAACTGGCCGTCCTTGCCGGGGACCGGCACCTTACGCGCGACATCGTGGCACGCGCCGTTGCAGACAGTTCCCGCTTCAATGTCTTTGCCCTGACCGACGCCAGCATGGCCGGCCAGCAGGGCAAGGCGCTGAATATTCTCAATCACCTGCGCGCCGAAGGTGACGATCCCCTGAAAATACTGTTTTTCCTTACCCGGGAAATCCGCAGCCTGCTGCGCATGCTGGAAAAAATTGGCCAGGGCCAGAACATGAATGGCGTCATGCAATCGGAGCGTGTATGGCAAAACAGGATGGCTATCGTGGGTACAGCCCTGCGTAACCACAGTGTGGACAGCCTCGAACAGTTACTACTCAAGGCGCGCCTGGTGGATCAGTCAGTAAAAGGCCTGATGAAACTCAAACCCTGGGATGAATTGACGGACATCGTACTGGGGCTAAGCCACTTCCAGACTGTCATTTCTGCCCGGCAAGCCTGATCCGGCTCAGGTTGGCAATGCGGCCAGGATGCCACCGTCAGCGACAAAGCTGCTGCCCGTGGAATAACTGGATTCATTTGAGCCCAGGAACAGGATGAGACGGGCTATCTCATCAGCACTGGCATAGCGCCCCATGGGAATACTTTCCGACAGTGCCGCCTGGAACTGCTCAGGAGCTTCCCGGTTCACGGCATGGTGAATGGCATCCATCATCGGGGTTTCCACATAACCCGGATGCACACAATTTACCCTGACACCTGTTTTCGCCAATTCAAGCGCCGCCCCCTTCATCATCCCGACCAGCGCATGCTTGCTGGTGGTGTAGGCCGTGGTACCAGGCAATGCCGATAAACCCTGGATAGATGAGGTGAGGATAATACTGCCTGACTCCTGCTGTTTCATGACAGGCATCACCGCACGCAGGCTCAACCAGATGCCACGCACATTGACCGCCATGACTTCATCAAACAGGGCAACGGGATAGTCTTCCAGGGGCATATTGGCGCCGGTTACACCGGCATTGAGCACGGCAATATCAATGCGGCCATGGGCTTCCCGGGCTGAGGAGATGGCCTGTTCAACCTGGTCCTGCACAGTGACATCCAGCTCAAGTGTGCTCACCCTGGCATCATCAAGCTCCCTGGCGGCAAAGGCCAGGGCATCAGTATCCCTGTCTGCCATGACAACACTTGCCCCTTCTGCCAGGAACAACCGGGTAGTTGCCAGGCCAATACCACTGGCTGCGCCGGTGATAAAAGCTGTCTTGTCTTCCAATAGCTGCATAAAGTTTATGTCGATAACAGTGTCATCGCGGAATTCTTGACCCGTTATGGTTCAGGCCCGATCCCTTGCACCCTGTATTCAGGCAATTGCCTGACTTTCGGAGCGATTATTATAATTTCGATTGCTGGTCAGCATGGTAGGACGACCTGACCAGTGGTCCACTGGCCACGTGATGAAAGCCCAGGTCGGCTCCTATACGGGTGTATTCATCAAATTCATCCGGATGGACAAAGCGCTCAACCGGCAAATGGTCTCGCGAGGGCTGCAAATACTGGCCAATGGTAACCATGTCAATATTATGGGCTGCCATGTCTTCCATCACCTGGATAACTTCTTCACGGGTCTCACCCACACCTACCATGATGCCTGACTTGGTCAGCACCTCAGGCGCCTGCGCCTTGTACTTCTTGAGCAGGTCCAGTGACCACTGGTAATCCGAACCCGGGCGGACTTTACGATAAAGGCTGGGTACGGTTTCCAGGTTGTGGTTGAACACATCGGGACGGGTTTTTTCCAGGATATTGATGGCAATATTACCCCTGCCCCGAAAGTCCGGCACAAGGATTTCCACCTTGATCCCGGGATTCAGGCGCCGTGTTTCTGCTATGCAGCGGGCAAAATGATCGGCCCCACCATCACGCAGGTCATCGCGGTCAACTGAGGTTACGACCACGTACTTGAGCCCCATCTCGGCAATGGCCTCGGCCAGTTCCAGCGGCTCGTTTTCCATCAGGGCATTGGGCCTGCCATGGGCCACGTCACAGAAAGGGCAGCGACGTGTACAGATATCACCCATGATCATGAAAGTTGCCGTGCCACCGCTGAAACATTCCCCCAGGTTGGGACAGGAGGCTTCTTCGCACACGGAGCTGAGCTTGTGTTTTCTCAGCGTGGCGCGGATTTTCTCCACTTTCTCGTTGTTGCCCAGGGACACGCGAATCCAGTCCGGCTTGCGCGGCATTTCCACGGTGGGAATGACCTTGACCGGAATACGGGCAACCTTGTCGGCGCCACGCAGTTTTTCACCCTGGACGACGGGTTTCAGGCTATCTGTGTCTGACATGATGACAAATTACTCCAATTTGAACGCTTGCAGATTATACCAGAGACTCGGCCAGGACCTGTTGCAGGCGCTGCCGGGTCTCTTCAAGCAGCTTATCCGACGCACCAGGCACGAGATCCCTGATCTGTGTTGCCCGCAATCCTGCATAGCCGCATGGATTGATGTAATCAAACGGGGTCAGGTCCATATCCACATTCAGGCTGAAGCCATGGTAGGACCTACCGTTATTGATGCGCAGGCCCAGGGCCGCAATCTTGTCTTCACCCACATACACGCCAGGGGCATCCCTGCGGGTATGGGCCTGGATATCGTAAGTGGCCAGCAAGGCCACCAGGCTGTTTTCGATCAGGTCCACCAACTCCCTGATTCCCATACTGCGGCGCCTGATATCAAGTAATAAATAGGCCACGAGCTGGCCGGGACCATGATAGGTCACCTGTCCGCCGCGATCTGTTTTAACCAAGGGGATGTCATGGGCATCCAGGACATGCTCTTCCCTGCCTGCCTGGCCCAGGGTAAACACGGGTGGATGCTGCAGGAACCAGCATTCATCCTGGCAGCCTGCATCACGGGCAATGGTGAAATCCTTCATGGCTTCCCAGGTGGCGACATAATCTGCCGTCCCCAGGTCTTTGAAGATAAGTGTATTTGTGTGTTCTGCCACGATGGGCTAGATCACCATGGCGGTGCGGCCACTGGCTTTCAGGTCATTGAAGATATTTTCGATCTGTTTGACGTCCCGGGCCATGATGATGACATTGACAGCCAGGTACTTGCCATGCCGGCTGGGCCGGAAACTGATGTCCTCATCCTTGAGATCAGGGGCATGGGTACGAATGATGCGCACAATCTCAGCACTGAAATCATCCACATCCAGGCCCATTACCTTGATCGGGTAACGACATGGAAATTCAATTTTTGGCGACTCTTCTTGTGCCATGGAGTTCACTGCGTGTCTTGATGGTTTCAGGAGAACAGGCTCAAAAAGAACAGGTGCAGGAAGTCCATCAGACGTTTGATAAAACTGCCACGCTCAACGGCTTCCATGGCGACCACCGGGCCGTCATAGTACACGGTGTCACCCAGTTTCATGGTGACATTGCCCAGTACCTGGCCGGCCGCTATGGGCGCCTTGAGGGTATCATTGATCACCAGTTCTGTTTCCAGGCTGTCTTCCTGGCCGCGGGGGATGGTGGCAAAAACACCTTCGGTCACCCCGATATCCACGGAGTTGGTTTTTCCTGACCAGACACGGTCAGTGGAGAGCACGGCATTATCGGTAAACAACTGGTGCGTGGTGTAGAAGCGGAAACCATAGGTAAGCAGCTTCTGTGATTCGATAGCCCGGGCATCAGTACTGTCGGTTCCCATGACCACCGCAATCAGGCGCATGTCATCCCTGACGGCAGAGGCCACCAGGCAGTAACCCGCTTCATCGGTATGGCCGGTCTTGATGCCATCGACATTGCGGTCACGAAACAACAGGCTGTTGCGGTTGGGCTGCCTGATTTCGTTGTAAGTGAATTCGCGTTCTGAATACATGGCGTAGTGTTCGGGGAACTGGTCGATCAGGGCCTTGGACAGGATGGCCAGGTCACGGGCAGACATGGTGTGTTGGGGACTGGGCAGGCCGGATGCATTAAGGAAGTAACTGTTGCTCATGCCCAGCAGTTCAGCATGCTGGTTCATCATGTCGGCAAAGGCATCTTCACTGCCGGCAATATGTTCGGCAATGGCGACACTGGCATCGTTGCCCGACTGTATGATCATGCCGCGCAACAGGTCTTCCAGCCTGACCTGGGTTCCTTCCTGGATAAACATCTTAGAGCCTTCCATCTGCCAGGCCTTGACGCTGACATGAACCATGTCATTGAGGGAAATGGTGCCCTGCTCCAGCTCATGGGCAGCCACGTAAGAAGTCATTATCTTGGTCAGGCTGGCCGGTGGCAGTGGGATATCGGCATTTTCCTCAACCAGGATTTCGCCGGTTTTGGCATCCATGAGAATGTAACTGGTTGCGGCAATCTGTGGCGGCCGCGGAATAATGGTCTGCTGGGCGCTGACCTGTGTACTGAACACGGCCAGGATTACCCAGGCCACTGACATCAATCTGAAAGAATTTTTCACTCGCTGAACCATGGTTGCATTATTAAACATAAAACTTGTCCACTTCCCCTTGTCTCTTGTCTCTTGTCTGTCGTCTCTTGTCGGCAAACGGCCTGCGGCCTATGCCGACCTACAGGTAATCGTTAAAGCCCGGTGTGTTTTCCTTGTTCCTCGCCCCATGTTACTGCCTGACCCTGAATGGCTGTCCCAGACCTGCCTCCATGATGAGGTTGATGAGGCTCGACAGGTCCATTGTCTCATTTACAGGCCCCAGACGCACTCTGTGCAGCAGGCTGCCGGTATTTACATCCTGGTCACTGCGAATAAAAACAGGCAGTGTTGTGTAATTACTGACCCGGGCAAGCAACTGGCGGGCACTGTCGAGGTTACTGAAAGCACCCACCTGCAAAAATTCCTCACCGGCGTTACGCTCTATCAATTCTCTTTCTTCCAGCACGCTGGTCTGGATTTCCTCCTGCTCCTCGTTGTCAGTCAGCAATGGGCGCGGAGTCATCGGTGCTGACTGTGCAGGTAACAATGCTTTAACCCTCACCCTGGCTGTTCCTTTGTCTGCATAGCCCAGGTAGGCCGCCGCGGCATAGGATAAATCCACAATCCTGTCGTCGTGAAATGGCCCGCGGTCATTGACCCTGACAACCACAGACCTGTTGTTATCCAGGTTGGTCACTTCCAGGAAACTGGGAATTGGCAGCGACTTGTGTGCCGCTGACAGGCTGAACATATCGTAGATTTCGCCATTGGATGTCAGGTGGCCATGAAATTTTCTGCCATACCACGACGCCATGCCGGTTTCCTGGTATCCCGCTTCGGTCGGCATCACATAATAGGTTTGGCCATTGACCGTGTAAGGGCTTTTATTTCCCGCCTGGGTACGAGTTACTGGTTCGGGTATGACAGGTTTGACTGCAGAAAGATCGATAGGTTCAAGCACCGGGCTGTCATCAGCCATTTCATAACGGCCGGAACCTGTTTTTTGGGGGGAGGTGGGACTGACACAGGCTGTCAGGGAAACAGCCATGATGATTAACAAGGGTCTGGTTAGTGGAAACCAGGTCGTCACTGTCGGGCAAGCCCTCCATCTCTCAATCTTGCAAATGTTTATTATAGCTGACTTTTCTGATTCGTACCTGTTTAAAGTCCTTTGCCTTGATCAGGGAATAAGGGATTTATTATGCGTGTGAATGGACATCAGGATGCCAAATCCTATCATCAGGGTCAGGATGGAAGTGCCACCAAGACTGACCAGCGGCAACGGTACGCCCACCACCGGCAGGATACCGCTGACCATGCCAATATTCACAAACACGTAAACGAAAAACGTCAGGATGATACTGCCTGCCAGCAAGCGACTGAAGGTATCCTGGGCCATGGCGGCGATATACAGCCCCCTGCCAATGATGGTCATGTACAGGGCCAGCAGGAACAACATCCCCACCATGCCGAACTCCTCGGCGAGCACCGCCACGATAAAATCGGTCTGCCCTTCCGGGAGAAAGTCCAGCCGCGACTGCACACCATTGAGCCAGCCCTTGCCATACACCCCCCCGGAACCAATCGCTGTCTGGGACTGGATAATGTTCCACCCGGCGCCCAGGGGGTCACTTTGCGGATTGAGCAGGGTCTTGATGCGCTGTTTCTGGTAGTCCGACATGTAGAAAATCCACAATGCCGGGCTCGACAGAATGCCTGCACCGACAATGGAAAAGACCAGCTTCCAGCGAATACCTGCCAGCAGCAAAACAAAAATACCCGATACGGCAATCAGCAAGGCTGTGCCCAGGTCCGGCTGGATAGCAATCAATGCGGCCGGTAGCATGACCAGGACAAATGACCAGAACACGTGTTTGAAACGGGGCGGCAGGTTTCGCTTGGAAAAATAGGCTGCAATGGTCAGTGGCAGGGCCACCTTCATGATTTCCGAAGGCTGGAATCTTGGCAACACCGGCAAGTCAAGCCAGCGCTTGGCACCACCACCCGTACTGCCAAAAAATATCACCGCTACCAGCAACCCCAGGCCTGCGAGGTACATCCAGGGCGCCCAGCGCCTGAGGATGCGCATTTCAATCTGGGCAAGAAGCAACATGGCAACCAGAGAGACCACGATGAATGCTACCTGGCGCCTCAGCAGAACGAGATTGCCGTCTGTAGCGCTGTAAAGCACCATCAGGCCAAATCCCAGCAAAATGGTCAGGGCAACCAGCAAAGGCAGGTCTACATGCAGATATTCCCAGACACTTTTACGACGACCAAGTCCCTGGCCAATGAAGCCAAGGTGCCTGATGTAGTCCGGGCTACTCACGCACTCTCCCGGATCCGGGTTGGTAACCCGGTATGGTATTCAGGATAAAAACGGAGGGTGGAGTGACTCATTGCCTGCAACCTACTGGTTGATCACGGCCAATGGCAGGTCATTTCCCTGTCTGAGGGTGGTCTCTAGATTGGAGTCACCGGCAGGACGTGGCGAGGTCGCCGTATTCAGGCTTTCGATATCATCCTTGTTTTCAATACCATCTTCGGAAATCTGCGGATACCGGAACTCGGGTTTCAGCTCACCGTCTTCCAGCAGATAGGCATCCAGTATCTCCCTGGCAATAGGACCGGCTACGGAACTGCCTCCTGAACCGTGCTCGACGAATACTGACAGGGCTATTTTGGGATTATCTACCGGGGCAAATGAAATGAACCAGGCATGCTCGCGATATTTTTCGGGGACTTCATCCGCCCTGTCATAGCCTTCGGGAATTGCAATGACCTGTGCTGTTCCGGATTTTCCAGCCATGCGGTACTGGACCGGTTTAACTTCAGCGATATAAGGAAAGGCCGTACCATAGGTCCGGTATTCAGTGCCGTAACCCCGATTGACCACCATCTCCATGGCTTCCGCAATGAAATCCCAGTAGCCGGGATCATTGAGTTCGATATCCGGAATGAAACCGTGGTTGTCGATTGGCGTGCCTTCCACGCCCACCTGTTTCAGCATGGCTGGACGATACCATTTACCCTTGTTGGACATCAGCATGGCAGCGGTGGCCATTTGCAGGGGCGTTGCCTCCGTATACCCCTGGCCAACGAATGAATTCAATGTTTCACCCGGATACCAGGGTTGCCCCATGGCATCACGTTTCCACTCCCTGGATGGCAAGGTGCCCTTGCTCGCCTGGGGCAGGTCGAGACTGACGTTGCGCCCAAAACCGAAACGGAACAGGAAGTCATGGATACGATCGATGCCCATGTCCATGGCCAGGTCCCAGAAATACACATTGCAGGACTGGTAGATAGCCCGCTGCAGATCAACCGAACCATGGCCGGATTTGTTTGACCACCAGGTCCAGTCATAATGGCGATGCTTGTCCAGTGTGTAATAACCGGGATCATGGATAGTATCTTCTGGTGTACGGAAACCTTCATTAAGCGCCGCCAGACCAATGAAAGGTTTGACCGTTGAGCCTGGTGCATACTTGGCCAGGGAGCGATTGAACAATGGTGTTTCCACCGGATCATTCAGCGCCGTATATTCCCTGTTACTGATGCCCTGGACAAACAGGTTGGGATCAAACGCCGGTTTGCTGACAAGAGCCAGGATGCCGCCACTTTCCGGGTCGATGGCAACTACCGCTCCGCGATAATCTCCCATGGCCTCCATGGCAGCTTTCTGCAGTTTACTGTCCAGATGCAGCACGATGTCCTGGCCTGGTACAGGATCTGTTCGGTCCAGTACTTTCATGACCTGGCCACGGGCGTTTTTCTCTACAGTCTCATAACCCACCTGACCATGGAGCAAGTCTTCATAAAAACTTTCAACCCCCATTTTGCCAACCTGGTGTGTGCCGCTGTAATTGACCGGGTCAAGTCGCTGCAAATCCTCTTCGTTGATACTGCCCAGGTAGCCAACGGCATGGGCCAGGGCCTGGCCTTCCGGATAGTGACGCACCAGCTCTGCTTCCACACTGACGCCCGGCAAGCGGAACTGGTTGACGGAGATGCGTGCAATCTCTTCTTCACTGAGATTGAAACGAACAGGAACCGAGGAAAAAGGTACGCTGCGATTCTTCAGACGCGAGCGGAATTTTTCCACCTCTTCATCAGACAAACTGATGAGTGACTGGATAATCTGGACTGCCTGGTCAACATCCCCGGCATGTTCCTTGACAAGCGACAAGGTAAAACTGGGCTGGTTTTCTGCCAGCAACACGCCATTGCGATCGTAAATCAGGCCCCGTGTCGGAACTACGGACTGTACGTGAATACGATAACTGTCAGACTTGGTGGAGTAGTATTGATGCTGGTTGACCTGGAGATAAAAAAGGCGGGCAAACAGGATGAGGATTAGCAGGAATGCAATAGCGCCGCCGACAAGTAGGCGAGACAGAACAATCTGCCTTTCATGCTGGTGATCTTGTAAGGTTATTTTTTCAGCCATAAACGCTATCGCGCGATATCACTGCCGGTGCTTGCAACCTTATCAATTAAAAATTTTGTTCACAGGAGCCAACTGTACAGCGTATTTCATTCAATGTCCTGTCAATCTGACAATTTTTAGTAGACCTGAATACCCGGCTTTCCTGGTCCTTTGACCAAAATTACTGGCAGTCACCACAATTCATCTGTAACAGTTCACCTGAAACGGGTTGCTAAACGTTCCAGACAGGACACATCAAGTAGAAGTTAATGACAGGTATTGACTGTTATTCACGATGATATGGATGCCCGGCCATCACACTCCATACCCTGTATACCTGCTCCGCAACGACAATTCTAACAATAGTATGCGGCAATGTTAAAGCGGACAGCGACCAGGCCTCGTCAGCGACCGAAAGGCATTCCCCGGACAAGCCATCGGGACCACCAACCAGCATGGCCAGATCCCGACCATCCTCCATTATCGTGAGGAACTTGTCCGCCAGCTTTTCTGTTGAACGGGTTTTGCCTGTCACATCCAGTGCCACGACAAAAGCACCTGCAGGAATGGCGTTAACCAGGGCCTTTCCTTCTTTTTCACAAAGCCTGGCAACATCGGGATTATTCTTGCTGCGCTTGGCCATGGGTACTTCGTGTATAACCAGTTCGAAATTCCGGGGCAGGCGCTTCTGGTACTCACCAACACCGGTTTCTACCCAGGACGGCATTTTGGTTCCTACAACTATCAGGTGAATCTTCAAAGTTCCAGGCAACCTCTGGTTATTCTGCCGTGGAAGGTTTCATTCCCCACAGCGACTCCAGGTCATACATCTTCCGACTCTCTTCCTGCATGACATGCACAATGACATCGCCCAGATCTATCAGGACCCATTCGGATTGTCCCTTCCCCTCGGAACCAAATACCTTGCCACCTGCCTCTTTCACTTTTTTCTGCACTTCGTCAGAGAGCGAGTTGACATGCCTGGACGAGGTGCCAGTGACCACCACCATGTAATCGGTAATAGTTGTGACATCTGACACCTTGAGACAGGTAATTTCCCTGCCTTTCATGTCATCGAGCGTATCAACAACAAGATCTCTTAATTCATTGGCATTCAATGCTTGTTCTCCAAACTGTAAAGCCCGTTGGCCTGTATGTACTGTGCGACCGGTTTCGGCACAAGTTCATCAATATTTTTCCCCCGGGCAAGACTTTCCTTCACCAGGGTGGACGAGATGTCCAGCAGCGCCAGTTCCGCAAAAAGAACCTTGCCGTTGCCACATTCTTTCATTTCACCGGGACTGACAACTTGCCTGCCCTGGATTGCTTCCAGCAGCGTCTCTTTCAGCACCGGCCTGAATCCCGGCCGCCCGGCCACCACGATATGGGCCAGGTCCAATATATCCTGCCAGCGATACCAGGTATCAAACTGGTTAAAGGCATCCTGCCCCATTATGTAATAGAGCCTTGCCGCCGGAAATTCCTCGCGGATCGCCGCCAGTGTTGCGAACGTGTAGGACGGGGCATCCAGGCGGCACTCTCGATCATCGACGTGCAGATTCCTGTTGCCCTGCACAGCCAGGTCCAGCATGGCCTTACGATGCACAGCTGATGCCGCCAGTTGCTTGCCATGGACAGGTTGACCGCACGGCAACAGATGCAGGCTGTCCAGCTGGAGCAATTTCAGGGAGTCAGTCGCAATGGCCAGGTGACCATTATGGACAGGGTCAAACATGCCGCCCATCAGACCCAGGTCTGTGATGACTTTATCAGTGTTGGCAGTCACCTATTTGCGCAGATGCCCGTCACCCAAGACAACGTATTTCTGGGAAGTCAGGCCTTCCAGGCCCACGGGACCGCGAGCATGAATCTTGTCGGTGGAAATACCGATTTCTGCGCCCAGGCCATATTCAAAGCCGTCCGCAAAGCGGGTTGATGCATTGATAATGACAGAGCTGGAATCCACCTCCCGCAGAAAGCGTCGGCCGCGAGAGTAGTCCTCGGTTACGATAGTATCGGTATGCTGGGAACCGTAGGTATTGATATGCTCGATAGCTTCATCGATGCCTGTTACCACACGAATTGACAGGGTGGGTCCCAGGTACTCGGTTGACCAGTCTTCCTGCTTGGCTTTGACCGCATTGGGCAGGATGGCCAGGGTTTTTTCACAACCGCGCAGTTCAACATCAAACTCGTCATAAACCTGCTCCAGCTGTGGCAGCACAGTTTCTGCCATGGACTCTGCCACCAGCAGGGTTTCCATGGCATTGCACACACCATAACGATGGGTCTTGGCATTCAGGGCAATATTCACTGCCTTGGTGATGTCTGCGCCATCATCAATGTATACGTGACAGATGCCGTCCAGGTGCTTGATAACAGCAACCTTGGCATCCCGGCTGATACGCTCGATCAGGCCTTTGCCGCCGCGGGGCACTATAACGTCCACGTATTCGGGCATGGTAATCATCTCACCTACCGCAGCCCGATCAGTGGTGCCAACTACCTGTACCGCTTCACTGGGTAAACCTGCCTCTTCCAGGCCCTGGCGAATGCACTGGGCAATGGCCTGGTTAGAATGAAAAGCCTCGGAACCGCCACGCAGTATGGTGGCATTACCTGATTTCAGGCACAGGCTGGCGGCCTCAACCGTTACGTTGGGGCGGGACTCGTAAATGATACCGATAACACCCAGTGGCACACGCATGCGCCCCACCTGGATTCCGCTGGGCATGTAGCGCATGTCCGTAATTTCACCGATCGGGTCGGCCAGCACGGCAACCTGGCGCAGGCCTTCGATCATGGTATCGATACGTGCAGGCGTCAGTTCAAGTCGGTCCAGCATGGCAGACTCAAGCCCCTTCTGCTGACCGGCTTCCAGGTCCCTGGCATTGGCGCTGGCCAGGGCATCCCGTGTCTTGTCGATAGCCTCCATGGCTGCCAGCAAGGCCTTGTTCTTGGCAGCGGTGTCAGCAGCAGCCATCACTCGCGAGGCAGACCGGGCATTTATGCCCAGCTGCTGCATGATGGACTGCACATCACTGATATTTTCGGCTTTGGTCATGACGGTAAATTCTATGGTCTAAAAAGGGGCATTATAACGCAGATGGCCGGAAGAGAGCATGGGACCCAGGCAGGAAACATGAAAAAGGGAAAAAAGGAAAAAGGGGGTGTCGCTTCGGCATCCAGGCCTGGAGACAAAACGTACCCCGGGACCCCGGCAAAAGGACCTGCAATGACGCCTATCGCTGCCCCTCCCCTTTTTCCTTTTTTTCCTTTTTTCCCTTTTTCCCTTTTTCCCCCATATCCTTCAACTCCCTGACCCGTGTGATCACTTGCTGATCCCCAGCCACCAACCTCTCCTTGTCACGGCGACTGAGTTTCTTGATCCTGGCCTCGATAACGGAAGCTTCACTGCGGTCCCTGACTGCCATTTGGAACACCAGTTTCAGCGGCCCTTTGCCGCGCAGGCTTTTGGCCCCCCTGGTGGTACCGCCATGTTCGTCCAGGCGCCGCGCCGGATCTGTGGTGATACCTGTATACAGCAGACCGGCGGCTGTCTGCAGCATGTACACAAACCACTGTGTTTTCATTGTACTATTACCATCAAGGAAACTCTGGCCAGAATAAACACCGGTAATTCAGCTGTTTGCCGGGATCTTGCACTGGAATTTTGCCCTAAATCCCTGTATAAATGCGCCCCTTAAATTTCGGGCCTCCAGCCTTTATCTCGCCCAAAGGGATTACCTTCGTCATGTTCAAGATACAGACCTTTAATCAGATCTCTGACAAGGGACTTACACGTCTCCCTAAGCAAGGCTATCAGGTTTCTTCCGACGTGGAGAACGCCGATGCCATCCTCGTGCGCAGTTCAAAACTGTCGATGGACAATATCAATGCCAACCTGAAAGCGGTAGCCCGTGCCGGAGCCGGCACCAACAATATTCCGGTTGACGATTACACGAAGGAAGGCGTCGTGGTGTTCAATACACCGGGAGCCAATGCCAACGCGGTGAAGGAAATCGTTCTGTGCAGCCTGTTGCTGTCTTCTCGTGGCATCCTGCCGGGTATCAACTGGGTCAACAGCCAGTCCGACTCCCTTGAAGCCAGTGAACTGTCAAAGCTGGTGGAAAGCGAAAAGAAAAATTTCAAGGGCACAGAGCTCAAAGGCAAAACCCTCGGTGTTGTCGGCCTGGGCGCTATCGGTGCCCAGGTAGCGGATGCCGCCATTCAGCTTGGCATGAAGGTCCTGGGTTACGATCCCGCAATTTCCGTCGATGCTGCCTGGCGCCTGGCCAACCAGATTGAAAAACAGGAAAACCTGACATCCCTGATTTCAAAGTCTGATTTTGTCACCCTGCACCTGCCTGTCCTGGAAACCACACGGAACCTGATCGACCGCAAGGTCATCAATTATTTCAAGTCAGGTGCCGTACTGCTGAACTTTTCACGTGATGCCATCGTCGATGAGGACGCCTTGCTCGACGCCCTGAACAGCGGCCGTCTTTCCCGGTATGTCACGGACTTTCCCACGCCCGGTCTGCTTGGCAACAAAAGCGCGATCCTGATGCCGCATATCGGCGCCAGCACAGAAGAAGCCGAAGAGAACTGCGCCATCATGGCCGTAGACCAGCTTCGCGATTTTCTCGAATCTGGCAACATTCGCAATTCCGTGAATTTTCCCAACCTGACCCTGGAAAAAACCAGTGGCTTCCGGATTGCGGTGATTAACGAGAATGTACCCAGGATGCTCGGCCAGATCCTGTCGATTCTCGCTGACAAGGATATCAATGTCATCGACATGCTGAACAAAAGCCGTAACAACATCGCCTACAACCTGATCGATATTGAAAACGAACTCAATGAAGAGACCTTGGAAGAAATTCGCAGCATCGGGCACGTTATCAAGGTCTGGCTGGTCTGATCCAACGTATATATTGATTCTTTTACACTGGTAACCAAAAACGCAATGAGCACACAGGTATTCAATTTTGGCGCCGGCCCGGCAATGTTGCCGATACCGGTCATGCAGAAAATCCATGACGAGTTTCTCAACTACCGCGACATGGGTGTGTCGGTCATTGAAATCAGCCACCGCTCAAAAGAATTCGAGGCAGTTTTGGATCGTTGCGATGAACTGGTCCGTGAAGTAGCTCATCTGCCCGACAATTTCAGGATCCTGTACACCCACGGTGGTGCCCGCATGCAGTTTTCAGCGGTCCCCATGAACCTGTTGCCACTGAAACCGGCACACAAGGCGGTTTACAGTGAAACCGGCAACTTTTCCAAGCAGGCCAACGTGGAAGCCAAACGCTATGGCGACATCCTGATCGCCAGCAGTGGTGAGGCAACCAATTACGACAGGCTGCCTCCAATGAACCGGGACATGGTGCCTGATGATGCTTCCTATGCCTACATCACCAGCAACAACACCATCTATGGTACACAGTACAAAAGTTATCCGGACATGGGTGATATCCCTCTGGTCATTGATGCCACCTCGGATATCTTTTCCCGTCCAACAGATTTTTCCAAAGTAGGACTGATGTTTGCCAGCCTGCAGAAAAACCTGGGGCCTGCCGGCACTGCCGCGGTGCTCATACGTGAAGACCTGATTGGCCATGCCATGGACAATACACCTTCCCTGCTGGATTACGCGGTTTATGACAGCTCACACTCCCTGTCCAACACCAACAATACCTTTGCCATCTACACGATGTGCCTGGTTATGGAATGGCTGAAGGAACAGGGTGGCGTGGAAGCCATGGAAAAAATCAATGCGGAGAAGGCCAACCTGCTGTACCAGATTATCGATGACAGCAGTTTCTATTCAGGTTCAGCCTTCGTGGAAGACCGCTCCATCATGAACGTGACCTTCAACCTGCCCAGTGAAGAGCTGACCGCCATGTTCCTGGAACAGGCCCTGGAAAACGGACTGTACGCCCTGAAAGGACATCGTGCTGTTGGGGGCATCAGGGCGTCAATCTACAACGCCATGCCGATGGAAGGCTGCCAGGTGCTGGCGGATTTCATGAAGGAATTCGAACGCGCAAACGGCTAAACTTTTCCGGTTCAGCCGTCCTTGATTCATCCGGTATTTATCTTCGCCCTTCGACCAGGGAGATATTGTGCATGATGGTATCGCGCACGCGTGAGTTTTTCTCATCCACCATGGACAGCGCCGCCTGGTAATCTGTCAACGCTTCATCCAGCAGACCACCCACATATTTCGCTGTTCCCCGGTTGTTCATGGCGGACCACTTTTCCGGTGCCAGGTCGATAGCCGTATTACATGCGGATATTGCCTCTTCAACACGCTGCAAACTGGTCAGGACTGTACAGTAGGCATTCCACGCGTAGTATTTGCGTGCGGCCTCGTGACTCATCGTTATCCGGTCAATTTGTTCAATGAAGTCCTCAGACGCTTTGAGTGCTTCCTCCTTCCTGCCTTCTGACAGCAAACCGCGAATGCGCTCCACTTCATTGGGCACTTCCAGCATGAGAACTTCCGAAGGAATGGAGTTTGAATTGAGATTGGTACCAGTCCGGGTAAGTTTCTGTGCCTGCACCGCCTGGACTGTCGACAGCAAGACTATAGCGGTAATTACTGTTTTGTAGAAAGGTCGTATATTCATCGTATTCCCCCCCGTATTTCACATTGGGTGTTCCATTACCTGTAATAACCCTGGACAGGTATCGCCACGCCCCTGTCCTGGTAAAAGTATATTCCTGGTTCCAGCCACAAACAATCCGCCCGGAAACCTGGGGCAGGCTTCTATCTAGAAAGGAATTTACGAGGATTTATTTCAGTTTAAAAACGTAGGGTTTTCGTGTACTTGAGCACGATTTCCGAGTCATTGGAGCTGAGATGGGAAAACACACCTTCAGACTGGAAGTTATAGTTCACCACCAGGTACAGGTCTTCTCCTGCCTGGTGGTTCCAGCGCAGGCGGCTGTTCAGGCCAACTACATCAGAGAAATTGTCGTACTGGATCAGGTTGATCCATGACCATTTTGAATTAAAGGCGTAGTTGGCATTGGCAGAGACAATACGGACATCAAAATCACCCCCGTCCACTGGCAGGCTGATGTCCTGGTAATTGTAATTCAGGCCAAGGTTGATGTGCTGGTTGGGACGCCAGTCAAAACCGGCACGCACCTGTGTTCTCTCGCCATTGTAATAATCACCCACGCTGTAGTTGATACTGGGTGAAAATGCGCGCTGGTTTGAGCCGCGGATTTCTCCACTGAAGCCACCAAATGTATAGTCACCCGCAGGAATGATGACCCCCGGACGAATGGCGAAGTCCCGGCGCAAACCTTCACGATTTCGAAATGGACCAATGCCGATCTGGTCACCGCGGTTGGTATTGAGAGCAAGCGCCCGCCAGAACCAGTTCTGGCTTTGCATGTCGCCATTGTCCAGGAAACGGGTGTGACCAAAGCGCATGAAGGAGAAGAAACTCCGAATCCAGGAACTGCCGGGCGTAAATTTTCGCGCAACACCACCGAAACCAAAACTGTCGACACCGGTATTGTTGGCAAACCCCAATGCGGGATTGAAGTCATCACCGAAGTATTCGTAGCTGGCGAAGCCACCAATGCCATCACCCTGTGTATCAAGATTGCCCGAGATACCAAAGGCCTTGTCGTTGCCATTCAGCCCTTCCGTGTCGGACTGCTGGTACCAGATATTGCTGCGCAGGCTGTGTGAATCGGAGAAGCGTGTGTTCTGGTAACGAAAATCCACACCGGCCACGGTATTGTCCAGATCACTGGTCGGATCGCCATGGGTCAGGATGGCTCCGATGCTGGACTCGGACAGGATATTGGCAGCGGCCCTGCCCACAAAGACATTCTGGGCATCCAGGCCATCATTTTCGCCCTGGCGCACCGCCAGGCCACCGACATTCCAGCGCCCGACGCGGCCTGTCAGCTTGGCTCCGGTATCAATATCGACAGGCGTACCAAAGCGGCTCAGGCCGATGCGGCGGGAATAGAACGGGATACCGTTCTGGTTCAGGCCGCCAAAACTGAAGATATCCAGGTCTTGCAGGAAGAAATCACGCTTTTCCGGAAAAAACAGGGAGAAGCGGCTCAGGTTGACCTGGCGATTGTCCACCTCGGTGGCGGAGAAGTCGGTATTGAAAGTCAGGGCCCCGGTCAGGTTAGGCGTAATCTTGTAGAACAGGTTCAGCGAGGGATCAAAACGCTGGTCCGTCTCTCCCCCGGCATTGTAGTTTTCCGAGGTTGCCATGATGACAGACGGAATCAGGTCCAGGCCCACCCCCTGGCGAATATCACGAATGCCGGATATCAATCCTGTCGTGGTCGGGTTGATACGGCGATTGAACGATGACCAGGCCATTTCCTCGTTCTTGCGCGCAATGGTGCGGGCAATAGTGAATCCCCAGTCCTCGGTTTCCGGATCAAAGTTCAGGGTGTTGAATGGAATGGCCACTTCCGCAGTCCAGCCATTGTCGTCAATACGGGATTCAACCTGCCAGATACCCGTCCAGTCGCGATTGAGGTCGTTGGGGTTTTCATACACCCCTTCACGGCGGATGCCATTGGGATTGACCTGGAAGTGATAGCCCGTGCGGCCGTTGTTGAAGGTATCGAGAATGAACTCAAAGGCATCGTCACTGCCCAGGCCACCACCCTGCACCAGCTGGCGGGCAATGATGCCATCGGCTTCACTGTCATAAAGACGGGCTGCAACATAGAAATAGCGGTCGGTATAGGCAATATAGAATTGGGATTCTTCTGACGGCTGGCCATGATCAACGGGCTGGAACTGGTGAAGGTCGGAAATAACCGTCGCTTTTTCCCAGATATCATCATCCAGAACACCGTCAATGACAGGTTCCATCTCATCAACAAAGCGGGTGATTTCAATGCGCTTGCGGCTGGCCTCGGTATCCAGGTTTCCGGCAAACTCATTCCTGAGATCAGGAACGAACTCACTCTCCGGCGGTTGGGCAACGGCCAGGGCAGGAATAAATGCAATAAGGGCAATACAGATGCCCGGAAACCGGATCTTCACGAATTTGTGTCACTGCAGAGAATTAACTGGGTACGAAGTATAATGATGCAGTGCAACATGTAAAGAAAAAAGGGCGCAAACCCTCATGATTCCTCGGTATATCCACAATTCTTGTGATGTTGACACAATTGCGCACTCTCTGTGTCTGCACGGCCTCAATGCTGGCATTCAGGGGTCCTGGAGTCGCGTTGTATGGATTCAGAATGAGGAGCCTGGCTGCTTCAGGAAATCGAGCTCTTCGGAGGTGGACTGCCTGCCCAGTATGGCGTTGCGATGGGGATAGCGGCCAAACCGGTCAATGATGGCCTTGTGCTTGTACTCGAAGTCCAGGTTGAACTCCAGGCCTGGCCGGGAAAACAGCCTGACCGCTTCTTCGTGAATCAGGGCAGATTCACTGTGCATGTAAGGCATGATGAGAAAAGCCTGCTGCTTGCTGTCCAGTGCATCCAGGGCACCTGCGCTGACCGCTTCCTGGGACAGGACCAGGGCCAGGGCATCAGTACCAAAGGCGCGCGGATCATCCCGAAAAATATTGCGTGAAAACTGGTCCAGGATAATGATTTCTGCCAGGCGACCTGCCGGCGTGCTGCGCCAGGGATAAAGTTCGCCGGCACTGGCTGCTGTGTGCCAGTGAAGAAACCGCCTTCGAATCAGCTCATCAAAATCCACATCTTTTTTGAACCACAACTCGGGGGCTATTTCTTCGAACCAGAAAGCAAGGATTTCATTTGCCTGGAGTCCCGTCATGCAGGGAGGTCTCAGGATTCGTGATGATCATAGAGCCATTGCAGCAAGTCGACCCACATGCTCACGATTTGCTCGTCACTGGGCATGATGCCGGCAGACGGCAACTCCATGGTGACGACCGGAATGCCCAGGTTGATCCCCGCATAGTTGCCCAGTGAACCCGGATAAACCCCCAGCAGGTGCAGGTGAAGCTCACCAATTTGTTCTGGTGCTTCAGGGGGACCATCGTAATCCAGCAGATGGTATGGCGCATGGACCGAGACGATGACATCAGGTTTATAGGACTCGATCTGCTCCACAATCCATTGCACTTCCGGTTCACTGGCCGGATGGGTACCCGGATAGCGGCGCGGGTTTCGACTTGTACTGTTATTCCAGTAATCCTCGGCCAGGTCCAGCCAGTCTTCCGAGGGGAAGTTGCGATTCAGGTCGACACCGTTGGCGTTCTGGCGAACGGCCTGGCCATCAAGCAATCCGTCCGGGTTGACCGTGGGTGCGAAGCGCCACTGGAAATCGCGGTTACTGCTTTGCTCAAGGATTTCCATCCACTTGAACATGATGGAAATAGAGGAGTACTCATCACCATGGATGCCCCCGAGAATCAGGACATGTGTACCCTCTTCCGCGGTCGTATCCGCGTCGAAATCACGGACTACCATGGGACGGCCCTGGACCGTATAGCCCCCGGATACCATCAATGGCTGTGCCAGGCAATCTGCCACCGAGACACTGCCCAGCTTGTTACCAATTTTCGTTACATAATGCGTTGACCTGTCGTTCCTGGACATCCGATTGCACGATAACGGGTCCGGTTTCAGCAACAGGCATCGCATCTTCCTGTCCATCAGCAGGGGCCACTGGCACATCGATCCCGGCTGGCTCCCGGGTAGTCATATCAGGTTCCGGTTCCGCCGGGGTTTCTGATGCAATGTCCGCCGGTTCGGGTTGTTGCTCGACGCTCTCTACTGACGTGTCATCTGTCGTGTCATCGCTGGCAGAAGTGTCTGCAACATCCGGTTGTACTGCAGGGGCCGGGGGCTGCTCTTCAGGTGTTATGGCAGGGGTTGTTACGGATGAAGAGTCGGCTGTTTCATCCGGTGGCGTGACAAACTGGGCACATCCGGTCATCACGATAACCAGGGCCAGCAAGGTGAGAATTTTGCTAATCAATGTCAAAACAGCTTCTCTTTCCTGGTCCTGGAAGTCGAAAAATAGGGGTGAAAAGTACTATATTGCATTTCATAAACCGGTGCTAGCCATTGCCTTCGTAGACGATTTCCTAGCCATCGTCAGTTTCCCGCCACTGCTGTTCTTTCCAGCCGCTCCAGTTGTAGTTACTGCTTTTGTAGTCCTGGTAATAGCGTACTGTGACCAGTTCGGGTTGCTCCAGGTCGGCATAAAAACTGACTTGCCGGGCCTCCACTTCAATCCAGCGCTTGCCATTGTTGGCCCGGCTCTTGTAGTCCGACCACTGTTGCTTGTTCCTGCTGAAGTCACTGAAGTCACTGGCGTAATAAGACAGGTAAGTCGGGTTGTCCCTGGCTTCCCAGGCTGACATCCAGCCCTTGAAGGCACCCGCCAGTGCCATGCGCCGTTGTTTGACTTTCTGTACCGGCACCCAGGTGACTGGCGTATCCGCCAGCACCATGTGCGTTATACCGGTAGTGATGAATTGGTCCAGTGCCTTGAAACTGTCGTTATCAATAACCACGCAACCGTCACTGTCCAGTAACGGACGACTGCTGACGTCCTTGGGCAGACCATGCAACCAGATACCTGACCCGGTCTTGCGATTCTGGCGATCAAGGACGTTGGGATAATTCAGTGGATAGGCACCCAGGCCATAGAAATCGATCAGGCGGTCATCATCAAGAAAGGAGGTCAGGCGATAGACCCCCACGGGGGTTTTGCGGTCACCCTCAACCTGTTTGCCATAACCGTTTTTGCCAATGGAAACCGGAATAACCTGGCGCAATGCCATGCCGCCTTCGCCATCGCGCTCAAGCAGATTAAGCCTGCCCTGCTTGAGATCGACCCAGATCAGGTACTGTTCCCTCTCGGCCAGTTGCAGGACGCCCCGGGGCAACACGGGGCCATTGTCGTCAACGGCGGAACCGGCGCCGAGGGATTCGGGTCCATGAAAATACACGGCGGGCGATGAACCTGCCTGGGCGAAGGCAAGGCAGCAGCAAAAAGCAGCAAAGCACGGCCTTGCAGCATGCGTACCCGCTTCTGGAAAATATGCTTGCCCTGTTCATCAATCTGGAGCCCGTCCGGCTGTTTTACCGAAAATTCATAAGGCCGGAGAGGATAACCAGCGACCTTGCCTAAATCAACTGAAATTCCAACATTTTCAATATGTTGAAGGCAAGTCCAGGCTTTAGCGTGTCGGCCGGGTGCCGCGGGGCTGCTGGGGACGGGTGGGCGCTGGTCGCTGCGGGGAGCGGTCGATGGCACCGGGGCGTTGCTGATTCCGGTTTAACACGCGAGCATCACTGTTTCCGCGGGACTCTTCAAAACGGCGACGCAACTCCTCGCGGCGTTCCGGCGGCAGGTTGCGAAAACGCTCGAAACGGTTCCGGATGGCACGCCGGCGTTCCGGGTTCATGTCCTGGAAGCGTTCAAAACGACTGCGTATCTGCTGGCGCTGCTCCGGTGAGCGTTGCATCCAGCCCCGAAACTGCTGCTGTACCTGGCTTCTTTCATCGGCAGACAATGACTGCCAGCGCCGGGCACCATCGCTCAGGCGCTCCTGTCGGCCCGGTGGCAGGTTGTCCCACTGGGGCTGCATCGGGCCGAGAATGCCTTGCAAATCCCGGGGCAGGTCTTCCCAGGCAATACCTTCCTGGGCCGTTGCTGTAATTGGCAGCAGGCAGAAAAGCAAAATGAATGTGAGTATCCGGTTAGGCATGGCGTGTTAGCTGTGTCGTTTCAATTTGTTGGTTCAATTTTTTCAATTCAATGTCCAGGTACAGGGTTTCATTGTTTGCATCATTCATTCGGGTCAGGGTTCGTCTTCGGCTGTTGCCGACAAGACCCGCTGTCGACTACCTGCTTCCTGACTGTCGTTGCCTGGAGCATCAAGGTCGCTGAACACCTCGTTGGCCAGGATGTCCGGGCTGATCCAGTCCCCCGCTTCGGTTTCAAACTCGCCCAGGAATTCCAGCATGTTGATGAACAGGAATTGCGATTCCGCGTCAGCAACGGGGCTGCTGTCAACTTCCTCCTGTGACTGGGCCAGGGCCGGAACGGACAGGGAAGCCAGCAACAGCAACTGTCTAGACTGACGTTTCATTCTCCTCCAGCCACTGGTAAAACTCGAGATTCTCAAACAGTTCCAGGCTTTCGGCAGAAGTCAGGATATCCAGGTCTTCAATGGCAGTGCGGTTATCCGGAATGACCTGCCCCGGCGCGGGGGCATTGGATTGTCCGACAAACAGGCTGACCACGACGACCAGCACAGAGGCTGTGACCAGGCCACCGAAAGGGGCCAACAGGACACGGCCGGGAAATTCCTGCTGCCTGGCACCATGCTCTACCGCGGCGTGGCGAATGCTATTGAGACGAGACTGTGTATGCCCGTCCAGACGCTCACAACTGGCATCCAGTTCGCGCCTGGCCTTTTCGAGAAAAGCATCTTCGTCAGTGTGTGTTGGTTTCATGTTGTCATTCATGCCAGTGTTCACCCAGGGTTTCACGCAAACTGTGAATGGCCCGTGAATAATGTGTTTTGACGCTCCCTTCTGCGCAGGACATGGCCCGGGCAGTTTCGCGGGTATCGAGTCCTTCCCAGGCACGCAGGATGAAAGCCTGCTGCTGCCTCAGGGGCAGGTTGTGCAGGGCCTGCTCCAGTGCTGCCATGCCCTGGTCCAGTTCAAGGTGTTGCTCGGGACTTCTGCCGCCAGCATCCGCGACTGACTGCATGGGATCTTCATCGTCATCAAGACTGCTGCTTAACCACGTGCGAAAACGGTTCCTGACTTTGTTGCGCCGATACCAGTCACGAATCCTGCTTTGCAGGATACGATGAAACAGCGCGGGCCATTCACCCTCCGGTTTCGCGGCATATTTTTCCACCAGTTTGAACATCGCGTCCTGAACGATATCAAAGGCTTCGTCGGAATGACTGGTGGCAATCTGCGCAATGCGAAAAGCACGCTTTTCCACGGATGCCAGGAATCTGTCCAAGGCGCGGCTTTGTTCCAGTGCTTTTCTCCCGCTGTCACCCTGTTCGCTGTGATTATCATAGCCCAGCACTATAGGGGTGTCACTGCCACCCATGGTGCCAGCCAGCAAACCTGTAATGCGTCCCGCCATAAGCCCGTTCCCTGCCTGATTTGTACCGCTAATGTATTTATTAACGCAGCAAGGCAAGCCTGGTTGACATCGGAACCCCGAATTTACTGGCAAAACATTTCTTGTTAAGTCACTGATATATATTGATTTTATAATATTCCGGCAATCAACTTGCGCAATTCGGGGACCAGATCCTGCTCAAACCAGGGATTTTGTTGCAGCCAGTAGGTATTATGGGGAGACGGATGCACGAGGGGAAGGTAATCCGGCAGGTACTGCGGCCAGGCTGCTACGCGATCTGTCAGGGTCTTGTGACGACGGTCCAGGTAATACTGCTGGGCATAATTGCCGATGAGCAGCGTCAGCTTGATCTCTGGTAACTGGGCCAGCAGGCGCTCATGCCACAGCGGAGCACATTCCGGTCTTGGCGGCAGGTCACCGGATTTACCCTTGCCGGGATAACAAAATCCCATGGGCATGATGGCGATACGCTTGGCATCGTAAAAAGTATCCCGATCCACCCCCATCCACTGGCGCAGACGGTCACCGGAAGGATCGTTCCAGGGAATGCCGGTGGCGTGCACCCTGGTACCCGGTGCCTGGCCAATGACAAGTATACGGGCTGAAGACTCCATGCTGAGCACCGGATTGGCACCCAGTGGCAGCGAAGAATCGCAATGTGTGCAGGCACGCACCTGTGCCAACAGGTCAACCAGGGACAGTTCAGTCATGGACGAGCATTTAATATGTCTGGAACGGGTTATTGCCACTTGTCAGCGGCAACTCCTATGTCAACTGAATGTGCAGTCAGGTAATAGCAGGAAACGTCGGCACTTCCAGCCTTTGCAAATTTCTGGCCGTCACAAGTTGGTTCAGGTGTGCTTCATCGCCGTCAATATCCAGAATGCCTTCCACCCGGCCACTGAACATCGAAACGGCCGGAACCGAGGTCATTGACCAGAGGCGCTGACTGGTGCCGGGGTAGTAAAAGGCAAGGCGGGCATTTTGCAGCCTGACTTCATAGACGACGGGCTGCCCCCAATCCGGATACAGGTAATAGCCATTACCATCAAAAGTAGTAACACTGGCATCGACAATCACCATGGTGTCTTTATGAACACCTGTAGCTGTTACCTGGTTTTGTACACGAAGAAACGCCAAGCCGGAATCGTTACTGCCTTGTGCAAGGGTTATGACCGGCAGCGCCAGCGGCAGGGAACCAGCCAGTTTGAGAAGTCGACGTCGGCTATCAGGTGTATTCATTTACAGCACCCGGTAGTAAGTAAACTGGGAACGATCAGGATCGGAGAGACGTTCACCGGTACCGACAAACATGGTGCGTGACATCCATTCGTAGGGACCGTTCGGCGCTTCGAAAAGGGGTGTCATACGGAAATACAAGCGGGTCTGCTCCGGGTTGGCAGGATCCGGTGAACGATGCAGGTAGCCCCTGTTATTGATATAGATCCAGTGGCCGTCATCACTTTCCAGCATGTAATGGGTATTGACCTTGATGCCCTTGGAAATGTCATTGAAGATTGCATAGTCGGCACCACTGTAAGGCACCACCCTGCCGTTCAACATCGGGCCATAGACATCGCCACTTGCAGGCGGCACATAGCCCTTGCCGCCACGTGGGCCGACAAAATCGATGCGCTCTGCAAAATATATGGTGACCGAAAAAGCATATTCGAGCTCCAATCCCGGGACTTGCAAATCAGCCATGATCTTACCTCGCTATTATTCTGTGGTGGGTGCTGGCCCGGTTACAGGATTTCATGGAAATGAAAAATGGTGTGATCAGGATTCATGTGCCTTTCGCCGATTCCGACAAAGACGGTATTGGCCAGCCACTCATGAGGTCCCGAAGGCGCATCAAAATAAGGAGCTACACGAAAGTAAGGGCTACCGTCATCAGTGACGTTATGCTCATAACCGAGCAGGTTCATGTAGATCCAGGTGCCATCAGATGCCTGTAGCATCATGTGGGCGTCCATGAGTTCGTTGCTGGCAAAATCGGCCCCACTCCTGGGAACTACCCTGCCCTGCAGTTTGGGACCCCAGATTTCTCCACCCGATGCTGGCTCAAAAGTACGACTGCGCATCGGTCCCTGAAATTCAATATGCCCGTCACTTTCAATACGCATGGAAAAAGCATACTGCTGGGCGATGGCGGGGATTTCTTCCTGCTGGGCCATTGGCAAACCTCACTGGTCATGCTGGTTACGTGATTTGGCAATGTAAACCAGCACCTGCATGATTTCAACAAACAACTGGCACTCCGGTTCAGGTACAACTGTAGCCATGGTTATAATGCGATCTCGCTTTAATCATCAGACCCGGAAGAGGACATCATGGAAACCACTACAGTTGAATACCACGACGGCGATACCCTGCTTGAAGGTTACCTGGCACACGATGGCAGCAGCGGCAAAAAGCCCGCTGTGCTGGTTGCCCATGCCTGGGGCGGGCGCGACACCTTTGAATGCCAGAAAGCAGAAGCACTGGCAGAACTTGGTTATGTCGGCTTTGCCATCGACAATTACGGCAAAGGAATTCTGGGCACAAGCATGGAAGAAAACAGTGCACTGATGGCCCCCTTCCTGGAAGACAGGGGCATGCTCAGACAGCGACTGCTTGCCGGACTGGATACGCTGGCCGGCCTGGAGATGGTGGACAGCAGCCGGATTGCCGCTATCGGTTTTTGTTTTGGCGGTTTATGTGTGCTTGACCTGGCCCGCAGCGGAGCCGATGTCAAAGGGGTGGTCAGTTTTCATGGTTTGTTTGGCGCCCCGGAAAATCTTCCCAACGAAACCATCAAGGCCAAGGTGCTGGCCCTGCATGGACATGATGATCCCATGGTACCGCCCGAGAGTGTGCTGGCCCTGGAAACCGAAATGACGCAGGCCGGTGTAGACTGGCAGGTCCATGCCTATGGCCATACTTCCCATGCCTTCACCAATCCACAGGCCAATATGCCTGATAACGGCATGATGTATAGCGGCAATGCCGATAAACGTTCCTGGACGGCCATGAAGAATTTCCTCGAGGAAATCTTCGCCTGACTATCTGGCTTACCTTGATTGTTAGAGCTTGTCTGGTGGTGATTCACCATTGAAGAAGGCATTGAGGTTGCCCAGCACGCGCATCCCCATGTCCACACGGGTCTCCTCGGTGGCGCTGCCCAGGTGAGGCAGCAGTACCACGTTCTCCATGGCTAACAAGGCTTCAGGAACCTGGGGTTCGTTTTCATAGACATCCAGGCCGGCACCGGCAATCAGGCCCTTTTGCAGGAACTTCACCAGGGCCTTCTCTTCCACGACATCGCCGCGCGAGGTATTGATCAGGAAAGCATCCGGGCGCATGTAGCCCAGGGTCTTTTCATTGATCATGTGTCGTGTCACCGGGCTGCTGGGACAATGAAGGGCAACAAAATCCGATTTGCTCATCAGCCAGGTCAACTCGGTACAGTATTCGGCCTGTAGCCGACGTGATTCGGCCTCGGGAATGGGTTTGCGATTGTGGTAAAGAATGCGCATGCCAAAACCGAAATGCGCCTTTTCCGCCATGGCCTGGCCAATCCGGCCCATGCCAACTACGCCCAGGGTTTTTCCAGTAACCTGGGTGCCCATCAGGTGAGTTGGATACCAGCCTTTCCAGTCTCCGGCACGGACCTGGCGCTCGCCTTCCCCGCCACGACGGGCCAGCATCAACATCAGGGTCATGGCCAGGTCTGCGGTGGCATCGGTGAGCACATCAGGGGTATTTGTCACTACCAGCCCCTTGCTCTTGGCCGTGTCGACATCGATATGACTAAAGCCAACACCATAGTTACCGATAATCTGTGTCCTGAATGACTCAGCGCTGAATAATGTCTCCGGCATGCTGTCGGTGACACAGGGACAAATGGCATCGTATTCCTGCAGGGCCTGCTGCAATTGCTCTGCCGTCATGGGGGTATCGTCGGTGTTAAGGGTAACGTCAAAACTGGCAGACATCGCCTTTTCCACTGCTTCCGGCCAGCGCCGGGTAATGAGAACCTTGGGTTTGCTCAATTTGAGTACTCCTTGGAAAGACTTCTTAACTCCCGGACAAGCATAGAAGAATTGCCTTGCCAGTAAAAGGCAAATCGTCTGTAAGCCACAGTTTGCGGGCATGTGAAGGTTTATAGAGATGTTATTTCTTTATTTATAATGTTAATCTCCGTCCAGTTAGTTCAAAGCTAATAAGAATAAATCTCTGAGGGGAAAATTATGGCATTCAGAAAATTGCTGGCAGTATGTTGCGTATCAGCTCTTGTCGCCGGGTGTGATTCCGGCGCTGTCACCACAGAATCCACTTATGCGACAGACAGTGAGGCACAGGCAGCCGCTGCGGGCATCTCGCACGGTGAATATGTCGCCCGGCTAGGCAACTGCGTTGCCTGTCACTCTATTCCAGAAGGCGAGCCGCTTGCCGGTGGCCTGAGGATGAACGTGCCCATGCTCGGCAACCTCTATACCACGAACATTACGCCGGACCCGACCAACGGTATTGGCAATTACACCTTTGAAGAATTTGATCGTGCCATGCGCTTTGGCGTCAAAAGTGACGGTACCCGCATGTATCCGGCCATGCCCTACCCCTCCTACGCCAAGATGTCTGAGCAGGATATGCGTGCACTCTATGACTTCATCATGAATGAAGTTGAACCGTCCAGCACACCCAACCAGCCATCGGAGATCCCTGGCTTCAAGGACATGGCCCGCATGGGAATGGGTATCTGGAACGTACTTACCATGGATGACGAGCCCTACGAGCCTGATGACAACCAGAGCAATGACTGGAACCGTGGTGCTTACCTGGTTCAGGGCCTGGGACACTGTGGCGCCTGCCATACACCCCGCGGACTGTTGATGCAGGAAAAAGGCCTGGATGAGGGCGACTCCGCGTTTCTTGCCGGCGCACCGCTTGATCACTGGTCAGCGTCCAGTCTCAATGGTGATATCAACAGCGGTCTTGGCCGCTGGACTGAAGACGATTTTGCCGAGTTCCTGGGTTCCGGTCACAACCGCTTCGGTACAGCATTTGGCACCATGGTGGAAGTGGTCAACAACAGCACCCAGCACATGAGTGAAGCCGACCTCAGGGGCATGGCTGTCTACCTGAAATCCTTGCCTCCGGTCGCCGAAGTTGGCGCGACAGAATGGTCCTACGACAACAGCGATACCCAGGAGCTGCTGAGCCTGAATTTCAGTGAACCGGGTTCCCAGATTTACTACGAGTACTGTTCCAACTGCCACGGCACCAACGGCCAGGGTTATTATCCCTACCAGCCACCCCTTGCAGGCAACCCTGTCATCATGGACCCGGACCCCAGTTCACTGATCAACCTGACACTGAACGGTTCGCTGCGCGTTATCGCGGACGAAGGTCCTGACGTCAACGACATGCCCTATTTCCGGCAGCTGCTCAGTGATGATGAAATTGCTGAAGTGATCACCTATATCCGCTCCGCCTGGGGACACAATGCCTCGGCAGTAACAACCGCGGAAGTCAGTGAAATACGTGCGGCAACCGATCCCACTCGCAACGATGACATCTTTACACTGCGAATGAAGTAACCTGCAACAGGCAGCATCAAAAGAGCCGGCTTGCCGGCTCTTTTTTTTGGTCGCAATTTTTTCTCCAATTTCCTTCCCGCTTCACACGTAATCGGGGTCAGTTAAGATATGATTCATCACTCAAGTGCCAGGATGGCACTCGTGGCACAATCTGATTCGGAGGATTCACCATGCACGCCCACGCTCTTGTTACCCGCTTCCTGACCAGGACAACCGCGCTCCTGGCCGTCCTGTTTTTTCTGCCTGCTGCCATTGCCCAGAACCAGTTTGACCTGAGCGAGCTGGATGATGGTGAGCTGATCCTGAACCTCAGCGCCACGGAAATGGTCAGCGTGGTCCAGGACACCCTGAATGTCAGCATGCGGTACACCGCACAGGGTCGTGATACCACTGACCTGCAGGATGAGGTCAATGAAATCATGCGCGAGGCCATGAATATTCTTGAGGACACCAACAATATCGACTATTCCATAGAGCAGTACCATGTCTACAACGTGCCCGGGCGTCCCAACTCCCGCAATGACCTGGAAAATCCGGTCTGGCGTGCACAGCAGGGAATACAGATGCAAAGTATGAACAGCGAGGCACTGCTGGTTGTCACGGCACGATTGCAGGAAGCCGGGCTGATCATCAACAACCTGAACTACAGTCTGTCCAGCGAGAAATACGAAGAGATTTCAGATTCGCTGATGGGAGCGGCCCTCGTGAAACTCCAGGCCAGGGCTGATGAAATTGCCGACATCCTGAACAAGGACGAGGCAAATCTCATCGAGGTCAATATCAATGGCGGCCAGCAGGGCTTTTTTGAGAATCGCAGTGCCATGGCCATGTCCGCCAGGGCCGCTGATAGCGCCATGGCTGTACCGGTAGCCGAACCGGGTGAAACCCGCGTCAATATGACAGTCAGCGCCAGGGCCCTGCTCAAGGACTGATGATGCCTGAATCCTGTTATCTTGCGGCCCAGGTGAGAGAACTGGACCGACTGGCCATCGAGGAACATGGCATTGCCGGTTTTACCCTGATGCAGCGCGCAGGCAAGGCTGCCTTTCGAATGGTACTGAAATACTGGCCAGGCAGGACTGCCCTTGTCTGTTTTTGCGGCAGCGGTAATAACGGTGGTGACGGCTATATCAATGCCGGCCTGGCGAAACAGCATGGCCTGAAAGCCAGCGTGATTGCCGTTGGGTCTCCAGACAAGCTTCGGGGAGACGCCCGCCTGGCATACGAGTTTGCCAGGGAGCAGGGAGTACCCGTGTCAGATCTTGATGAACTGTCCAAACACTTTTTCGAGGATACTGCAGAGGATACCGTCATCGTGGATGCCCTGCTGGGTACAGGCCTGACCGGCGAGGTGCGGGGGGATTACGCTGCTGCCATTGCACTGATCAACCGGGTTGAATGTCCTGTACTGGCGGCAGATATTCCATCCGGTCTGGACAGTGATACCGGCAAGATCCTGGGTGATGCCGTGAATGCGGATGTCACCGTGACCTTTATCGGCAGAAAGCTTGGCCAGGTGATCGGGAATGGTCCCGCCTGTTGCGGGAAACTTGAATTTGATGACCTGGCGGTACCGGCAGCGATCTATGAGGGCATCGCGCCGGCCACGCCAGAGTAAATTGTCAGTGCTTCACAACCCTTCGGTTTTCTCGAAGAACGGGTCACCGTAATCATCGGTCAGGTCGAGCAGGAACTTGTTGTTTTCCTGGCAGACATAATCCTGCAGCTCCTGGCCTTCAATCCACGGAATATCCCACTGGACTCGCCAGGTATCGGTATAGGCACCCGGATCATCAATGACCGCTTCGTAGTGCAAAACCTCCTTGTAGGGACGGGTAATGTATTCGATGGTGTGCAACTGGTCGGTATGCATATGACCGTTGTAATCTATCCAGGTCTTTTCATTGTAGCCAACCGTATCAATGACCAGGGTGTCACCTTCCCAGTGACCGACTGAATGCCCGAAATAGGTCGGATTCAGTTCTTCACGGGGTGGATGCTCACGGCCATCCATGTGGATTTCGCGCCATACGTGACCACCGCCTTCAAAGATAATTATGATGCGATCACGGTTTTGAATGATCTCGGCCGGATAAGGTGTACCCATGGAACGGGGGCCTCCCGGCGGCAGGCAGAAACCTTCCGGATCGTATTTCACATTATTGGAGCGATTGTATTCCCACATGGCCTTGGCCCAGGGACGAAACGGGGGCCTGACACCGTCTTCGTAACCTTCCATGGTAGCCGCAAAATTGGTGGTATAGGGCAGACTCCAGACACCGTCGCCGCCCAGGTCAACCGTCCCGTCGGGCAGTCTTGGTGTTGGTGAGCGCGGACCATCATCATTGGAGGGTTGTGCACCAACATTGCCGGCCATGACGCCAGCCAGTACCAATGTTGCTGCCATGCTTTTTGCGGCTGTCAATTTATTCATCTTTGTCTCTCTGCCTCTCTGCGCAATCGTCTCTCAATATTCTCAATAGCTCTTATACCTTCTTACTATCGAAATATGGTTTTGCTGATAAAGCCTGTGTTCCTGATCGATTTCTGGTCCGGACAGGCCCTGAAGGCCCCGTTTCCACAATCACACAGGTTATATCACTCCAATTTACAAGGAGTAAAGCAGGCTGGCTGAAATCCTTGGAATCTGCAAATTTTAATTGTGGCCCGCGCTTCTCAGGCTTTCGAGTCAATGTAGTTGTTGACCCGCCGATCCAGGATATCCAGCGGCAAGGCGCCTCCAGACAGGATGACATCGTGAAATTCACGTATGTCGAAATCCTCACCCAGGGCCTGCTCGGTGCGCTCGCGCAATTCCTGGATTTTCAGCATGCCGATCTTGTAACTGGTAGCCTGGCCCGGAATGACCAGGTACCTGTTGATTTCGGCAACGATGGATTCAATCGGCGCCAGCGAATGCGCCGCAAAATAATTGACAGCTTCTTCCTTGGTCCAGCCCATGGCATGCATGCCGGTGTCCACCACCAGGCGCACACCACGCCAGATCTCGTTGGACAAGCGCCCCAGGTTGGAATAGGGATCTTCATAGGCACCCATCTCCCAGGCCAGTTTTTCGGTGTACAGGGCCCAGCCTTCCACGTAGGCGTTGTACCAGGTCTGGCGGCGAAACTCGGGTATGGATTCTGACTCCAGTGAAATGGCAATCTGCATGTGATGTCCTGGCAAGCCTTCATGGTAAGCCGTTGATTCCATCTCGTAGCTCGGGTTGGCGTTCATGTCGGACATGTGCACGTAGTAGGTTCCCGGTGTTTCACCATCCGGACTGCTCTGGTTGTAATGGGCCGGTGCCCCGTCCTGTTCACGAAACGATTCCACCCGTTTCACCACCAGGTCGGCTTTCGGCAGGACGCCAAAGTATTCAGGGAGTCTCTCGCGGATGAAATCGTAATACGCATTGGTATCATCAAGGTAAGCCTGCCGCCCTTCTTCGGTATTGTCATAGTAGAACTGCTCGTCGGTACTGACCGTGTCGAGGAATTCCAGCATGTCACCGTCGAAGCCAACCTCCCTTCTCACAGCATCCATTTCAGCCATCAGGCGCTCGACTTCATCGAGGCCGATCTGGTGAATCTCCGCCGCGGTCAACTCTGTCGTGGTGTAGTACTCCAGCAACTGGTTGTAATAATCCTCCCCTTCGGGTAATGCCCACACGCCGCGAGGTTCGGGATCGGTATTGGCGATATCCTGGCTCATCCAGTCCAGGACCTCCTGGTAAGCCGGCTGGTAGTAATCCAGCAAGGCTGTGCGTGCCTGTTCTGCCAGGGTGCCTGCAACTTCCTCGTTGATGGTACCGGCTTCAACCAGGCCGTCGATCTTGCTGTTGATATCGCTCCAGATGGCCGAGTCATTCTCCACGGCATCATCGAAGGGAGCACCGCTGATGATCTTCCTGATTTCGTCGATCACAATCTCATAGGCAAACCGTGGTGCACGCACTCCACGCTCAGCGTTGCTTTGTGCCTTTTCAAGACTCTGGTTCATTGCCCGTCCCACCTGCTGCAAGCGGCTGATATAGGCATCCATATCCTCGCGTGTATCGACCTTGTGGTAATTGATCATGAAGGTAGGAAACAGGGAATGGGTGCCATTCATCTGCTCAAAAATATAAAACTGGCTGGCAAAATCCTGGATGCCGCGATTGCGCTCATACATGTAAATCCAGGTATCCCAGGAAGTCTTGGCTTCCAGGTCCAGGTCTGAATAGGAAAACTCCTGCTCCATTTCCTCGATAGTGGCAGCATGCCAGGCCAGTTGCTCTTCCGTTGCCGCCAGGCTGAACTGGTCCAGCTCACCGTACTGGTCCTTACGGTTCAGTGTGGTCAGTTCCATGGGACTGAAAGCCAGGCGCTCTTCATTTTTTTCGGCAAACCACTGGTTCAACCGCTCACTTTCAGACACCTGTGATGCGGACTCCTGTGCTGCCGCAGGAACAGGTTGGGTGGTAGCGGTTTGCGGGCTTTCACCGCCACAGGCGACAAGCAGCACAACAGGTAGAGCCAGGAATAAGCGTCTGAACATGATGACCTCACTGAGATAGGACATGGTTGGAGAATACTGTTATTTGAATAACGTCTAATTGAACACTGTTTAATTAAACCGGTTTAAGGGCTTGTGGTCAATCTTCCAGGTAACGACTTGCCGCTTCCAGGTCGCAGGGTTCGCTACTGGCCGTGATATCCGGCCTGTAATGCCACTGGTAAGTCCCTGTCACCGGTGCTGCAAGGTAATCCGGGTCAATCAGGGTAAAGCTGTAGGTCAGGGAACTCCTGTCTTCATTCAGGGAGAGACGCTCTGACACGGTTTTCGCCGGCCCCGAGGCAATACTGAACACATTACCAATGGGATTGGGACTGAAATTGCTGGTTTCGATGACCAGGTCGCCATCTTCCCAGCGCCCGACAGAATGACCCTGGTAGAAGTCTTCACTCAAGGGTGGATGATCACGTCCATCCATGTAGACAGTGCGCGTGGCCCCCATCCAGTCGGCGTTTATTTCCATGTGGCCATTAACTTCACTGATCACATTGGCCGTCGGGTACATCATCAGCGTGGGCGTGGTGGCGGCAATACAACTGGTCTGGGCAAAAGGCCGGGAGGTGTCATAGGCATCAAAGGAAGCCTGTCCGGCGGGGGTCAATTCCCAGGATTCACTACTGGCAACATGGGCAAACAGGTTGGTGCGATCTGGTACCCAGGCCCCTGGTATAGCCTCTGCCCGTGGTGGATTCTCGCGTTCCTGCTGCCTGGCATAAGCCACCGAAACTCTGACCAGGCTGCCGTCTTCCTTGAGAAACTCCCTGCCCAGGAATTCATCGGTCCTGCCACGGTTACTTGGACTGGCATAGGCAATGACCTGATCACCAGGCTGCAGCGACTCCGGAGTAACACCCATGGGACGAATGAGCGAGGGGCCGTCTGTTTCTATTTCAACTTCCTCTCCGTTATCCCGGCGCAGCACGACAGAACCGTGGGGATTACGCCAGTTGAAAACCACGACCTCACCCTCGACAGTCACCACCGTCGTGCCATCGTAGGTAAAATTTCCATGATGTGCTTGCCCGGCCAGGGGCAGTAACAGGATTAAGACAGCAACCGGTTTCATTAACTATACGCCCTTACGCACCACTTTCTGTCAGTGTTTGTAATTGTGAATCACTGAGAGAAATAGTCGCGCATTGCATGATTTCCCTGAGCTGATCCATGGTCGTGGCGCTGGCGATGGGCGCCACGACACCCGGCTGTGCGATCAACCAGGCCAGGGCAACCTGCGACGGCCTGGCATTGAGTTCATCAGACACCTTGTCCAACGCTTCAAGAATGCGCATGCCACGCTCATTGAGCATGCCCTGGACAAGTTGCGCCCTTGAGGATCCTTCCAGGTCGCTTTCCTTGCGGTACTTGCCGGTCAGAAAGCCACTGGCCAGTGAAAAATAGGTAAACACGCCGATGTCATTGGCAACACAGAAATCCTGCAGTTCGCCCTCATAATCCTCACGGTGGTAAAGATTGTAATGGGGCTGCAGGGCCACGTAGGGCGCCAGGTTGTTGTCGGCACTGACCTTGAGTGCCTGTTCCAACCTGTCCTTGCTGTAATTGGAGGCACCGATGAATCGCACCTTGCCTGCCTTCACGAGTTCATCATGGGCCGCCAGGGTTTCCTCCAGTGGTGTTTTCTCATCATCGATATGGGACATGTACAGGTCTATATAATCTGTCTTCAGGCGGCGCAATGAGTCCTCCACATGCTTCATGATGCTGTCCCTGCTCAATGAGGATTTACTCATGTCAAAGGGATCTTCCATGCTAATGCCGACCTTGGTGACCAGGACAACATCTTCACGTGCCACATGGCCCCTTTGCAGCCAGTTGCCAATCACGGATTCTGACTCACCACCACTGCGGCCCGGGACCCAGGCAGAATACACATTGGCGGTATCAATCAGGTTGAAACCCTTGTCGACAAATTCATCAAGCAGTTCAAAGGAGCGGGCCTCGTCAGCGGTCCAGCCAAAGACATTGCCGCCAAAAGCCAGAGGCGCCACATTGAGTGTGGATTTTCCCAGTAATTTTTTCTGCATGATCTCCCCGTGCTATAAATTCAGGTACTTTTGAACAAGCTGTGACATTAGCATATTTTAAAAAAAAGCGTTCTAATAGGAATCAGTATCAAAACAAGACTTAATTAATTAAGCGTTACATCTGGGGGAAAAACATGAAACCCGTCATTCGACTCATTGCAGTTTTCACGCTGTCCATCCTGGCTGCAGTCCAGGCCATTGCCGCACCAACTGTCTACCCGACCGGCACAACCATTTACGATCCGGACAAGGCCTGGAACGGCTACAACGTCCTGTCCGTGCTTGATACACCGCTGGTCATCGTCATCGACATGAACGGTAATATTGTGAAGGAATGGGAAGGCTTCAACCTGTCACCGGGCGGCCCTGCCAGGGTCATCCCCGGCGGGCATGTCATCGGCACTGTCGGTGCCAATCCACCCCACCAGGAAGCCCTGGCCCTGGTACAGCAGGATTTCGAAGGCAGGGAATCCTGGCGTTTTGATTCAGCCGAGGAAATCACCTTGCGCAGCGGCGAAACCGTGAACAGCGCACGTGTTCATCATGACTGGCAACGCACCGATTATCCTGCCGGTTACTATTCACCAAATTTCACACCACTCCCCGAGGGTGCCAATACCCTGCTGCTGACCCACACCAATTACAACGACGACAATGTCTCCAGCGTCACCCTGGAAGATGATCGGCTGATCGAGGTTGGGCCTGATGGAGACATTCTCTGGGAATGGCGCGCCGGCGACCATATTGACGAATTCGGTTTCAGTGACGAGGCCCGCCAGACTATCCATGACGGCGTCGGCTACAGCCAGGGTCGGGGCAGCATGGACTGGTTCCATATCAACTCGGCTACCTACGTGGGACCCAATAAATGGTATGAAGACGGTGATGAGCGCTTCGCCCCGGAAAACGTCATCATCAGCAGTCGCCAGTCCAGTGTCATTGCCATTATCAACCGTGACGGCAATGTCGTCTGGCAACTGGGCCCTGACTTCAGTGACACTCCGGAAGAGCAAGCCATAGGCCAGATCATCGGCCAGCATCATGCCCATTTCATCCCCCCTGGTCTGCCCGGTGCCGGCAATGTCATGATATTTGATAATGGCGGTTCCAGCGGCTACGGTGCGCCTGGTGCTTTGAGCGCCAGCGGTTCCGGCATCTATGGCCGTTCCAATTCCCGCATCCTGGAAATCGATCCGGTGACACTGGAAGTGGTCTGGCAATATCGTGCCGCCAATTTCTTCAGCACCAATATCAGCGGCGCCCAGCGCCTGCCCAACGGCAACACGCTGATTACGGAAGGGGCTCCTGGTCGCGTATTTGAGGTAACCAGCGAGGGCGAGAATGCGTGGGAATACATGAACCCGCCCTCCCCCTACAGCCAGCGCGGTTCCAACTCGGTGTACCGTGCCTACCGCATTCCTTACGAGTGGATTCCGCAGTTGCGTCCACCTGTAGAGGAAGCCGCGGAAACACCGGCCCTGGGGAATTTTCAGTTACCCTGATTCATCACCACGGGATGGGTAATCCGGCACGCTTTCATGAAGCGCCAGCTTCATGTGCCGGGAACGACCGCAATCTGTGATTGCGGGCTGGTACTGAATGGGGAGAATTCTAGGAAACTGGTCGAGGTAAGGGCAAAAATTGGTGGGTCTGGGTGGGTAAACCGGCACGCCTTTCATGAAGCGCCAGCTTCATGTGCCGGGAACGACCGCAATCTGTGATTGCGGGCTGGTACTGAATGGGGGGAATTCCAGGAAACTGGTCGAGGTAAGGGCAAAAATTGGTGGGTCTGGGTGGATTTGAACAACAGAACCGACCTCACCCCCTTTTTATAAAGAACAGGGGTGCTCGATAACGAAATTATGGGGTTCTTTAGAAACTCGGGACCGATCTCAAAATGAATTGGTGGGTCTGGGTGGATTTGAACCACCGACCTCACCCTTATCAGGGGTGCGCTCTAACCAACTGAGCTACAGACCCAATTCATTTTGGGCATTTGAGGCCTGGTTAATCCTAGTTTGTTCAACCCGGCCCCAAAATGAGAAGGCGCATTATACTGATTACACAAAGTCAAACAAGCCCTTAAGCCCTCGCCTGTTTCGGCGGAAAAAAGGTGAATTTGCGGACTGCCTGGCTGTTTTTGCGCAGAACACGGTAGCTCAGCAATACAAGGACCAGCCCACCATAGAGTACTGCGTCGAAATAGCTTGAGCGCACGATCCAGATCACGTGCAAACAGGCCAGGATGGCGCAGGCATAGGTCAGCCTGTGCAGGCGTTTCCAGTTACGCCCCAGTTTGCGTTGTGCGGCATTGAAAGACGTGGCTGCCAGGGGGGTCAACAGGACGAACGCGGAAAAGCCGATAGTGATATAGGGGCGTTCAGCAATCTCCCGGCCAATGGCGGAAAAATCCCAGCCCAGCAGGAACCAGAGAAAGACCACCAGGTGCAGGCAGACATAAAAGTAGGCATACAGGCCAATCATGCGCCGAAAACGGAACAGGCTGGGCATGTTAAGCAGGTAACGCAACGGCGTAATGGCCAGGGAGGCTATCAGCAGGCGTATCGCCCATTCCCCCGTCTGCAGAGACAGGTATTGCGCCGGATCGGGGCCCAGCAGGTTCTCACCACCCGTGAAAGCCAGGTAGACGCCATAGATGAGGTAGGCCGCCGGTAACAGGCAGAGGAGGAAGATGGTGGGTTTGACGACGAATTTCACAATATCGATAAAGCGATAAAACGATAAAACGATAAAGGAAAAAAAGAGCCGATACCCAGTACACATGCACTTAGTTGGCTATATCTGTAGTTAGGTAATCCCCCGCATGGGGTACCCGTAATACAATAATTTACTGCGTGATCAGTCAAACCTGAGCAACCCTTTTATCGCTTTATCGTTTTATCCCTTTATCGTCTTTTAGTAGTTTTTCCTTAAATCCATCCCCGCATACAAACTCGCCACTTCCTCATACCCGTTAAACATCATGGTATCGATGCGGCGCGGCATGAACAGGCTGCTGGGCAGGCGGCGTTCGCTTGCCTGGCTCCAGCGGGGGTGGCTGACGTTGGGGTTTACGTTGGCGTAAAAGCCGTACTCCCTGGGCTGCAGGTCATTCCAGGTGTTGCTCGGCATGTCGCGGGTGAACTCAATCCGCACAATGGACTTGATGCTCTTGAAGCCGTATTTCCAGGGCACGATCAGGCGCATGGGCGCGCCATTCTGGGCCGGCAGGACATCATCGTACAGGCCGGTGGCCATCAGGGTCAGCGGGTGCATGGCTTCGTCCATGCGCAGGCCTTCCTGGTAGGGCCAGTCAATAGTGGCAAAGCGTGAGCCCTGTGCCGGCATCTGGTCCTCATCCACCAGGGTGTTGAACTTGACGAACTTGGCATTGCCGTTGGGTTCGAAACGGCTCAGCAGATCAGCCATCGGAACGCCAATCCAGGGAATGACCATGGACCAGGCTTCCACGCAACGCAGGCGATAAATTCTTTCCTCAAAGGTATGGGGCTTGAGCACATCTTCCAGGTTGTAGGTTCCCGGCTTGTTGCACTCCCCTGCTACTTCAACAGACCAGGGATCAATTCTGAATTCCCGGGCATTTCGCGACGGATCGTCCTTGCCGGTGCCGAATTCATAAAAATTGTTGTAGGTGGTGACATCCTCAAAAGGCGTCAGCTCTTCATCCGTATTGAAAGACCCGGTTGCCGGGGCATCGGTGCGCTCAGCGACCTTCTGTTCCAGCCAGTCCGGCCTGGACGCCAGGTTGATATCTGCGGGGGCTCGGGCGAACAGGGAATCACCGACCTGGGCACGGGCCGTAGGTGAGAGCAAACCGGCACCGGTAACACCCAGCGCGCCCATGCCCAATGACAGGTTGGCGCCTGATTTCAGGAATTTGCGGCGTTCACGGTAAACCGATTCCGGCGTGATTTCTGAAGAAGGAATTTCCTTGCGGGTTTTGATAATCATGGTGTTTTCTCTCTGCTTGCTTCGCTTTTATTTGAATGGCTAGAGCTTATGCATGACCAGTCCTGGTGTGTATGGTCGCTGCGGGGAATTGCTCCCTTTATACCGATTATGACCGGCATAATGCAAAAAGTTTCCTTAAAGCCCCTGTTTATGGCTTGCATCGGTCTCCCCGGCGCTGTCATCTTCTTCCTGCCCCACTTCGTCACTGTTGGCCGCCTCCTGGTCCGTTGCCGGCCTGAAAGAGGCAAAGGTGGGAGACTTGAGAAACTTTTCCCGCCGTACATAGATGGCCCTGGCCGGCCCTGACAAGGCATAGGTGATGGCCATGGCGAACAGGACGATCGGGGGATCCCACGAAATCACCACAAACATCAGCACCACCAGGATCATCATGATGAACGGCACCCGGTTTTTCATGTCCAGGTCCTTGAAGCTGTAATACCGGATATTCACGACCATCAGTGCCCCGGCTGCAAAGGTCACCACGGCAGCCAGCAAGGCAATAAATCCTGTCGGATCAACCTGGTTTTCGAAAAGTGCCCAGACCATGAACACCACCAGGCCGGCAGCCGAGGGACTAGCCAGGCCGACAAAGAAACGCTTGTCCTGGGTACCCAGCTGTACGTTGAAACGGGCAAGCCTCAGGGCAGCACAGGCCACGTAGATAAAGCAGACTGTCCATCCGGCCTTGCCCAGGGTTGATAGCGACCAGCTGAAACAGATCAGGGCCGGTGCCACGCCAAAGGCTATGAGGTCAGACAGCGAATCATACTGTGCGCCAAAAGCGCTCTGGGTATTGGTGAGCCTGGCAACCCGGCCATCAAGGCCGTCCAGGAACATGGCCACGATTATGGCCACACAGGCATGCCGGAAATCACCGCCCATGCCGGCGATAACAGCATAGAAACCGGCGAACATGGCACCCGTGGTGAGCAGGTTGGGTAACAGGTAGATTCCGCGCCGGCGTACCTTGCGCCCGCCCTCCGAAACAACTTCTTCATGGTCATCAATCAGAAGGATGGATTCACTGGCGTCTTCAGCCTCGTTTCCCTCGTTGGCTTTATCGCTGCCTGCGTCGTCACTCATGGTGTAAAACCTGATTTTATGCCTGGGTCGGCGATTATACGCCCTTCAGCCGGCAAATTCTGCGACCTGGCATATTGCCCTGAATGCAGGAAATCACTGGCCTGCAACTGCCCCGGTTGCTGACACCCCGAATTACACGGGTAATTAGGGAGATATATTAGACCAAAGAGGCATTTTTGCTTAATATTGCCGCCCTGATTAATCACCCCGGCCCCAAAACAGCCGGATAACAATGAAAACCCGGAGTCATCAATGAATTATTTCAACACCCTTCCCCTGCGTTTACAGCTAGAAGAGCTCGGGAAGTGTCGCTTCATGGATTCTTCCGAATTCGCGGGCGGTGTGGACAAACTGAAAGGCAAGAAGGTCGTTATCCTGGGATGCGGCGCACAGGGCCTGAACCAGGGCCTGAACATGCGTGACAGCGGACTGGATATTTCCTATGCCCTGCGCGAGGCCGCCATCAAGGAAAAACGGCAGTCCTGGGTCAATGCCACGGACAACAGTTTCAATGTCGGCACGTTTGAAGAGCTGGTTCCCACGGCAGACCTGGTCCTGAACCTGACGCCGGACAAGCAGCATACCCCGGTCATCGAAAAGGTCATGCCGCTGATGAAAAAAGGCGCCTGCCTGGCCTACTCCCACGGTTTCAACATTGTTGAAGAAGGCATGCAGATTCGCGATGACCTGACTGTCATCATGGTCGCTCCCAAGTGCCCGGGCACAGAGGTCAGGGAAGAGTACAAGCGCGGCTTTGGTGTGCCGACCCTGATTGCGGTACACCGTGAAAATGATCCCAATGGTGATGGCCTCGAGATTGCCAAGGCCTACGCTGCGGCGACTGGCGGTCATCGCGCCGGTGTCCTGGAATCCTCATTTATTGCCGAGGTGAAATCCGATCTCATGGGCGAGCAGACCATCCTGTGTGGCATGCTCCAGGCCGGCTCGATCCTGGCTTATGAAAAGATGGTTGAAAAAGGCGTTGATTCTGCCTACGCCTCCAAGCTGATCCAGTATGGCTGGGAGACCGTTTCAGAAGGCCTGAAACAGGGCGGTATCACCAACATGATGGACCGTCTGTCCAACCCGGCCAAGATCAAGGCCTTCAGGGTGAGCGAAACCTTGAAGGATATATTGCGTCCCCTGTTTGAAAAACACATGGACGACATCATGGAAGGCAAATTTTCAGCCGGCATGATGGAAGACTGGGCCAATGATGATGCCAAGCTGCTGGGCTGGCGCGAAGACACCGGCAAGACCGCCTTTGAGCAGTCTTCCACTGACGGGGCTCCCGACATCAGCGAGCAGGAATACTATGACCACGGCATTCTCATGGCCGCCATGATCAAGGCCGGTGTTGAATTGTGTTTTGAAACCCTGACGGCTGCCGGTGTCATCGCCGAGTCTGCCTACTACGAGTCACTGCATGAAGTGCCGCTGATTGCCAACCTGATTGGCCGCAAGAAGCTGTATGAAATGAATGCCGTCATCTCCGATACCGCTGAATACGGCTGCTACCTCTTCTCCCATGCTGCAGTACCCATGCTGGAAGAATTCATGAAAGAAGTCGACACGGACATCATTGGCAAGGGTATCGACAGCGTGGATAACGGCGTTGATGACCGTGAACTGATCGAGGTCAACGCGGCAATCCGCAACCACCCTATCGAAGACGTGGGCAGGGTGCTGCGAGGCCACATGACGGCAATGAAGAAAGTCATTTAATCACGCGACAAACTGTCATAAAAAAAAGCCGGGCGATGCCCGGCTTTTTTTTCACCTGGTTTCAGGCGAAATCTAGAATGCGTAACGCAGTCCAATGTCGACAAGGTTTGACTCATTATTGATGTCAAAGCGAGCAGGCAGCAATGATGCATTCAGGGAAACTTCATCAGCATCCCGGAAGCGATAGCTGGCAAATGCCGCAAGATTGTCACTGAAATCGTAGCTTGCACCGAGAATCAACTGGTAGACGAAGGAATTGTCGTCATCAGAAATCACGCCTACATCCGAAGGGCTGAACTCTACTTCAGTTTCGGCAGTGCCTATACCAATGCCGACATAGGGAGTCAGCGCTGAATCAAGATTGAAGTCATAGTAGGCATTCAACATGAGCGTAGAAGTTTCAAGCTCCCCACGACCAGCCGCAACCAGGTTTGCCGTGCTGACACCCAGGTCACCCACATTGCCAGAGATCAGTACACCGGCATCAATACCAGACAGGTCAATTCCTGCAGCATTGACACCCTGGTGGCTGTCCACGTCGGCATCGGAGTTGGCATATTCAACTTCAAAACGGTAATTATCCATGGTCATGCCGACAGCCAGGCTGAAGGACATACCATCATCGTAATCGGTATTCCATGACACCGGGCTGCCCGCGGCAATGTTCAGGGGTGGATTCACGCCGGTGACGGTACCGGTGGTGAAGTCAGAAGTAAAAGTACCGTTGTTGGACGTATCATCCTGGTAGTTTCTTCCAACTGAGCCAGAAACATAAAAAGATTGGGAAAATGCTGGCAGTGAAAGTGCAAAAAGTGTTTTGGCGATAACAGCTTTAATGATAGTTCTTGAGTAGTTCATTTATTTCTCCTCATATTAAAAGCAAGAGAAGTTACGCAAGAGTTTCACTGGCGGATGAGAATAAAATAATATTTTTTTAATTATTTCAACAGCTTAAACAGGGTTAAAGTGCCCCAGTGTTGATACGCTGGAAAACGTACAACGGTTCATAGATAAAAATGAAACTGTTAATTGGTTCAAACTATGAAGTCACAAGACGACAAAGATGGAGCGCGTTTTGCCTGCCAGGGAAGTAAAGGAACAGGTTTAGTAGGCCGGCATTAGCGAAGCGTTTGCCGACAAAAATTTCACATGAGGTAAATTCACACGTCGGGAAACGACGCTTCGCGTCTATCCCGACCTACAAATGTGGTCTCTTCGTTGTTTTGGTAGGCCGGAAAAGCGGAGCGTCACCCGGCATGGCGACCAAAGGTCGCCTGGTTTGGATGATAATGATGACGATGCTTGGGATGCCCTGCGGACACCTTGCCGGATGACGGCGCTTTGCGCCTTTTATGCCCCAGAGGGTACTTCCGGCCTACGATACTTCTTTCAGAGACTCAGAATCTTCTCACCCCTGGCCACACCAGACACCCCGGTCCTGGCCACTTCGAGAATCGTGGTGCCTTGCAGGGCCTGGATGAAGCCGTCCAGCTTTTCGCTGGTGCCGGTGAGCTGGATTGTGTACATGGTCGGTGTTACATCGACCACGTCTCCGCGAAAGATATCCGCGACACGTTTCACTTCGGCCCGCTGAGCCCCCGTGGCCTTGACCTTGATGAGCATCAGTTCACGCTCGATGTGACTGCCTTCGGTCAGGTCTACCAGCTTGGCCACATCAACCACCTTGTTCAGGTGCTTGATGATCTGTTCGATCTTGCGATCATCGCCAATCGTCGTCAATGTCAGGCGCGACAGGGTCGGATCCTCTGTCGGTGCTACCGTCAGGGAATTGATGTTATAGCTGCGCTGTGAAAACAGGCCGACTACACGAGACAGGGCACCCGGCTGGTTTTCCATCAGAATAGATACGATGCGTCTCATGTCAGGTCCTCTCTGTCTTGCTTAAAAACATTTCGCTCATGTAGCCACCACGGATTGCCATGGGATAGACATGCTCTTCCGGGTCAACAGCCACATCAATGAATACCAGCTTGTCTGTCATGGCCATGGCTTCTGCCATCTTCTCATCAAGCTCGCTGAGCTTGTCGATCCGCACTCCGGCATGCCCATAGGATTCTGCCAGGGCAATAAAGTCAGGCAGTGAATCGGCATAGGTGCTTTGTGAATGACGGCCACCGTACTGCATGTCCTGCCACTGCTTGACCATGCCCAGGGCCTTGTTGTTAAGGTTCACAATCTTGATGGGCAGGGCACACTGCTTGCAGGTTGCCAGTTCCTGGATATTCATCTGGATACTGCCTTCGCCGGTGACGCAGGCAACGATGGCATCGGGAAAGGCCAGTTGCACACCCATGGCGGCGGGCAGGCCGAAGCCCATGGTGCCCAGGCCACCGGAATTGATCCAGCGTCTTGGCAGGTCAAAGTTGTAATACTGTGCGGCAAACATCTGGTGCTGGCCCACGTCAGAAGTGATATAGGCATCACCATTGGTGGCCTTGTAAAGCGCCTGGATCACCTGCTGCGGCTTGATAATCTCGCCCTCTGCAGGCGTAACAGCCAGGCACTGGCGCTCACGCCACTTGTTGATCTTGGCCCACCAGGCATCCAGTGCCTCGGTGTCCACTTTCTGCTTTGATGCAGTGACCTGTTCCAGCATTTCCTTCAGGACAGGGGCAACCGGACCTACGATGGGAACATGGGCAGTCACGGTCTTGGAAATGGAAGCCGGGTCGATGTCCACGTGCAAAATGGTCGCGTTGGGGCAGAACTTGCTGACATCCGAGTTGGTCACACGGTCATCAAACCGGGCACCGATGGCCAGGATGACGTCGGCTTCGTGCATACCCATGTTGGCTTCATAGGTACCATGCATTCCCAGCATGCCGACAAACTGATTGTCAGTGGCAGGATAGGCGCCAAGACCCATCAGGGTGTTGGTCACCGGAAAACCGAGCTTGCGCGCCAGCTGTGTCAACAGCTCGCCGCCATCACCCAGCACAACACCACCGCCGGCATATATCATGGGCTGTTTGGCGCCCATCAGTATCTCGACGGCTTTCTTGATCTGGCCGGAGTGCCCTTTCGTCGGCGGGTTGTAGGAACGGATTTTTACGGTTTCCGGATATTCATACGGAAACGTTTCACCCGGATCGGTAACGTCCTTGGGCACATCAATAACGACAGGGCCGGGCCTGCCGGTACTGGCAATGTGGAAAGCCTGCTTCACAATCATGGGAATGTCTTCGGCACGCTGAACCATGAAGCTGTGTTTCACCACGGGGCGGGAAACACCAATCATGTCCGTTTCCTGGAAGGCATCTGAACCAATGGCATCACGGGTGACCTGGCCGGAGATGACCACCATGGGAATGGAATCCATGAAAGCAGTGGCAATACCGGTAATGGCATTGGTCGCACCGGGTCCGGAAGTCACCAGCACGACGCCGGGTTTGCCTGTTGAACGGGCATAGCCGTCCGCTGCGTGTGTTGCAGCCTGTTCGTGACGCACCAGGATGTGCTCTACCTTGTCCTGGTTAAAAATGGCGTCATAGATGTGCAGGGCGGCACCGCCAGGGTAGCCGAATATCAGGTCAACACCTTCATCGTGCAGGGCACGAATCAGCATGTCTCCACCGGAAAGCATTTCCACTGTTTTGTCCTCTAGGTTCATGTCCGCATTCACCGGACACATTCAGTTCATTGGGTTTGGCGACAACGCATAAACACCGCCGATACGCAGACAGCCGGCATATCGCCGTACAGCTGTATCCTGTCTGCTGCATCATGTTTCGATCTTTTGATCAGTATTGATCAGGTTCTGGTTGAACCTTTAGAGGGCCCGCACGAGATAACGTGCCGGGGGGCTTTAGCAAATTCTGAACCCGTTCCAAGTTCAGTGTCACAGACAAAGCCGGTCTCTGGGGGTCAACCAACATCCATTTAGGATCGATTGGTCCTGGCGACTGAACATGGGATCACCTGTTCAGTCCGTCCACCACACACATATCACTGGTCAACAGTGACACATGAAGCGCGCACTTTAGGGGAAGTCAGGGTTCTATGTCAAGGGAGAGCAGGAATTGCTCGTCGTGTGCATCAAGGACCTGCTGGTAAAACGAGGTGAACATGGCCTTTACCCAGGCAAAGGCCGGAATCATGCCTACGACCAGCAGAAGCAGGCCGCCGATGATCATCAGGAAGGCCACAATGCCCAGTTGCAGGGCAACTGGCCAGTGTATCCGGGTAAGCGCCCAGCTGGCCTTGAAGGCCTCCTGCGGCCCCAGGCCCTTGTCCATCACCAGGAGGGGAGCCAGTACAGTGCGACAGGCAATATAGATACCCGGCAGGATCAGGCAAATGAAGCCAAAAATGATGGCGAGCATGACCATGATATTGGTCAGGATGATATCAATATAGAGCGACCTGGAATCGAATCCGCGGATGATATCCCTGACATCCACCTCCTGGTCCCGGTGTCCGCGCAGGAAGGTCATTTTGGCGCCGTATTCAAATACCGGTTTAACAAATACTGTGATAAAAGAGGCCAGGAGGCCGCCGGAGACTGGGCCCCAGAAAAACCAGTTTCCGGAATTCATACCCTCCCGGATCCCGAAACCATTGCTGAAGGATTCCAGAATCCCGAGAATGACGATGATGAGCATGTACGGCCAGAAATTGGCCTTGAGATTGCGCAGGCCGGCATCGATGGCCTTGGGTACTGTGACTGTGGGCATAACATCCCCCCCGGGGTTATGTATTCAGATAACCAGGCTGACCTCGACCGCCAACAGCAGCGAAGAATAGCCTGTTATTGATAATCAGCCACGCGCTCTGCTTCTTCCAGAATGCGCAGCACGTTCCCGCTCCACAGCAAACCAATATTCTCCTCACTATAACCGCGTCTGACAAGTTCCAGCGTGACATTGAAGGTTTCAAGGGCGTTATTCCAGCCAGTAATGCCGCCACCACCGCCAAAATCGGAAGAAATACCCACATGCTCGATGCCAATGAGATTTACGGCGTGGTCAATATGATCCACCAGGCCCTGGACATCAGCATCGCCACCCTCCTTCACATAGGGATTAAAGGCAACGATCTGGACAACGCCGCCATTGTCTTTCAAGGCCATCAACTGTGCATCATCCAGGTTGCGCGGATGGTCCGCCACGGCCTTGACGCTGGAATGGGAAGCAATGACCGGGGCGCTGGAATGGCGAGTCGCATCCAGCATGGTCTGACGTGATACATGACTGACATCTACCAGGATGCCCAACCGGTTGAGTTCATCCACCACCTCGTAACCGAATTTGCTCAGCCCGCCGTGTTCTATCTCCTCGTCACCAAACTGGGGCCGAGGTTGGGCTGAATCGCCGATGGCATTATGGCCGTTGTGCACAAGGGTCATGTAACGGGCTCCACGGCGACGGTAATCCTCCAGCAGGGACAGGTCCTCACCAATGGCGAAACCGTTTTCAATACCAATCATCGCCACCAGTTTACCTTCAGCAAACATTGCCCTGGCTTCAGCTGCCGTCTCCGCCAACCCGATGCGGTCCGGGTACATGTAATCCGTCATGCGATGAATGGCATCAAACTTGGCCACCGCATCTGCTATCGCGAGACGGTAGTTTTCCTCAGTCCTCTCCTGCTGCCCCACATAAACAATGAAAAAAGCCGCATCCAGCCCCCCTGCTTCCATCGAGTCCAGGTTGACCTGGGCCTCGGCATTACCGGGATCATGTTCACTGGTACCAAAGGTCAACGGAATATCCACGTGGGTATCCAGCGCCATCACCCGGTCATGAATCGCCCGGGCACGGGCAACGAGATCGTCCTCGCTGGCAGCGAGGACCGATACAGGAAAAAGGATAAAGGATAAAAGTAGGAACCTGCTAAGGGATATTGGGAGTGTCATTTATTTGAGCCCATTCGAAGAAAAAAATGTTTACAAAATACCTGCTCTGGAATCCAACTCGCGGCCAGGGATTTTGTTCTCAGACAAGGCGCTTATGCACGCAGTGAGGGAGCGTACACATCAGTACGTGACCGAGTGAGTACATAAGCAACGCCGTATGAGGACAAAAGACCGGGCGCCCCCAGGCTGTCAATGCGTCATCGAGTAGATGACGTAATTGACAGCGAACCTGTAGGCC
>CAZROW010000008.1:0-58912 GCA_964601805.1 uncultured Enterobacteriaceae bacterium
AGCTGGCAGCTTCCAGGCAACTGGCCGAGGCAGAGGCCCGGCGCTTTGAAGCCGGCCTGAGTGATTTTTTCCAGCTCAACCAGCGAGAGCAGGTGGTTGCCGAGGCAGAACTCAAGCGCTGGCGCGCCCATTTCGACCACCAGGTGGCCCTGGCCAATTATTACGGTGTCAGCATGAACGTCGAAGCACTGGGCCTGGATAATGGATTGACAGGCATGGATATCCCGGCAGAGCCCTTCTGACCGGTTAAAAGCGCCAAACGGTCATTGGGATATCAGTGGCACAAGCGCTATAATGCGCGGCTTTTCAAGCCACTCCAGACAACACAGAGCCGTAATGGATAAAACATACCAGCCCTTTGAAATCGAAAAATCCTGGTACGAACAATGGGAAGCCAACGGCTACTTTACCCCCAGTGGTGAAGGTCCTTCCTACAGCATCGCGATACCGCCGCCGAACGTTACCGGCAGCCTGCACATGGGGCATGGCTTCAACAATGCCATCATGGATGCCCTGATTCGCTACCATCGCATGAAAGGCTGTAACACCCTGTGGCAGGTTGGTACCGATCACGCCGGTATTGCCACCCAGATGGTGGTGGAACGCCAACTGCAGGCACAGGACCTGACCCGTCACGACCTGGGTCGTGAGGCCTTCATCGACAAGGTGTGGGAGTGGAAGGCAGAATCCGGTGGCAATATCACGCGCCAGCTCAGGCGCCTGGGTTCCTCCATTGACTGGTCCCGTGAACGCTTCACCATGGATGAAGGGTTGTCCAAAGCCGTCGAGGAAGTCTTTATTCGCCTGTATGACGAGGACATTATCTACCGCGGCAACCGCCTGGTGAACTGGGATCCGAAACTGCACACGGCCATATCCGACCTGGAGGTGGTGTCCGAAGAGGAAAATGGTTACTTCTGGTATTTCCGTTATCCCCTGGCCAACGGTGAAAAGACCGCCGATGGCAAGGACCATGTCACCATCGCTACCACGCGGCCGGAAACCATGCTCGGCGATACGGCCCTGGCGGTCAGTCCTGACGATGAACGTTATGCCAACCTGATCGGCAAGACTGTCCAACTGCCCCTGTGCGATCGTGAGATCCCGGTGATTGCCGATGACTACGTGGACCCGGAGTTCGGTACCGGCTGTGTAAAAATCACGCCGGCCCACGACTTCAATGACTACGAAGTCGGCAAACGCCATGACCTGCCCGTCATCAATATCATGACCGTGGACGCCGCGATCAATGATAATGCCCCGGAAGCCTACCGCGGCATGGACCGCTTTGATGCGCGCAAGCAGATTGTCAGCGACATGGAAGCAGCCGGCCTGCTGGAAAAAATCGAGGACCACAAACTGAAAGTCCCGCGCGGGGATCGCAGTGGCGTGGTGATCGAGCCCTATCTCACCAACCAGTGGTATGTGGCCGTGGAATCCCTGGCCAAACCGGCCATCGAGGCCGTGGAAAACGGTGACATCGAATTTGTCCCGAAGAACTGGGAAAACACCTACTTTGCCTGGATGCGCGACCTGCAGGACTGGTGCATCAGCCGCCAGCTGTGGTGGGGGCATCGCATTCCCGCCTGGTATGACGACGATGGCAATATCTATGTCGGCAAGAGCGAAGATCATGTTCGGGAAAAGTACAGCCTGGATGCCGGGTTGGTCCTGCGCCAGGATGAAGATGTGCTGGATACCTGGTTTTCCTCGGCATTGTGGACCTTCTCAACACTCGGTTGGCCGGATGATACCCCTGAGCTGAAAGCCTTTCACCCGACCAACGTGCTGGTCACCGCCTTTGACATCATCTTCTTCTGGGTGGCGCGCATGATCATGATGACGCTCAAGTTCAGAGGTGAGATTCCATTCCGGAAAGTTTATATCCATGGCCTGATCCGTGACGGGGATGGCCAGAAAATGTCGAAATCCAAGGGCAATGTCCTGGACCCCATCGACCTGATTGATGGTATCGATGTCGACAGCCTGGTGGCAAAGCGCACCACCGGCCTGATGCGTCCGCAGGATGCCCAGAAGATTGAGAAAAAAACCCGCAAGGAATTCCCCGAGGGCATTCCTGCCTACGGCACCGATGCCCTGCGTTACACTTTCTATTCGCTGGCTTCCACCGGCCGCGACATCAACTTCGACATGGGCCGTATCGAGGGCTATCGCAACTTCTGCAACAAGATCTGGAATGCCGCCCGCTACGTGTTCATGAATACCGAGGAACACGGCGTGCAGAAACCGGCAACGGAAAGCGATTACTCCCGCGCCGACCTGTGGATCCAGTCCCGCTTGCAGGACACCCTGAAAACGGTCGAGGATGCCATCGCCGTTTACCGTTTTGACCTGGTATCACAGGCCATCTATGACTTCTTCTGGAACGAGTACTGTGACTGGTACCTTGAACTGTCGAAACCCGTCCTCTGGGATGACAATGCCACCGACGCCCAGAAAAATGCCACGCGCTATACCCTGCTCAATGTCCTGGAACAAAGCCTGCGCATGCTGCATCCCCTGATGCCTTTTATAACCGAGGAAATCTGGCAAAAGGCTGCACCGGCCCTGGGTATCACTGGCGAGACCATCATGCTCCAGCCCTACCCGGCACAGGACCAGAGCGTCGTGGATCCGGACATTGACCGTGAAATGGACTGGGTAAAAAACGTCATTATCGGCATTCGCAATATTCGCGGAGAGCTGAATATCTCACCGGCGAAATCCATTCCCCTGCTGCTGGCCAAAGGCAATAGCGATGATCAGCAACTGCTGGAGAAATACCGCCAGTTCCTGGTCAAACTGGCCAAGCTCGACAGTGCCGACTGGCTGGATGATGCCGACAGCGCTCCACCATCGGCCATGCAGGTGGTGGGGGATATGGAAGTTCTTGTGCCAATGGCCGGTCTGGTTGATGTAGCAGCCGAACTGGCGCGCCTGGACAAGGAAAAGGACAAGCTCGACAAGGAAATAGCACGCCTGGGTGGCAAACTGGGCAATGCGAAGTTTGTCGACAATGCGCCGCCCGAGGTTGTTGCGAAGGAAAAGGAAAAAATGTCTAATGCCGAGACAACCCTGAAGCAGTTGCAGGAGCAAATGGACAAGCTTCAACAGTTGTAATTAGTTACAACAGCTGTAATTCCGCACCTTCAGTAGTCAACACAATCAGCAGAACGCAAACATCAGGAGAGGACCATGCCGAACCTGAAACAAGTCAGCCTGTTACTTCTTTCTAGCCTCGCCGCTACACTGGCTGGCGCCCACATCAACAAGGGCTATGACCGCAATGGTGGTCATTACGACGCCTTCGGTGATTATCATTGCCACCAGGCCGGTTGCCAGATGGCGCCATCTCGTTATGACCGCTTCAATCGCCGTAACCGCTTTTCCAATCGTGACCAGGACCTGTTCTACAACCAGGATGACTGGCCTTACTGGGTGATGGCGGGAGGCTGCCAGACCATGCGCACCCAGGTGCTGGTAGCAACCAGCGAAATCCCGGTGTCCTATACCAACCCCCGTCAATGCGAAGTACGCATGGGACAGTGGACAGACCCCTATACTGGCGATGTGTATGATCGGGCGGCGCGCATGGAAATCGATCACATTATTCCACCGGTTTATGCCAATGCCTCCAACGGCTACCAGTGGGATGACAACAAGCGCATGCAGTTTGCCAACGACCCGATCAACCTGATCCCCGTGGGCAGGGATATACACCGCAAGAAGCGGGATCGCGGTATCGCCAGCTGGCGCCCACCGGAAGAGAGTTTTCATTGCGAATATGCCGCCACCTGGCGTGATGTAGCACGCAAGTACGACCTGGACCTGTTTCCACGGGACGAAAGCCGCATGAATTCAATTCTGGATGAGTGCGATATTCCCGAAGGCGATGTCGAAAGCTATGACGATGGTAACGACGTGGAAATTCGGGCAGGTGGTATTCCGATTCCCCTGTAAAGCCGGCCAGCCGACCATTTTCGTACGCTCCGTTTCAAATTCCTGACTGACCAGCCCCGGTTTTCCAGACCGGGGTTGGGACGATTATTCACATTTCCAACCTCTTTAAAAAACGCCGTTGAAAGTGTTACCATCCGTGACTTGTTGCGGTACCAACAATTTTTTTACGTACGCCGCACTTTATTTATAAAAACTAGAAAAAACAATTACTTTTCCAACGAGCTAGTCATGAATACCAAGATAATTATTGCTTCTATTATTGTTGCGATAGTCCTGGCGGCATTGAGTTTTGTCGCCAATTTATACGCCCTGTTTCCCCCTCCCCTTGCCATTTTCGTCTTCGCACTGCTGGGTGGGTGTTTTACCAGTTTCTGGGTCTGTACAGCAGAGGGTTTGACTCTTGAGGACAATTCGCAACCTTCACGTAAACGCCAATCCTCCGGCAAAAAGAAAAAGGCCCAAAAAGCCGCCAAACAATCTTCACAACCCACTTCCCAGGACAAGGAAACCGGCAGCGTGAAGTGGTTCAGTGCCAGCAAGGGCTTTGGTTTTATTACCCGGGATAATGGCGAAGATATCTTTGTCCACTTTCGCTCCATCATGGGCAAAGGCCATCGCATCCTGCGCGAGGGACAGCGAGTCGAATTTGCCGTGACCGAAGGCACCAAGGGACTTCAGGCCGAGGACGTGTCGGCGATCAAAGGGTGAGAGTCTTTAATTGAGGTAGGTCGGATAAGGCACACAGTGCCGCCATCCGACGACTTCGATGATGTTTTCGATAAAGGATAAAAGATAAAGGATAAAGGTCATGTCTGGAGAGGCAGTTGGATCACACCTTTATCTTTTATCCTTTATCCTTTTTCGTGTTTTCAATAATGCGGCGGTCTTTCCTGCACCGGATCATGTGATGCCGGCACCGCATCTTCCAGTGTTTTCAGTTTGTCATCCAGCAGCCTGAGCTTTTCGCTGAGGCGATCGATCTGTTTCTGCTGATCGGTAATCACATCATTGAGCTCGTGGATCGTGTGGTCCTGGAAAGCCAGGCGGGTCTGCAGGTCGGTGAGTTGCTCTTCCAGTTTGTCCATCAGGTATCCGCCCATTCTCTCAGCAGGTTATGGTAGACACCGGCCAGGTCGGTCAATGCCCCCTGTTCCGGTGTATCCGTGGCAATTTTCTGAATGGCATTATCCAGTTCGTACAGGATACTGCGGCGCTGGTCGCTGCGCACCATGCTCTGGATCCAGAAGAACGCCGCCAGTCGCCGGCCGCTGGTCACCGGTTTGACGCCATGCACACTGGTGCCCGGGTACAACACCATGTCTCCGGCCGCCAGCTTGATTTCAGCCGGGCCAAGGCTGTCCTCAATGACCAGTTCACCCCCCGTGTAAGTTGAAGGATCGGACAGAAACAGCGTTGCCGACAGGTCGGTACGCACGCGATGCGGCGTACCGGTCACCGGGCGAATGGAACCATCCACATGCCGGCCATAATCACCACCATCCTCATAACAGTTAAACAGCGGTGGCACCATTTTCATGGGCAGGGCGGCAGCAGTAAATCGCTCATTACGATCCAGGGCACGAATAATCACTTCCCCCAGTTCCCGCGCTACCGGATGGTCATCGGGTAATTGCTGGTTGTTTTTCACCGCCCGGGACAGGTAACCGGCGCTGCCGCGGCCATCGGACCAGTCCATCCCTTCCAGGGCCGCCCGGCATTGCGCCAGTTCATCGGCATTGAGTACCTGGGTAAGATGAATCAGCATGTGGCAGGTTCCGTGTTATGCGCTGAACTAGTAGTCGAAATTGACTGCAAACACCGCACCCAGGCCAGGGCCAGGTACCACGTGCCAGGGATGCAACTGGTCAAAGTAGTACTCATCGGTGAGATTGGTCAGGTTCAGCTTGTAAGTGATGGTATCCGAATACTGGAATTTCGCCATGGCATCCAGGGCCCAGTAATCGGCTGCAATCCTGGTGTTGTTGACGACACGTTCGTCCATGTAGCGGGTACCGACCCCGAAATCCAGGCTATTGCCCATGGCCCAGTTTAGCCAGAAGGAAAAGGTATCTTGCGCCACGTTATTGATGCGCCCGGTGGTGCCGGACAACGTGTTGCGCTGTTCGTCATCCAGGTGCGTGTAGCCGGTAGTGAAATGCAGGATGTCACCGAAGCCGCCACTCATATTCACCGAAAAGCCGTTGATCTCCTGCTCACCGGCCAGGGTATTGAAACCGGGATTGAGCGGGTCAGGCACGCGGGCATTGTCCTTGGTGATATTGAAAATCGCGGCATCCACCAGCAGGCGGTCATCAAGCAGGCTCCACTTCATTCCGAACTCCAGGCTTTCATTTTCTTCCGGATCCAGTGCCACATTGCCGGTGGTGAGACCACGCCCACTGTTAATGAAGGAAACCGACTCGGCTGAGGGATTGAACGAGGTGCCCCAGCCCACATAGAGGGTCCCCTCTTCCGCCGGTTTGTATACCAGGGCCGTGCGGTAACTGGTTTCGGTATCGCTGGTATCAAAGCTGCTCCGGCTGCTTTCCATGCCGTTCACGTCCAGGCGGCGCTCGGCATACCAGGTTTCAAAGCGATCCCAGCGCAGCCCCAGGGACAACTGCCACTTGTCGCCAAACTTGATGGTGTCCAGGGCATAGGCCGCCAGCGTGTCACTGGAGGCATCCGATAACAGCCGATCTGCCACGGGCCCGGTGTAAATACCGCCGCCGGGGGTAGCCAGGTTGGTAGTCGGTACCGGTATGCCGTAATCAAAATACGGGGTCATCGCGGCAAAGCCGAAGCTGGGATCCGATTCTTCCCGCGCCGTTTCTACTCCGGCAATCAGGGTATGGTCTACCTGCCCGGTGCTGAAATCTCCGCGCAGATTGAGCTGTCCCTGCAGCATGGTTTCGTTGCTCTGGCCGGTAAAAATCATGCGCTCAACCGTGACGTTTGCCGGTACATCGGCCTGTGTCACGCCCGGTCCCACCTGGGGTTCGGTGATAAAACTGCTACGGCCATAATCGGCAACGCGTACCTGGGCATTCAGGCCCCAGGTCCTGCTGAGCTGATGATCAAGAATGGCAGAAGCAACGTCAGCCTCGGTTTCAAGGTTGTCATTGTCAAACCCATAGAAATTTTCCCGCCTCACATCGGCAGGCCGGTTTCCGATCCAGGGCATACCATAGTCAGGCAGACTGTCACTTTGCAGGTGCAGGTAGCTCAGGGTCAGGTTGGTGGCACTGCCCAGGCCCAGGCTGAGGCTAGGTGCAATGCCATAGCGTTCGGTCTCCACGGTATCGCGTCCGGGCACATCGGACTGGTGCGCCAGCAGGTTCAGGCGGAAGCCACCGCCATTGGCAAGCGCCAGGGGCTGGTTGAAATCCACCGTAGCGCGCGCCGTGGAGGCATTACCCAGGTTCACATGCAGACTGCGAATTTCCTGGTCAACGGGTTTCTTGGTGCTCTGGTTGATCACCCCGCCGGTAGAACCACGCCCGAAAACCATGGACGAGGGACCCAGCAGGACTTCCACGGCCTCCAGGTTGAAAGGATCACGGGCATAACTCCCCAGGTCCCGCATACCGTCCAGGAACATGTCATTGCGCGAGGAAAAACCGCGTATGGTGGGGTTGTTACCCTGCCAGCTGAACTCACCGGCACCTAAAGTGATTCCTGGTACATTGCGAAGCGCATCATCCAGGCTCATGACATTACGGTCTTCCATGAGTTGGGAGGATATGGTGGTGACAGACTGGGGAGTATCGAGCAAAGGTTCGGTGAACTTACCCACTGTGCTCTGGTCAAAACGGTAGGCACCGCCGCGGGTGTCCTGGACAACGATTTCCTCGAATTCACCCTCTTGTGCCAGTACAGCCCCTCCCAGGACCAGGTTGGCACCGGTACTGATCAGGATGCCGGATACCAGGGTGCTCAACGGGTCAGCTTTTTTTCGAAACGGAATTTCTGTGGAAATCAAAGCAGGTGACAAATACGGCATGTAACCAACACCTTCTTGTTATCAGGAATGCCGGGGATTATAGCTATCCTGGCATCAAGATTCGACGCAGCACCGATATTTCCTTCTTTATTGCAGGTTCTCAATCATGGTTTTCTTTGTATAATTTCATTTCCCGTCAATGACCCCCTGAATTCAGCAACCGGATTTTTCTCATCATGCAGTCAGACAGTTCCAAGCCCCCCATTCGCTGGTTGAACCTTGCCGTTCTGGGCATTCCGCCGCTGGTGGCAATGACCCTCGTGCCCTGGTACGGGTTGACCTATGGCTATGACACCTATGAATGGATCTGGTTTGGCGTGCTCATGGTGTTTTGCGAGATGTCTATCACCGCCGGTTACCATCGGCTCTGGTCCCACAAGGCCTACAAGGCCCACCCTGTTCTGAAATTTATCTTTGCCCTGGGCGGTGCCTGCGCCCTGCAAAATGACTGCATCACCTGGGCGGCTGACCACCGTCGCCATCACCTGCATGTGGATGATGACGACAAGGATCCCTATTCCGCCGGCAAGGGCTTCTGGTATTCGCATTTCGAATGGATGATCCGTGACTGGGAAGCAACAAAGGAAGATGTCAGCAATGTCCAGGACCTGTTCAAGGACCCCATCCTGGTATGGCAACGCAAGCATTACCTGGCACTGTTGCTGGCGATGAACGTTGGTGTGCCTGTCCTTTTGGGTGCATGGCACGGGGATATCTGGGGCAGTTTCCTGCTGGCAGGTTTCCTGCGCCTGACCCTGAGTCAGCATTTCACCTACCTGATCAACTCGGCTGCCCACATGTGGGGCTCACGTCAGTATGACCCGGCACAGACCGCCCGCGACAACTGGTTTATTTCCCTGTTCACCTTTGGTGAGGGCTACCACAATTACCATCACACCTTTGCCTGGGATTACCGCAACGGCATCAAGTGGTATCACTGGGACCCCACCAAATGGCTGATCCGCGCCTGCTCCTGGGTCGGCCTGACCAGTGACCTGCGCCTGTGCTCCAGATACCGCCAGGAACTGACCCGTGTGGAAGTGCAGTACCAGCATGCCCTGGCTGCCTGCGAGCAGGTGCTTGATTCCAAGACCTGGCGGCGCAAACTTGAGGACGAGTATCACCAACTGGTCGAAACCCTCAACCATTGGGCAGAACTGAGACAGCAGTGGTACCAGGTGAAATCAGCACAATTGTCCAGGGAACTGCACGAGAAGTTTCCGGAACTTGAGCCGGAAAGCCTGCGCCAGCGTTATCGCCTGCTCAAGGTAGAGCTGCAGGGCAAGCGCAAAAGCTGGCAAGCCCTGGTAGATACCTTCACTACCCTGCCCCAACCCACTGCCTGAACCTGGCCATGGATTTTTCCCTAAAGGTGCCCACATCACAGGCATGGCTGGACACCGTGCTTGCCGATTTCGACACCTTCCTGGCCGACCATGCCAGTTGTGAGAAAAAAGCTTCCGGCATGGCCATGTCCATGATCTCCCATTACCCTGACCGGCCCGAACTGATCACAAACATGCTCAATCTTGCCATTGAGGAACTCAGCCATTTTCGGGATGTGATGCGCCTGATCCTGGAGCGGGACCTGCAGCCGTCTGCCGACCAGAAAGATGAATACGTCAACCGCCTGCACCAGGCCATGGACCAGGGCAAGGAAGCCTACCTGCTTGATCGTCTGCTTATTGCCAGTATCGTTGAGGCCCGGGGCGCAGAACGTTTCGGCATGATTGCCGGAGAGGTGGAAGAGCCGCGGTTGAAAAAGTTCTACCAGGCCATCACCGATTCTGAAGCCCGCCACTATCAAATGTTTCTGGATCTGGCTGAACTGTATTTCCCTGCCGAACGTATAACCCCCCGACTGGAGCAGCTCCTGGAAATCGAGGCAGACATTATTCGCACACTGCCCATGAAGCCTGCTCTGCACTAGCCACTGTTCCTGAATTCTCCGCAAATCGGGGACCTGTTTGCTCCATACCGGGGCTTTTTCAGCCTGGTAGCGGCACTTTGGAATCAAATCCATGTTGAACTAACAGTTAGTCTAAGTTATAGTTCGCATCGCTAACTATTAGCCAAAACCAATTTTGAAACGCTGATACGCAAAAGTCAGGAAACACAGCCGCCATGAATGATGCCGCCCTGGACAACAATGCCTCGACCGAGTCATCACTGTTCTATGCTTTGCACTTGCTCCATCGCAGTTTTTCGCAAAATCTCAGGCATGAGGAAGACTCCATTGACCCGGCCCAGATCGGCATACTGATGAGCCTTGCACAGGGCCCCCTGACGCTGACTGAACTGGCCAGGCAGCATCATGTCACACCGCCCACGGCTTCACGCTCGGTGAACTTGCTGGTCAAGGCAGGCCTGGTGACCAGGACCGTGCCCGAAGACAATCGCCGCATCACCCTGCTGGCGCTGACCCCGGAAGGCAATAACAAACGTATTGTGCTGCGTGAACGGGCAGAACAGCATGTCAGTGACCTGTTGAGTAGCCTGTCTGCTGATGAACGCGACACACTCGATACCAGCCTGAAACTGTTGATAGACACCCTGCAAATATAACCGCTACCGAATTCACTTCTAGGATGTAGTCCACCATGATCAAAAAAATCCTGCCCCTACTGATTATTATTGTCGCCATTGCCATTGCAGTGATGCTGCGCATGGTGCGCCCTGAGGCGGAACAAAATGAGCCTCAGCAACTGGTGGTCGCCGTGGATGCCATTACTGTCCGCGTACAGGATGCCGCCATTACCGTGTCATCCCAGGGCACCGTCGAGCCGCGGACTTCTACCAACCTGGTATCTGAAGTTTCTGGCCAGGTAGTGTCGGTGTCACCTGCCTTCGTCGCAGGCGGCTTTTTCCGCAAGGGTGACCTGCTGGTGAAACTTGATGACCAGAATTACCGGGCTGCCGTGGCACGAGCAGAAGCAACCGTGGCAGGTGCGCAAAGCCAGTTGCAGCAGGAACAGGGCCAGGCTGATGTGGCACAACGGGAATGGGACCGCATGACTGCCGCGGAACAGGAGCGAATTCGTGCCAAGGATTTGTACCTGCGCAAGCCCCAACTGGAAGAAGCCCGTGCACGCCTGGCATCGGCACAGGCTGACCTGGAGCAGGCACGTACGGATCTCGCCAAGACCTCGATCATTGCCCCCTATGACGGCCTCGTTAGTGCCAAGAACACCGATATTGGCCAGTATGTCTCGATCGGCACGGCCATTGCCGAGACTTTCGCCGTGGATTATGCCGAGGTCAGGCTGCCCATACCCGAAACCAAGATTCCCTTCCTGGACCTGCCGCCGGCAACCAGCAACATTACCGGCGTCGAGGCCATGACCAATACACCGGAAGTCGACCTGGTGAGTACCATTGGCAACCGAGAGTACCACTGGACCGGTAAACTGATCCGCACCGAAGGTGTCCTGGATACCAGAACGCGCGTGCTGTTCAGCGTGGTCCAGGTGGAAGACCCCTATAACCTGGTCAACAGTGGCTGGGAAAGGGAAACCCTGCGTATCGGCACCTATGTCAATGCCAATATTCGCGGCCGTGTCCTTGAAGACGTGGTCGTGCTCCCCCGCTACACCCTGCAGGCCAACAACATTGTCTGGACTGCCGATACCGAGGGCCGGCTGCGGCCCAAGACCGTCGACGTACTGACGATCAATGGCGATGATGTCTACATTTCCGGCGGTCTTGAAGACGGTGACCGGGTGATCCTGACGCGCCTGGAAAATCCTCTCAACGGCGCCCCCGTGCAGGTCAATATCCAGGATGCCCAGGGTGTCCAGGCAGTACAGACCATTGAGTAAGGCCTACAAGCATTGCTGAACAGGCAAGTCATTAACCCGGAAGAAACCGAAAGCAGAACAGGACAGACATGAGCATCGAAGCAGAAGACAAGGGCATTATTGCGTGGTTTGCCAACAATCACGTGGCGGCCAACCTGATGATGATCATTATCATCATGGCCGGTCTGTTTTCAGTGGCCACCATTACCAAGAAAGCCATGCCGGACATCGACCTGCCCATCATCCAGGTGCGCATGGCCTACCCGGGTGCCACTCCGGCCGATGTGGAGAAAGGCATTGTTATCCTGATCGAGGAAGCCGTCGAGGATGTGGACGGCATCAACACCATCCGTTCCGTTGCCCAGGAAGGCAATGCCCAGGTGACCCTTGAAGTCGATGAGTCCTACAACATCAATGAAGTACTCAATGATGTCAAAACCCGGGTAGACAGCATCGTCAATTTACCCGTGGATGCCGAACCGGCCGTGGTGATGCGTACCCTGATCCGTAATGACGCCCTGCGTATCGAAATTCACGGTGATATCAACCCGGTCAGCCAGAAGGAACTGGCCCAGCAGATTCGCGATGAACTGCTGGAGCTGGACGATGTCACTACCGTCACACTGCAGGGAGCACGTCCCTATGAAATTGGCATCGAGGTGTCGGAAAACACCCTGCTCAAGTACGGCCTGAGCCTGGACCAGATTGCCCAACGCATTCGCGCCTCATCACTCGACCTGCCTGCCGGCTCCATCGATACAGAAGGTGGTGAGATCCTGGTACGGACACAGGCGCTGGCCTACAACTACCAGGACTTTGACAAGATCGTCCTGCTGACAACCACCGATGGCACGATACTTACCCTGGGCGATATCGCCACTATCGTTGACGGTTTTGAAGATACCGAAACCTATGCCCGCTTTGACGGCAACCCGTCGGTAAGCATCACGGTGCAGACCACCAGCAACCAGAATATGCTGCAGGTCACCGAAAGCGTTCGGCAGTTCGTAGCCGAAAGATCGCAGACATTGCCTGAAGGCATCGAGATGGATATCTGGGCTGACACCTCGTATTACCTGCAGGACCGTCTCGACCTGATGACGGAAAACCTGTTGATGGGTGCCCTGCTCGTGCTGATCATCCTGAGCCTGTTCCTGGAACTCAAACTGGCCTTCTGGGTCATCGTCGGCATTCCCATTTCATTTCTCGGCGCCTTTGCGCTGATGCCCAGTGTGGGCCTGGACCTGAACATGTTAAGCCTGTTCGGTTTCATCATGGTACTGGGGATCGTGGTGGATGATGCCATCATCATCGGAGAAAGTGCACACCACAGTATGACCAAGTATGGCCACAGTACGAAGAGTATTGTGCACGGCGCACAGCGGGTTGCCCTGCCTGCCACTTTCGGCGTTCTGACCACGATCATGGCCTTCCTGCCGCTGCTGATGATCAGTGGCTTTGCTGCAGCCTTTACCGAATCCATTGGCTGGGTGGTCATCCTGTGCCTGGTCTTTTCGCTGGTCGAGTCAAAACTGATCCTGCCCTCTCACCTGGTTCACTTCGGCAAACCCAATCCGAACAGCTGGTTCAACAAGATTCCCGATCGATGCAATGCCGTGCTGAGCAAATTTGTACACAACCGGTACATACCGTTCCTGCACAAGTGCATTGTCAATCGCTACATCACCCTGTCGACGTTTGTGGGCATCCTGATCATCTCAGGCGGGCTGCTTGCCGGTGGACTGGTACGCGTGGTGTTCCTGCCGGAAATTCCCAGTGACTTCGTGCAGGCCAGCGTCACCATGGTGGAAGGCAGCCCGGAAGAACAAACCCGTGACATCATGAACAAACTGGAAGAGGCGGTATTGTCTCTCAACGGCAACTTCGAATTTGACGATTCCGAAACAGGCGAGGTGTCTACCGATATCGTTGATCACTTCATCATTATCGGCAGTGGGGTGTCTTCAGGTACGGCTGCTATTGAAATGGACAAGGACGTGGCCAACCAGATTGATGCTGACCTGATCACCGAATACCTGCTCAATTATGTCGGCGACATGCCGGGCCTGAAATCACTGACCTTCTCTTCAGGCCAGGTCTTTGGTGGCAATCCAATCTCCTACCAGCTGGTGAGCAACAACCCCCAGGAGCTGACCGCCGCGGCTGCCGAGCTGGAGGCCAAGCTGAGAACCTACAACGGCCTGATCAACATCAAGAACGAAGCGGTGAACAGCAAGGATGAATTAAGACTGCAACTGATGCCCCGTGCAGAAATCATGGGCTTTACCCTGAATGATTTGTCGACCCAGGTACGCAATGCCTTTTACGGCTCCCAGGCCCAGCGCCTGCAGCGTGGTGACGATGAAGTCCGCGTAATGGTGCGCTACCCGGAACAGGAGCGGGTGTCCATCGGCGACCTCGAAGACATGTATATCCGCACGAATGACGGTGATGCCGTGCCCTTCTCCTCCATTGCCAGCTTCGACATGCAGCCCGGGTACGCCCAGATCAACCGCGTGGAAGGTGAACGCTCCGTGGCCGTCAATGCTGACATCATTGAAGCCCTGGTCGAGCCCAGCCTGGTGAACAATGACATCAAGAACAATTTTTTCCCTGAACTTAAAACCCGCTACCCCAGCGTGGATTACCGCGAAGACGGTGGTACGGCGGAACAGCAGACCATCATCCAGGACATGGTCCGGGGCATGTTGTTTGCCATTTTCGGTATTTATGCCCTGCTGGCCATTCCCCTGCGCTCCTACACGCAGCCCATCATGATCATGGGCGTCATTCCCTTTGGCGCCATTGGTGCCATCCTGGGCCACCTGATCGTGGGTATTCCGGTGAACTTCATGTCTTTCCTGGGCATCATCGCCCTGTCAGGTGTCGTGGTAAATGACAGTATTATCCTGGTCAATTTTGTGAACAAGGCCAAGGAATCCGGTACGACCATTATCGAGGCCGTGGTCAATGGCGGTGCCCGGCGTTTTCGGGCCATTCTGCTGACGTCCCTGACCACCTTCTTCGGTTTGTTACCAATCCTGCTGGAAACCAGCATGCAGGCCCAGTTCCTGATTCCCATGGCCACCTCACTTGCCTTTGGCATTGTCTTTGCGACAGTGATTACCCTGCTGCTGATTCCCTGCCTGTATGTGATCCTCGAGGACTTCAAGGGGAGCAAGCTCTCCACACCCGGGACCATGGCACAGCCCTCCTATGGCAATGCTTCCTGACACATAAGCACTGAAACACCGGGCACCGGTTCCTGGCATTCTGCCAAAGCCCTGTAGGTAGCAAGGCTTTTCTGGTGAATGCCTTGCCTAACCCTGATATTCTGATGGCCTCAATATTGATGTTATTTTTATGGCATTAAAATAGCGCAGTCATACCAGGCAATTTCCACCTTCTGCATAGTGACTGCCCGAGCAAAGGCTCGTGCTGAAAACGATGGCTGCCAACAAGCTTTATACCGTACTGGTCAGTGTCACAGTGACACTGGTTGCTGCGGGCGTTTTTTTCCAGTTGTTTGCCCAGAGTATCCGTAATCTCCAGAACGATCTTGCCGACGACATGTTTGAGCTGCTGGAATTTGCTGCCAATGATGTGTTCTCCATCCTGGTGCCGCTTAACGAGTACGAATTTACAGAATGCAGTGAAGACAATTTACGCATCATGGAATCCGCCCTGTTCAATGCTGCCTATGCCAAGCAGATCATGTTCTACCAGGATGACATCGGCCTTTGTTCCACGGTCAGCGGCATATTTGCAGAACCTGTGGTCAGCCCGCCTGCCGATTTTGTTTCCCTGGTCAACGGTGCAGAAATCTGGATCAACCGTGAGGTGGAACTGGATTTCACCGGCGAAATCCTTTCCACCATCGTCATCAAGCTGGGCAACTACAGCACCATGACAGACCCGGGTTTTTTTACCCTGCAGAACACTGGCCCATTTACCTGGGAATTTTTCTTCAGGGATACCGGTGCACCGACTAACTGGAAACATATCTCCGGCACCAGGGGCGTATACCAGGTCGCCAATACTCTCCACGATTCTGCAGACAACAGTCTTACCTACTTTGAGGCATGTGATGAGATGCGTCTTAACCTGTGCCTGGCATTGCGCAGCAGCACCTCTGTATTAGCCAACGAGTACGCCAAAATCATTGCCCTGCTGGCTTTATGCAGCCTGGCTATTGGCAATATCGGGGCTTACTGGTTCAACGCCTACCTGCGTGGACGCCAATCCATTGCCTCCAGGTTGATACACGGCTTTGACAATAACGCCTACTACTGGCTTTACCAGCCCATTGTGGATATGGAAACGAAGTCGGTCATTGGCTGCGAGATCCTTTCGCGTTTTGCCGACCACTATGGACAGGCCATGCCTGATGATTACCTGCCGGAACTGCGCAAGGCCGAGTACACCAGTAAATTCACCCGCCTCATGATCAAGTCTGCACTTGTCGAGCTTGAACACTGCAGGGACCTGCCCGACAACTTCAAGGTTTGCCTCAACATCTTTCCCGCGGATATCATCTCGGGACAAATTGAAGACATCATCGCCATGGCTGAAATTCGACAGTCACGCTTTTCCCTGACACTGGAAATTACCGAGGAAGAGTACCTGGACGAAATCAGCACCCAGAACCGCCTGGAAAACATTCACAAGACCGGCCTTAGCATATCCATCGATGATTTTGGTACGGGTTATTCAAATCTCACGCAACTGAAAAAACTCAATTGCAGCTACCTCAAGGTTGATCGCAGTTATTTAGCTGACCTGGAGGAGGAACCCATTCGCTCCTCGCTCATACCCCATATCATCAACATGGCCGACCAGCTCGACATGACCGTCATTGCCGAGGGCATAGAAACCTTTGAACAGCAGGTGATCCTGGTGGGCCTGGGAATCAAGTATGGCCAGGGCGGTTATTTTGGCGCGCCCATGACCCTGCCCGAGCTGGTTAACCAGCTGAAAAACCGCAACCAGGCAGACACGGCCCATGCCGTCATTCTCGATTCCTGAAAACCATTTTAATATCAATGTCTTACCTGGCATCCTGCCAAGCTTGAATTCAGCCTCCAGCAATAAGAGAATCACTGGCAACCAATAAAAACTCATAAAGGGAAGTCCCATGCGCTTATTCAGTACAGTTTTTGCCCTACTACTCTCCTGCTCCGCTTTTTCGGTACAGGCCCACGACTGCGACCGCAGTTGCCTGGCCGGTTTCCTGGACCAGTACCTTGATGCCCTGGTGGCCAACGATGCCAACCAGGCGCCACTGGCCTACCGATTTCGCCAGACTGAAAACTCTGTCGTCACTCCCAATGATGAAGGCCTCTGGTCAACCGTCACCGGCCTGGGTGAACTGCAGCGCCGATATTATGATCCGGAAGGCAGCACTGCCGGATTTTTTGGCGTACTGGATGAAAATGGCAGCCCGGCCATTGTGGCACTGCGACTGAAAGTGGAAGAAAGCATGATTACCGAGGCGGAGTGGCATATCGGCCGGGAAAATGATGTTGGCATTTCCGGTGAGCCCGGCGGCGTTGTATTCGACCTGGACAACCTGCTCGCCAATCCGCCCAACGAAGGCTATGTGCCCCTGGACCGCCGCTACGGTCGCGATGACCTGATTGCCGTGGCCAACAGCTATTTTGACGGCATCATCGCCAAGAACAGCAAGATCATCAAGGGCCATCCCGGTTGCTCCCGTCGGGAGAACGGCTTTCCCACCTTTGGCGGCGAACTGGAACCCGGACAGACCGGTTTCAACGGCAGGGGCGACTGCCGCACTGCCGGCGATTTCGGACTGGCACAGATTACCGCCAGGCGCGTGCAGGTGGTGGATGTTGAACAGCAGATCGTCATGATGTCAGTGGTGTTTTTACGCCAACCGGGTAACGAGCGCTGGCGCAATCATTTCACCCACACCATCAGCATCGAGGACGGCCTCATTCGCCACGTTCATGGTGCCATGTTCTACGCGCCACCGACTCAGCCGGTCCCGAACTGGCCACCCTATGATGGTAATTTTCCCTTATCCTTTGAATAGCTCATTTGAATAAACCCAGTAAACCCGGAGGCCTTTGTGAAACGCGTTTTCCTGAAAAATCTTTTTGCCAGCACCCTGTTTTCTGCAGGCCTGGCAACCAGTGCATTTGCCCAGACTGAAGCGGAAGCTGTCGCTTTCCTGGAAGAGGCGGAAACGCGTCTGGAGGCTGCCAGCCATGAATATGCCCATGCGGCGTGGGTAGCAGCCACCTACATCACCTACGACAGCCAGAAGATTGAAGCGCTGGCCTACCAGCGCTTCCTGGAACTGTCCGTGGAATATGCCAACGCGGCGGCCCGCTTCAATGACCTGGACCTGGACTATGCTGATCGCCGCAAGATGGAGCTGTTGAAACAGTTCCTGGTTATCCCGTCACCGCAGGACAGTGAAATGGCCAGGGAGCTGGCGGAGATCGGCTCCGAAATGGGCGCCCTGTATGGAGCCGGTGAATACTGCCGCAACGAGGGCATTACCGGTGAGGCCGTGTGTTATTCCGGCGACCAGATTGAAAACCTGATGCGCGAACTGCGTGATCCGGATGAACTGCTGGAATTCTGGGTTGGCTGGCGAGAAATTTCCAAACCGATGAAGTCCCTGTACGAGCGCCAGGTGGAAATCGGCAACCTGGGTGCCCAGGAACTGGGTTATGACAACATGAGCACCTTCTGGCGTGCCAAGTACGACATGTCGCCTGATGCCTTTGCTGCTGACGCCGATGCCCAGTGGCAGAAAGTGAAACCTTTCTACGATGCCCTGCACTGCCATGTGCGGGCAGAGTTAAGTGATTATTACGGCCCCGAAGTGGTGCCACCCACCGGCCCCATTCCCGCCCATGTCATGGGCAACCAGTGGGCCCAGGACTGGAGCTACCTGTACGACATCGTCAAACCGGAAAGCTCTGACCTGGGATATGACCTGGACGCCCTGGTGAAAGCGAACACCACCGGCGCTGAAGATATCGTGAAAATAGCCGAAAACTTTTTCATCTCCCTGGGTTTCGATCCGCTGCCGGACACTTTCTGGGAGCGTTCGATGTTTACCGAACCGGTGGATCACAAGGCCGTGTGTCACGCCAGTGCCTGGGACCTGGATGACCAGGACGACCTGCGTATCAAGATGTGTATCGACCAGACCGCCGAGGAGTTTCGCGTGGTGCATCATGAGCTGGGCCACAATTTCTACCAGCGGGCCTACAAGGACCAGCCACCGCTGTTCCGCGGCAGTGCCAATGACGGTTTCCATGAAGCCACCGGCGATACCATTGCCCTGTCCGTGACCCCCAAGTACCTGGTGGATATCGGCTGGCTGGAGGAAGAGCCCCCGGCCGAAGGCGATCTCGGATACCTGATGAGCATGGCCCTGGACAAGATTGCCTTCCTGCCCTGGGGCCTGATGATCGACAAGTGGCGCTGGCAGGTGTTCAACGGTGAAGTGTCTCCCGATGAATACAATGAGGCCTGGTGGCAACTGCGCGAGGAATACCAGGGGGTGATGGCGCCGGTTGCACGCAGTGAGGATTATTTTGATCCGGGCGCCAAATACCACATTCCCGGCAATACCCCCTACATGCGCTACTTCCTAGCCTACATCCAGCAGTTCCAGTTTCACCGTGCCCTGTGTGATGCCGCCGGTTATGAAGGCCCGCTGCACCGCTGCAGTATCTACGGCAGCAAGGAAGCCGGGGCCAAACTTAATGCCATGCTGGAAATGGGCGTCAGCCGTCCCTGGCAGGATGCCATGGAGGCCATGACCGGTCAGCGGGAACTGGATGCCTCGGCCATCATTGATTACTTTGCGCCGCTCAAGGAATGGCTGGATGAGCAGAACCAGTTCCGCCAGTGCGGGTGGTAAGGAAATTCACACCTTGTCGGCGATTGCTTACAGGCTGCGGATAGCGTCTTCAGGCAGCGCTGCTATCGCCCACCGTTCTCGGTGATCGCTGTCACTGTTTACTTGATTTTTGGATGCGGCGTCCATTGCTCCCAGGGTATTTCTCTACCGGGAAACGCAGGCTTTTCAAATGGCCAACATTCATCCAGCCAGGCCTTGACGGTGTCATAGAGATGTCCGTCCAGTTCCAGGCAGTCATCCCGTACCCATAAATAGATTTCGCTATCAAATTCGGGAACCGTGGGTGGATCTATATACAAACAGCCAATATATTTTTTTCTGTCTGGCGACAGTACCGTATAGGCAAATGCCTCACGGGAGTTGAATTCACTTTCATGACGCGCCAGATCATTCCTGTTTTCATCCAGGCTCATGTCATCACGTGGCCACTCTGTGGCTTCGAAAAAGACTGAACGCAACCTGGTTTTACTGGACATGACTGCTTCATAGTCCATTTCAGCAATCTGTGGCCCAAGGATTTCAAACCGAAACCTGTCTGACTCAAAAGACGTTGGTACCTGGTATGTCTCTGGAATAAATATCTGTCTCATCGTATAAACTCGTCTTCTTCTTGTGTCTTACTTATTGTGGAACATGGCTGTTTTGCTACCAGTGAATTTCCTGACCATCCTCCACTACCCTGCCGGATTCCACAATACGGGTCATCACGTGAACCTCCTTCAACGCCAGGTCAAAGTGTTTCGCGAGAGCCCTGGCCAGGCCAACCTGCAGCGAAGTGATACCCGCATCTGACCAGACAGAAGGCAACCAGAGAGTTGCCATCACGTGATACTCCTTACCGTACTGCTGGACGGCAGTCATGATGTTGACTGTCATATGCTCGGGTGACTGACCGGATTCACTCGCCCAGCGTTCCACCAGGTCGCCGGAGCCGGGCTGGCAATGTGGTGTGACAATACAGTTCGCTATTGGCATGGATGGATATTTTCAGGTTTGGTGAGATGACATACAGCCCTTTTTAATAAATTGACGGCGGAGCCGACGTCACAGGTATTCAAGGGCTTGTCAGGTAGCGGATTATTTCATTTCATCATTATTCGCACTGGTAGTAAAAGCAGGAGGTAGTTTTTCTTCAATGACTTGTTCAGTCCTGGCATTTGGATTAAAAATTCACCCATTCCCATGACATCAGCCGTAACGCCCGTATTGCCAGGCTGTGCAGGCTCATAAAAATCAGTACCAATTTTTCGAAAGGTATAAAAAGCGCCAGCAACGGGAATAAACCACAAGATGATGAGTAAAGGGAGACGTTCTTTTACCACAGGAATGTATTCGGCCAGTTGCCTGGTCAGCAAGATGTTACCTGCAATGTGAAATAAGCTGATAACGCCAAGAAATATCCATAGATTAGCTCCTACCATGGCAGAGATACCTTTTAGTCGGACTATTCCTGTCTAAATCTGGGTTTTGGATGAAATATCAACTGTAATCTCCGCTCTTTGAAGCTGACTCATGCCGCAAAAATTGGCGCAGCTATCCTGCTCATGCAATAGCGCTTATTCAACTGGCCTGACCTGCAGGATATTGACCAGTCCTTCCGCCAGATAGGCCGCTTCACGTCCCCTGTCCGTCAGGTAGCCACCATCTGTGAGTGTTGTCATACCCAGCTCATGCAGGCGTTTCGCGGCAGCAATTTTCCCGGGTTCTGCCTCATGATGAACCTTCAGCCCCTCCATGGGATTACGACTGTCAAACAGCAAGAGAAACTCGATATCTTCAAGCAGTTGTGGATCCAGTGTCATGATTTTCCCCTCAATTATTATTGTTGTTTGGTACAGCCTTGATCATACGCTTTTTTATGCAGTGTCGTTTGCCTCAAGGATAATATGTCCTACCCCGGTGCTGGATGCCGGTACATGCATGAAGCGGTAGATTTCTTTCACATCATCCCCCAGTGCACCGCGCATGACCAGCCACATTACCAGTTCCACGGCCTCTGCTCCGGCTTCACGCATGTATTCCAGATGAGGAATCTGTGCCAGTTTTTCCGGGTACTGTGTCAGGCCATCAAGAAAGTTTTTATCAAATTCCTGGTTGATGAGCCCGGCACGCGGTCCCTGTATCTGGTGTGACATACCACCGGTACCGAAGATCACCACATCAAGATCCTCGTCCCAGCTTTCCACCGCAGACTTGATGGCCTGGCCCAGGTGATAGCAACGGTTGCCGGTGGGCGGCGGGTATTGCACGACATTGACGGCAATGGGAATAACCCGCACCGGCCAGGCCTCGGGCTGGCCAAACAACAGGCTCATGGGCACGGTCAGGCCGTGGTCTACCTGCATCTCGTTGACGATGGTGATATCGAATTCATCCAGTACCAGGGACTGGACCAGGTGCGAGGCCATTTCCGGATGGCCGTTGACCACCGGTACCGGGCGTGCGCCCCAGCCTTCATCCGCAATGATGAACTGCTCTGCACAACCGATGGCAAAGGTGGGAATCATGGTGAAATCAAAGGCATTGTTGTGATCGTTATAGACAATGATAGCTACATCGGGCGCCTTTTTTGCCATCCATTCCTGTGCCGGCTTGTAACCGTCAAACAGGGGTTTCCAGTAATCAGTCCCGGTCTTGCCCAGGTCCACGGCGGCACCTATGGCTGGTGTATGGGAGGTGCCGATGCCGGCGCTTATCTTCGCCATCAGTTGTCCTCTCCCGATTGCTCCGCACGGGAACGCCAGCCGTCAGGAGAACGCCCGCCGGCAAGCATCATGTTAACGTATTCCTGTTCCGACATGCCGGTCATTTCAGCTGCCATGTACTGGTAGGAATGCTGGTCAGTGAAAGCCAGTTTTGCCAGGCAATACACCACGCCACCAAGCTCCAGCATGGTATTCCAGTCGCGCTGGATCACTGCGTCACGCTGGGCCGTGGTCATGGGAAACTGTTCCAGGTAAGCAGGTTCATCGGCAAGAAATGCCTGCCGGTTTTCTGCCTTCATGAGCGACATGAAGAAGTTGTTCAGGTGGTAACCCTTGCGTGCACGCTGGGCATCAAACACCCAGGTCCCTGGCAAGTCCTCATAGGCTTCCGTCTTTTTCACTGTCATATTTTCCTGTTACTGACCGATTCAGAGACAGCATATAGAAAGCAGTCCGTCCCCCGCAATGCCAATCTGGCCACCTCAAGCTGTTCAACAAGCATCTCACGCTGTATCTTTAGGCCAGAATAATAAAACCTGCAAAGGGAAATAACGATGAATCCTGCCTTACCGATTACCGATGACACCAAGATCTGGGATGCCATGCTCAGTCTCTATAATACCCATGCCATTGCCCTTGGCCTGGAACTGGAAATATTTGAGCATCTGAAAACACCGGCCGATGCCGCCACCCTGGTAAAGCAGACCGGGTACGATACACGGGGTGTGACTGCCCTGCTGGCCATGCTCAAGTCCCTGGACCTTCTCGACCGGCATGATGGCAAGTACCAGCTGAACCCGGTGTCTACGACCTACCTGCTCAAGGAAAGCGACTTTTACTGGGGCCCCTTTTTCAGCTGGACCTCGGAGAGTCTGCCCAACTACAAGATTTACCTGGAAAACATTCGTGACGGGGAAACCGTTGAACAGCGCGAGGCAGCGGAAAGCTGGGAAACCGGAGAGATGGATCCGGTATTTGCCCGCACCATTACCGACTACATGCATTGCCACTCCATGGCATCAGCCGTTGGCCTGGCCCAAAGCTGCGACTTCAGTAGCATCAATAAACTCATGGATGTCGGTGGTGGGTCAGGCTGTTATGCCTCGGCCATTGCCAACCGGAATACGCAGATGCTTGCCACGATCATGGAACTGCCACCGGTATGTCGCGTAGCTGAGGATTATATCGTCAAGGCCGGGGTCTCGGACCGGGTCAACACCCAGGCCGTGGATATGTTCCGTGAAGACTGGCCCACGGGTTTTGACGCCCATTTTTTTGCCAACGTCTTTCATGACTGGAGTTTTGACACCTGCCAGGAACTCGCCAACAAGAGCTTCGCGGCACTGGAACCCGGTGGTCGCATCTGCCTGCAGGAAATGCTGCTGGATGAATCCGGGGATACGCCCCGTCCCGCAGTGGCGTTTTCCTTTCTCATGACGTGGGGTACGAAGGGGCAGCAGTTCACGTTTAACCAGCTCAAGACCATCCTGGACAAGGCCGGTTTTACCAATATCAGGGCGCAACGTTCCTACGGGTACTATTCACTGGTCACAGGTGACAAGCCCTGATCGCTTATAGCTGGATTCAATTCCAGTACTAGTCCGCAGTGACGTTCAGTAACTGGGCGTAGTCGCTCAGGCCCTGGAAAATCTTGGCAATACCGTCCTGCTTCAAGGTGCGCATGCCATCAGCAATCGCCTGCTCCCGGATTTCATCCATTTCGGCGTGGCGGTAGATCATGGCCTGCAGTTTATGCGTACCAATGAGTACTTCGTGCACACCAACTCGTCCCTTGTAACCGGTACCGCCACAGGCATCACAACCAACGGCCTTGTTCAGCTCGAGGCCATTGGTGTCTATACCCAGCTCGGGAAAGACATCCTCACCGTACTGCTTGATCAGGTGATCGATTTCCTTTTGTTCAGGCTCGTAGGGTTCCTTGCACTTCGGACACAGGGTACGCATCAGGCGTTGAGCAAGGATACCCAGCAGGGCATCTGAGAAGTTGACCGGATCCAGCCCCAGGTCCAGCAGTCGGGTAATGGTTTCCGGCGCCGAGTTCGTATGCAGGGTGGACAACACAAGGTGACCAGTCAGCGAAGCTTCTACACCAATGGAGGCCGTTTCCTTGTCACGCATCTCACCAATGAGGATTACGTCGGGGTCAGCACGCAGGAAGGCGCGCATGGCATCGGCAAAGGTAAAGCCGATTTTGGGTTGTACCTGGACCTGCTGCAATCCGGGCTGGGTAATTTCCACCGGGTCCTCTGCAGTCCAGATTTTCTTGTTGGGCTTGTTGATATGCCCAAGCACTGCATGCAGTGACGTGGTTTTACCGGAACCGGTTGGCCCCACCACCAGCAACAGGCCATGGGGTTTGACACACATGTCGCTGACCACTTCAAAGTTGCGGTCACTCAGTGCCAGTTTTTCCATGGGCAGTGCACTTCCGGCGGCCAGCAGACGCAGGACCGCACTCTCGCCATTTACCGTGGGGACGGTGGCAACACGCAATTCCAGCTGGCGTTTGCCTATTTTAAGTTTGCACTTGCCGTCCTGTGGTTTACGACGTTCGGAGATATCCAGGCGCGACATGACCTTGATACGGGCTATCAGTGCCGCAGTATGTTCACCGGGTACTCGAAGGATTTCGGTACATTCACCATCCACCCTGACCCGCACGATACCCGGCGCATTGTCCTTGCTCGGTTCGATATGAATATCCGAACCATCAAGCCGGTTGGCTTCCACGATGATCTTGTTGACCAGCTGGATAATGGCAGAACTGGCCGCAGCGCTTTCATCGACATCATCATCACTTTCCTGCTTTACCTCGATGCCGCCTTCTTCCTCCAGGCTCTTGAAGACATCATCAAAGCCACCGGTCTCGCCTTCGCCTTCCGGCCCCCGGTTGATGTAGTGCAGGATGTGGTCAGGTAAACCGACACGCAGCTCGATTTTCTTTACGCTCAACAGCTGCTGGATTTCCATGATCCTGCTGTAATCACTGGGGTCATCAATGAGGATGACAGCCTCATCCTTGCTACCTGAGACCGGCAGCCAGAGATTGTTGACCAGGTACGCCGTACTGATGTTTTCAATCAGTTCCTGAACAGGCTCAAGTGAGGGCTCGAATTTCATGTACGGGATGCGGTAGTAAAGCTCAAGGGATTTGCCGATATCGTCCTCGGAGACCTTGAAGTCATCAATGAACTTCTTGATCATGCGTTTGTGCGAGCCCTTGCACTCTTCCTGCACCTTGTCCAGGTCCATGCCATTGATCTTGCCTTGCTGAACCAGGTAATCAAAGGGCCCCAGTGTTGACTGGAAATCCTCGCGGAAAATCTTGGCCAGCATCTGGGCCAGGACAGTTGCACGCTTGATGTCAGATCGTGAAAATTCGGGGTCGGTATCCGTGTTGATCAACTGCAACACTCCCAGCAGGATTTCACTCTTGATGGGCACGATGACCATGGACTTGAGACGCAGGTTGCGGGCTTCACTGAAACGGGCATCGAACTTCAGGTCCTTGTGAACTTCCTGCAACTCCTCCGGGTTATAGACATCCTTGATGCACAGGGAGCGGTGACTCAGGGCCACGTAACCTGATAATGACGTGGTACTCAGGGGAACCTTGATGGTTTGCTTGTCGACTGTTTCGGAATCCTCGCCACCCTTGAAGACCGCAGTAATTTCCTTTCCATTATCAATGGTCTGGTAGACGGACATAATGCGCGCACCCAGCAACTCCATCAGGTCAGACTCCACCGTCTTCATGGCTTGCTGCAGCGTTTTACGTTTTTTCCGTTCTTTTTGCAGGCGATCACTGATATCGCCCATCGCCTTGGCAAAATCTCTTGACCTGGCATTGGCTTCTGCTAATTTTTTTTCTATGTCTAACATCGCGACTGTTTCCCGCTCTTGTTATTGTCAGTTCAGTAGCTTTAACAAAGAATTCTCTATTTGATCCACTTTCGGAATAAAGGCTTCGCCATCCTTGATCCTGACCTGCATCAGTTCAGCCGGGTGTAGAGATTCTGCGTCTATTTCCTCAAGGTCTTCATCACCAACCTGGAGCAATTGAGGGCTACGATTTACTGTCATACCGTAAAACGGCATTTTTTGGGTGTCTTTCAATCCATAGAAAATAACGACCCTGGCTTCATCATCAAACTCGGTATCTTCCTCGATACCTATAACATTACTCTTCAGGTGCGGCACCTGGCAACCTCGCCATTCAAATGAATCGATGCCGCGCATCTCGTCCTGCTCGAAATTGATAAAGGAATAACGCACAATTTCAGCAACCATGGTGCGCGGCACCAGCATTTGCCTGTCTTTCAATCCCAGCAGCATGCAACTGGCTTTTTGTGGTTCTGGTCCCGACATCTGTCTTAATTCCTGGCCCCTGCAGTATCAATGCCCTGGGCTCGTGTTATTTCTTCTGGTAACTGCGAATATGCTCCAGCAACACCTGTTCCACGAAGGGCTTGCTCATGAACTCATTAACACCAATTTCCTGTGCACGGGTTCTGTGCTTGTCACCAATACGTGAAGTAATCATGATTATCGGAATATTGCCGATAGGTGGTTCCTGCTTGCGAATATGCGTGGCAGTTTCAAAGCCATCCATCTTCGGCATCTCGATATCCAGCAGGATGATATCGGGTATCCGGGTTTCCAGTAACTCGATTGCCTCAAGGCCATTCTTTGCAGTAATGACTTCGAGACCGTTACGTTTCAACGTTGACGAGGTTACCTTTCTCACCGTGATGGAATCATCAACCACCATCACCAGGCGCCCGCGGCTCTCATTTTCCTTGTTTTCAACTTCAGGTGCCTGGAAGTCCATCTCATCGGGTTCCGCCTCTTCCGTGAGCTGGTTAACCAGGGTAACAAGGTCCAGTACAATGGCTACATTGCCATCCGGTGTGATCACACCGCCACCGATACCCGGCATGGTAGAAAATTGCTTGCTCAGTGATTTCACTACCAGGTCCCTGCTTTCCGTGATGCTGTCTATATGCAGGGCGAAATTGCGGTCCTTGCCACTGACCAGCAGCATGGGCATGGAGGCATCGACGCTTTCAGGCCTGGACTTGATTTCCAGGTTTAGCAGTTTACCCAGGTAGATATAGTCGTATTGTTTGCCACCGTATTCGAATTGTACGTTTTCGCTTTCACGCTGCAGTTTCAATATGGTTGAGAGCTTTTCCATCTTCACACCATCCAGCGTATTCATGAGAACAACGAAGCGATTGCCCTGGACTTCGAACATGAGGGAGCGGTTCAGTGATGTCGTCAGCGGCAACTGGATAACAAAAGCCGTGCCCTCACCTTCCCTGGAGCTGATTTCTACTGTACCGCCAATCTGGGTGATTTCACTTTTCACCACATCCAGACCAACGCCACGCCCCGAGATGCTGGAGACGGCATCCGCAGTACTGAAACCCGGTTTGAAAATAAGCTGACAGGCAGCATCGTTACTGATCTCGGCATCTGCTTCCAGGATGCCGCGTTCGATAGCGCGATTCTTGACCTTCTCCACATTAATGCCGCGACCGTCATCGCGAATCTCGATCAGGATACTGGCCCCACTTCGAGTAACCCTGACCAACAGGACCGCCTGTTCGGGCTTGCCGGTTTCGGCACGCTGTTCAGGCGTTTCAATACCATGGTCCAGTGCATTACGGATAATGTGTTCAAACGGCGTGATAATGGCCTGCAGTACGTTCTTGTCGAGATTACCCTGCCGGTTTTCCACTTCAAACCGGACATCCTTGCCCAGTTCACGACTGATCTGACGGACCAGGCGGCGCAACCTGGGCACAACGCTGGAAAACGGCACCATCTGCGAGGAAATCAGCCCGTCCTGCAGGCTATTGGTCAGACGCTGCTGTCCTGTCAGGACGTTATCGATATCCTTGAGCCTGTTGGCCAGGTTCTGGCGAATATCCTGCAGGTCATCGTAATCTTCCGTCAGGGATAACGACATTTCATGCAGTTCTGTATAACGGTCCATTTCCAGGGAGTCGAATTCATCAGAAATACGTTCTGTTTCCAGTTCCGTGTTTTCCTGTACCGCAGTGGTGTAACTTTCCCTGGCCTTGTCCTCGAAACGTTTCACGTAAGTGCGCACCTTGTGCAGTGTCTCGTCCATGTCTGACAACAGGTGGCTGATGTCATGGAAGCTTTGCTCGACCCGGTTGCATGAAAAATTGATTTCATCGGCATCGTTCATCAGGTTTTTCAGCAACTGGCTGGATACGCGCACCTGTTCTTCGGCTGCTGCCTGAATGGCCTGTGCCGGCTGTTGTGGAATAACACGGGCTTCATCCGTCCGCGGCGTGATGGCAGTTGGCGCTTCTGCGGTAGCGGCAGACGGGGATTGCACCGCTGCAGGAGCTTCCGCAGGCTGATCTTCTTCCACTGGTGAAGTCTCTGCGACCGGTTCTTCAGCAGGTGACGCGGGGGAGTCACCGGCCCGAACAATCATGCCATCAGCATCCCGGCTGTAAAGCTTGTAGATTTCCTGCAGCTTTTGCATATGCCGGTCACAATCGGCAAAAAATTCGGCGTCATAGCCCTTTTTGGCATTGCGCGCATCAATAATGAAGGTTTCAAATTCATGGGCGCCCTGGCTCAGGGGCATTTCCCATACCAACGCGGAACTGCCCTTGAGAGTGTGCAGGTGACGCAGGTATTCATCGATCACACTTTCATCGCCCTCCTGCCAACGCAGGTACAGGCTGTCTATCTCTTCAAGAATCTCGTCAGCTTCATCCAGGAAAATGGCCAGCAATTCCTGGTCAACCGGCTCTTCCTGCTCTGCTGACTCTTCCTGTTCGACCGGCATGTCGGTGGTAGCCTGTTCAGCAGTATCAGGCTCCGCGATGGGCTCAGGATCAACTGGTGCTGTTGTGGCCACGGGTTCTTCGACAGGTGGTGGTTCGGTGGGCTCAGGTTCGGTACCGGGTTCTGCCGAGCCTGAGTCTGTCGCCACCTCTGATGTACCAGGTGTTGGCTGGCGCACTATCATGCCGGTTTCATCCCGATTGTAGAGTCGGAAAATGTCCTGCAAGGCCTGCAGATGCTTGTCACAGGTAGCAAAAAATTCGGCATCAGGAGCTTTTCCGCTATTGCGGGCATCAATCAGGAATGTCTCGTAATCATGGGCGGCTTTGCTCAGTTCCTTCTCCAGGACCAGGGCGGAGCTACCCTTGAGGGTGTGCAGGTGACGCAGGAATTCATCGATTACACTTTCGTCACCATCCTGCCAGCGCAGGTACAGGGCATCTATTTCCTCGAGGATTTCATCGGCTTCATCCAGGAAAATGGCCAGTAATTCCTGGTCGACGAGCTCTTCAGGTTCGGGCCCTCTTGAAAACGGTTTGGACGCGACGTCGTCAACCGGGAATGTTTCTTCCGGGGTAGATTCCGCTGCCTGCCCGGAAGTGGTTTCCTCACTTTCCTGGTTTGCAGTGCTTTCAGTGCTATCGATGCTTGAGGCACTATCCTCATTATCCGCACTTTCAACACTGGCCGCCGCATCAGTTGTGACAGGTTCAGGCGCCGGTGTCGGCGCTGACATGACATCAAACAGGCGCTCACTGAGTCCGTTATCATCAAGTGGCTCACCGGATTCGAGTTTTCCCGGCATACTGGCAAGCCAGTTGCGCCCTTCGACTAACAGGTTTTCCAGGTTGGCATTGTTGGCTTCAGGATCCAGTTGTCCGCAGGCGGCCTCCATGCTGGCTGCCACCTTCTCCACACTTTCAATGTCAGCCATTTCTGCCGCACCGGCCAGGAAATGCAGCGACTCGCTCATCTCAGCCAGGGTGTCTGCAGTGGCAGTCTTACTGGCCAGTTGCTCTATTTTGGCCACCAGGTCACGCGCTTCGCGCAGGAAGCCGGTAATAATCGGGTCATCCTGTGCAGCCTCGCCTTGGTCAGCGCCACCGCCCTGTTCCATGCTGTCGGACAAATCGGCCAGGGACTTTTCCAGGTCAATGGCTTCAAAAGCCAGGTCGGCGTACTCGGACTTTTCGCCCTTGCCAATATGGCGGGCCAGTTTCTCTGTCAACAAACAGAAGTCCTGGAAAACCAGTGCCATATCGGCAGTAATGGTCTTGTGAGGATACTTTTCCTGGAAACTTTCCATGGCGCTGACGGCACCGGAATAACTTTCCAGGTTTTGTACCCTGGCAATGCCATACAGGGTATGAAGGGGTACCTGCAGGTCAGATGTAGTCGGCGAGTCCTCTCCCCCTCCCAGGATGCTGGAAATCCTGTTATTGATATCGTTGATTTCCCTGCCAACCAATTCGTGGTCCACGTCCCGGGTGTCATCTTCAGCCTTGACCGTGTCGATGCTTTCGGTTTCATCAATCTGCACTTCGGCATTCGTGTCTGCATCCGCCAACATCACATCATCTGAAAGTTCAACGGAGTCACTCAGCGTGGGAACACTGTCGGTAATGATAGGAATCTCGGGATGATCCGGTTCAGCTTCATCTGCCGGTAGCGGGCTGTCGGTGTCTACCGGCTGGCTCAATTCGGGAATTTCAACGTCCGCTGCCGCTTCAGGTGACATCAAACCCACCGCATCCTGACACAACTGCTGGATCAGGGCCGGGTCGGGCGCAGGTGCCGCTGCATTCATGAAGTTTTCCTTCATGGCCGGCAGGGTGTCCAGGACACGTTGCGTCAGCGCCATGACCTCGTCATTGGTACTTTGCTGTTCACCCGTGTAGTCGTAAAGTCGCTCCATGGCAAATGACAATGTGCCGATAATCTCGGCACCCACCATGCGGCCACTGCCCTTCAGGGTATGGAAATACCGGCAACAATCCTTGATGACTGTCGGCTGCAGCGGATCCCGGGCGAGATTGTCCAACTCCTCCCGAAGGTTTTCCATGACCTCGTCGAATTCCTCGGCGAAGATCTCTTTTATGTCATCATCTTCGTCAGATTCTTCCGCGTCATTTCCAGCCAGGTCCTGCGGGGCTGGTATTTCTTCGGGTGTCTCCGACGGTTCTTCAACCGGATCCGGTTCCGGCAGGGGGTCTTCCACGGGCGGTTCGTCGGCCGGAACCTCGTCAGGCTCCTCCACGGGTACAGGTTCTTCCTCCGGCACCTCATGGGGCTCTTCTACCGGGCCTGGTGGCTTTCCTCCACCTCCCTCTGCTGTCTCCGAAGGGTCATCCAGTCCTTCCAGGGACAGGTCAACCGAGGCCCCAGACATCTCTTCAGAAGGCTCGATTTCGGTGGCTTGCCCGGCCATATGCGCATCAGCACTTTCTGTATTTTCTCTATCTGGAGCCAGGGCCTGTTCGTCACTAAAAGTCTCGTTTACCGGTACTGCATCCAGCATCGCCTCCGGGGAAGCTTTTTCAATTGCCGGATCAGTTGTCGGTTCTTCGGATGGCCCGGGGTCATCGGGTTCGGGTGCAGGGTTTGACTCTATAAATGCCTGAAGCACATCGGCAAAGCGACCACTTTTCTCCAGGTAGGTCTGCGAATCCTGTTCACGACCAATGGACAGTTGTTCCAGGTACCAGAGCGAATTGATGACCAGGTGCGACAAGGCATTGAAGGTGGCATCCGGCATGTCCTGGCCAGCCCCCCTGGCAATCAGGTTGACGTAGTCCCTGGCCGTTTCCAGGTATTGCTTCTGCTCGGGCAGGCTGACCACGGTGAATACACAGGCCAGTTCATCCAGTATCTCCCGGGCCTGGTCCAGGTCACTGCCCTGGCAATCGCTCTCTACAAAGGTATCGATATCGGTGATGACTGTTTCCAGCAGTTTCATGGCCGTGAGATAGACATGCAGTTGTGCTGAACTGAGGCCACCTGGGCCTGCAATGGCCGCTTCGGTACTGAACACGGCATGGTCCATATTTTCCAGTCGGTCTACAAGTTCCTTGTTGATCACAAATAACACGCCGGCTGCCTGTGACAGGGCATGTTCCAGGTCTCCTTCAGGCTCACGGGACAGGGACTTGTCGATATGCTCTGCAAGGAAACCCAGGTCCAGGAACATCAGGATTTCACGCAGGTTGAATGCATCCCGGTAGACCTCCTCGACCTTTTCCTTTTCCACGCTGGCGCTTTCAATCATCATGTTGATGATATCCACCAGTCGATTGATATCCTCGTTGATCAGTTGCAGTGATCGGTGCAGGGCTGATTTCTTGGCGTAGCGTACCTGTATGTTTCTGAAAGCAGTTTTCATCTGCCTGGACGCTTTCCTGTCCAGGCCAAACCATTGGCGGATAATGGCCAGACGCATGCTTCGGGTTTTGGCGGCTGAAATCACTTCCAGCATGTTGCCCAGGGCATTATCGTCCAGCTCATCCAGTTGCTTCAGGTCGCCGGTGGAAAGCAGATGCAGGGGTTTGCCCAGGGCAATGACAGACTTCACTGCACTATCACCAGCGCCATCCTGGAACGTATCAATCACGCCGCCAGCAAGCCCCCACAATGTGCCAAGTCGATAATCCCGGAACATCAATTCCATATTGCCGGCGACGCCCTTGAGGGCCGTTATCGCACGTGTATTACCCGGGTCATCCAGCAGCGCCTTGCCGGCCTTGATGAAAAGCGAGGACTGGCGCGCCAGGACCTCCTTCATCTTGTCTGGTGTCGCCGCATACTGCTGCTTGAAGCTGTTTTTCTGGCGTGAGGAAAGCACGCGACTGTCAAAAACCAGGGCATGGTCCCAGGTTTTCCTGACACGGTTTACGAGATGAAACACCTTGATAAAACTGTCACCGGATTCCAACAAGGCATCTTCCAGCAGGGCAGAAACATCGGAGGTGGCGACGTAAGCTATTTCCAGCCTGGCATCCAGGTCAGCGGCATCCAGGTCGGAATGATCAAGGGTGTCCCGAAGCAGGTTCAGGATTTCAGTGGCCAGCAGTCCAATATTGGGAAAATCCAGCAACTGCAGGATGCCGGGAATAATCGAGAAATTACTGACAGGCTCTGCCAGGTTGGCCAGGGATTTTTCTTCACCCGCGGGCGTGACAATGACATTTTCCAGGGCAACGGCGAGTGCGGCAGTCAGGTCTTCAGTTTCATTCTTGACCCGTTTGAGTGCCGTGTAACTCTGCCACTTCTTCATGTAAACCACCTGGGGGTTACTGCCATTGGTACTGCTTCCTTCGGTGCATTTTCATTTTCTGTAAATCCTTTTAGTGCCGTAACCTGGATCAGGCGCTGGCGGCACTTGGCGAAGAGGATATTCCACCCTGCACGCCGTCTTCCTCTTTGTCTGTCATTTTCAAACCTGAGCCACCGGCCCCTTTTCCGGTACCGGCCTCCCTGTCTTCATTACGCTTGGCCCACCGGTTCTTTTTATTGGCCTCCAGGCTGAAGCCTGCTACGGCATTCTGCAAACGCTCAGTCAATGTACCCAGGTTGCTAATGAACTCCGTTGTCGCCTCAATACCGCTGGTGGTATTGGAGGTCATTTCCTGGATGAAATCCATCGACCCCTTGATCTCGGAAGCGGCCTTGGTCTGGTTACTGGAGGCCTCATTGATACTGTCGACCAGTTCCTGCAACTCCTTGGATACACGCTGAATGTCGTCCAGTGCCGTGCCGGCGCGTTGTGCCAGCCGGGTGCCCGATACCACTTCAGAAGTGGTCTGTTCCATGGATTGAACGGCTTCCTTGATGTCGTTCTGGATGACCTTCACCAGACTCTCGATCTGGCGTGTAGCGCCTGCCGAGCGTTCTGCCAGTTCGTGGACTTCATCGGCAACCACGGCAAAGCCCTTGCCGGCGTCGCCTGCCATGGCAGCCTGGATGGCGGCATTCAACGACAGGGTATTGGTGTGTTCTGCAATATCGTTAATCAGTGAGACGAAACCGCCGATTTCCTGGGAACTCTCACCCAGGCGCTTGATGCGTTTTGCCGTATCCTGGATCTGGTCGCGAATGGTGTCCATGCCGGTGATTGTATCTTTCACCACTTCGGCTCCACCCACGGCGGTTTCCACCGAGTTGTTCGCTACATCCAGTGTTTTCTGGGCGTTTTCATTGACCTGGGTAATACCGTCACCGATTTCACGAATGGAATCATGCACGGAGTTGATGGTCTCGGTTTGCTTGCGGGAAGCTTCGGACAATGACTCCACTGTCTGTTTGGAGTCTTCAGTCGATGCCGTGACTTCATGGGTCACACTGGTGATGGCGGAGACCAGGTCACGTAACTGCTCCACGGCATAGTTGATTGAATCGGCAATGGCACCGGTAAAATCCTCACCCACCGTGGCTTTCACCGTGAGGTCTCCATCGGCAAGGCTGGAGATTTCGCTAACCAGCTTCATGACCGCTTCATTGTTCTTGGAATTTTTCTCAGCAGTAACCTGCTCTGCTTCCTGGGACTGGCGAATAACCTGTTGCCCGTAGGCCATGATGGTCATCAGCATGACAAGGAGCAGGGCATAACCTGCAATGGGTGAGGCCAGTTGCGTTGCACCACCACCAGAAGCAATGGTGTTACCCAGCTGTGACAGGTCGCCCAGGAGAACTTCACTGCTGCTGACAATATTTGCCACGGCTTCCATCGTCGCCTCAATATCCGGCACTGCTGCAATCACTGCGTCAGCAGGAGCACGTATCCCGGAAATCATGGCCGATACGTTATCCAGGCTGTCGCGGGCATTGGCATCGTTGATGCGGTTTACACCCAGCGCGTTATCGCCATTCTGGAGCGCGTTGTGGTTATCCACAAACAGGTTAATGTCTTCCTGGAACTGGTCTACCTGTGAAGGGGTACTCTGGCCACTGACGATCTGGTTGAGATTCAATGCCATGCGATCTGCCAGCCAGGCCTGGCGCTGGGCAGCTGCCGTGGTAGTCAGTGACTGGTTGCCCGCAAGTAGCGTCTCAACCACGTCTTCATACTCGCGCTGGAGAATGGGAATGATGCTGCGCATATTGGCAGCCTGGGAATTGATCGCCGTAATGCGCTCACGATTTTGCAAAACAAGATCAACGTTATTGCTGATGTCGTTCCAGGTTGAACCAATACCGGGATAACTGGCCTGAATCACATCGCTCTTGCCGGGCAGCGAAGCTGAGAAACCGATACCGGTATTGATATAGGCGCTGGCGCCGTTATTGATCAAGGTCCAGGAAGAGGCAAAATCATTCCTGGCCCGGGACAAGGCTGCGAATGCTGCCTCATCTCCACTGGCAATGGATCCAGCATCCTTGGCCAGTTCCTGGGACAGTACCCGCATATCGGAAATTTGCTGGTTATAGACCTCGTTCTGGCTCGCCACGATATTGACAAACACCTGGTTGACGACCACCAGCACCAGGGTAATAACGATCACGGCCAGGAACAGCTTGGTTTTCGGCTGCCGTCTACGCTTGATCAATAATCTTGATTCTTCCATCTTGCTCTCCTACCTAAACAGGTAAAATCAATGGCTATGATGCCTGCGCAGTCAGTTGGATACCCGGATGTCTTCCGGTCAGTTCATCCAACAGTTTCGCGACATCAAAGCGACACCAGTTTTTATCCTCACTTTCGATACTGGCATCAATATAAAATTCCAGCATTTCAACGTCCGTGCATGCCTGCTCATCCTGCCTGAATTCATCCAGCAGGAATTTCTGCATTCCCATGACATGGTCTACTCGTATAGCGGACAGCTCATTGGCATAACGCAGAATGATCAGTGGACCATCCTCTGCCGCCGTCTCTGTTGATTCTTTTTCCTGGTGCAGAAAGCGGTTGACGTTATACACGGCAACCAGCGATCCACGATAATTCATGACGCCTTCGATCCACTCCACGCAATTTGGAATTGGCGTTACTTTTTTGTCTTTATCCTCTATCACTTCGCTGACCTGGCGGATATCGATCAGGCAATCCCTGTTACCGATGACACACTTGATGCCATGAAAGCGCTTGTGCTGGTCCACGTCTTCCGGCAAGGTTGCGCCCGCCAGCCTGATGCGTTCCTCCAACAGGAGCAGCTGCTGCAAAGGGGTATGAAATCCGCCTGCCGGTTTTTTCACGTCTGCTCCACTTTCCGGTTCAAATACATTTACCAGGTCTTCTCTGCACGCTAATCCGCTGCTTCAGCCTGGCCGGCACCATCAAGCACTGCATCCAGCGCTTTCAACAAATCCGTTTTCTTGAAACCCTTCGTCAGGTAATAATGCGCGCCCTGCTTCATGGCCCAGACTCTGTCAATTTGTTCGTCCTTGCGGCTCACCACAATAACGGGAATATGGCTGGTGGACTCATTTTTTCCCAGTTCACGCGTGGCCTGGAATCCATTGACGTCCGGCATGACCAGGTCCATCAGGATCACGTCAGGCTGCTCGATCTCGGCAACCTTCAGACACTTGTTGCCATCATTGGTCGACAACACCTGGTGACCTTCTTCCCGTAACATGGCAGCGCTTGACTCAATGTCCGCCGCCACATCATCCACTATTAACACTCGCAGAGATTTCATGAAATTCTTCGCCGTCTGCTTCAGGCTGCCGAGCCTTCGGCACTGCCGGCTCCGGCGTATTCATTGATGGCATCCAGCAATTCATCCCGTGCAAAAGGCTTGGTGAGGTAGGCATTGGCGCCCACCACGTCACCCTTGGCCTTGTCACAGAAACTGGACTTGCTGGACAACATGATGATCGGTGTGCTGCTGTACTGCTCGTTGCTGCGAATCATTGTGCAGGTCTCATAACCGTCAAGCCTGGGCATCATGACATCAATAAAAATAATATCCGGGTTCTCGCGCACAATTTTGGACAAGGCATCAAAACCGTCTTCAGCAGTAACAACATTGCATCCGGTTTTTTTCAACAGGGTTTCGGCTGTTTTCCGGATGGTCTTACTGTCATCAATAATCATGACTTTGATATTGCTAAGATCTTCAGACATTTATTTACTCCTGCTCCGGAATTATTTTCGAGTTAAAGGGCCATTTCCTGCGACAGTGATTCAGCAGCCAGCTCCAGCGGAGCTTTCTGTATATATTCGCCTTTGACCAGGTCCAGTTTCACCTTGCAGCAGGCACTGAGCAGTTCGCTGCTGTCGACGTCACCGGCAAAAACCCTGATCTTATGCTCGTGCAAGCGGTCCACGCATTCGGATAATTGCTTCATCATACTGTCGTCGCTCATGGCCTTGCGCACAAAGCTGCTATTCAACCTGACCAGTTTAACCTTCGCTTGCTGAAGGATCTCTTCCAGGTCATCAATATCCTGAACATTGGACACACATAGCCATACGCCAGTCTCGCTCAGCTTGTCCATCTGGTCTGTGCTGGCCTTCACATCAGTTTTGATATCCCGAATATCAAAATCAAAAACGATCATGCCTTCATGCATGGTGGAAATTTCTTTTTTCACACTGTCAGCGAAACGTTTTTCACTCAGTGACCTGCCATTGAGCGGCAGGACAATTCTGTACTCTTCACCCTGGTTATACAGGTCCAGGATGACTTTTACGGCTGATTGCAGGCTCCACATGTCCAGTTTGCCGGCCAGCGGACTCTGGCTCAGGGCACTGCCCACGCCATCACGGGTGATCTTGTCCTTGCCGTCATTCATGTAAACGGCCAGGTCATAGAATTCGGTTTCAATATCGGCAACCGATATCAGGGCTTCGTAAAAAATGCGCAGGTCGTTGCTTCCCAAGGCACCATTGATTTGTGCCTGGCTGAAAATCGGCTCAGGTTCGGGCTCGACATCCTGAGCTTGCGGGGTTTCAGCAGGCTCTGGTGCTGCGGCCTCTGGTTCTCCAGTCACACTGGTCGGGGACGGCGCATCTTGCGCAGCCGGCGCTTCTTCTTTGGGTGATTCAGCTGCAGGGGCAGGTTCGGGGCCGACCGCTATTTCTTCTGCATCGGTTTTCGGCTCACTTCCCATCAGGAAGGTCTTGATCAAGGCCTCTGCTGATTCCGAGGATGCATCTACGGCACTGACGTCATGAGAAAAAGTCACCAGGGGCTCCTGGTCCTTGAGGCCGATTTCCTTGTTCAGGGCCGCTTCAAACTTGCCCAGCAATTGCGCCTGGTATTCGATCTTCTTTTTGTCTTCTGCCTCATCACCCTTGATCAGGATGAGGAAGCTGTTTTCAGTGAAACGGATCATGAAATCATCGCTGTCCAGTCCGTTTTTGAGTTCACTGGAAAGGGCTTTCATCTTTCCGTTGAGGCTGCCAAAGCCCTTGCCGGCAATGTAGTGCTCGAAACCATTGCCACTGATATGCACAACCTGCCCCACCATGGCATTGGTTTCCTTGGCCTCGGCAATATAGTTGTCCAGATGGGAAAGGAACAGGGGATATCCCAGGCCTTCACCCAGGCCGCCCTCCTTCTCTGTCCTGGCGGAGTTGTCCTTGAATACGACCTGGACACAATCTTCGCCATCATAGGTGACAGGCTTGAAAGTCGCGGTAACGTCGATGATGCCTTCTTTCTCACCAACGGTTTCGACAAACAGTTCCGGCATTACCATGGGTTCGGTATCCGGATTGACACGGACCGAGTGCTGGAAATCGATAATCAGCTGCTTGACCTTGTCGCGCATTTCCGTGGAAATAATATCAATGAAGGGCATGATGATAAGGTCATCCATGTCCTCGTAGCCCAGCATCTTCAGGTAGGCATCATTGCCATAGACATGAATACCATCGGACAGGTAGGCCAGGGCTTCTTCAGTACCTGACATGAGCTGGTCACGATGCTTGGCCAGTTCAAATTTTTCCTGGTTCAGCTGGCTCAGCTGGAAGTTACGGCGGCTTCTTTCAGCTGCCCTGGCAAACACTTCAAAAGAATAATCAGGGTGGAGACTGGAAACGACAGCAGATATCCCCTGCTTGTAGGCGCCAGTCAGGAAATCGATGGTGATTTCCACGCTGCTGAGCAGCAGGTAACCGGTTTCCTGCTTGATTTGTTCAAGATACTTGAGGGTTTCCTCCACCCCCGGATCCTTAACCTGGTCATTGACCAGCAAAATATCCCAGTGGGTCTTTTTCAGGGCGGCAAACAGGGAATCCTTGTCATTGACCCGTTCGGAGGTGAATTTCATGCCCATACGCTGAAGGGACTGCAGAAAATCCACGCCTTCATTTTCAGGGGAATCCAGCAGCAAAACCGAGACGTTGGCGTCGGCAGTGTCTCCGGCATCAGGCTGGTTTGCTTGGGGTTGAGCCATGTTCATTTGAGTTGTTATTGGACCGAACCGTTATTATAGGCATGAAAAGGCAATAACAGTCATCATTTTGACCTGCCTTTGCACAGAAAACTTTAAGAATATTCAATGTGTTATTACTGATTTCAAGTTTTGGTGCGAGGACGGTAATGTCCCGGGATCCTGCCCTTTCCCGGCTACCATGCCTTTGATCTGGCCAGGCATGGCAACCTGCGTTCTACAGTTTGGTGACATCTCCTAAGTATCTGATTGGCTGGATATTTTCCGGCTTTACATGCTCTTTTATAACTCTTTCACCCATAGAAAACAGTTTCAAATTGCCATTATGTGACCCCGATAACCTTTTTTTCCTGAGATTCTGGCAACAGCAACAGGGCATGCTCGACAAATGATGTATTCAATTTCCATCATATGGTATTGTTTTCCTGGAATACCCTCTTGTTGCCACCATGCGGCAGGCAATTGACCATGGTCATGGCCAACAGGAGATGCTTCCCGGTTTATTATTTTCGTTTCCCCGTTTTGGACAGACCATGCGATTAACCAGCCACACAGACTATGCCTTACGGGTGCTGATTTTTGTCGGCGCTGCCGGAAGAAATGTCACCATCTCGGAAATTTCCACAGCCTATGCCATTTCCAAGGAGCATTTACGCAAGGTCGTGCATGCCCTGTCCCAACATGGCTACCTGAGCACGAGCCAGGGCAGGTACGGTGGTATCACGCTGGCCATGCCGCCTGACCTGATCAATATCAGGAAAGTAGTGGAACAGATGGAAAACACCAATATCGTGGAGTGTTTTAACAGAGCGACCAATACCTGTGCCATTGACGGCATGTGCCTGCTGAAAAAAGCCCTGTATGAAGCCAGGGAAAACTTCATGAGTGTTCTGGACAGGTACCAACTCAATGACCTGATCCGCAATCCCGACCTGGTCGCCTTCTGCCAGTCCTGAAAAAAATACAATAAGTGTTGTAATGGATATGTTTAATGATGTATATTTTTTACATTGTTAAGTAGTACCCCCTAACTCGCCAGGAAAGGAGACACACCATGAGCAGTTTATATGAACAAATTGGCGGCGCTGACGCTGTCAACGCAGCCGTCGATATCTTTTACCACAAGGTGCTGACTGATCCCATCATCATGGATTTTTTCGATGACGTAGACATGGACAGGCAAATCGGCAAGCAAAAGGCCTTCCTCACCATGGCGTTTGGCGGTCCCAACAACTATACCGGCAAGGACATGCGTGAAGCACACAAGCACATGAACCTCACCGAGGAACATTTCAATGCCGTGGCAGGACACCTGCAATCTACACTGGAAGACCTGGAAGTCCCCAAGGACCTGATCGACCAGGTCATGGCCATTGCCGCCAGTACCCACGATGATGTCCTGAACCTGTAATCACCAGGTCAATGCACTAAACAAAGGCAGCCACCAGGCTGCCTTTTTTATGGCTGCCATTTCCCGGCGAAAGGCTATGAACTTGTGGCACGGCAAGCACAACGGTGAAAAAAATTCACTTGATGGGCCATGCCGGATTGAAGATTCAATGACCAGCTATTCTGCTTGTCATGATGAACGGACCTGGCGTACCGGTGTTGCGGATTCAGTCTTTGCACCCCCGGGTCAATACTGGACAATCTCATCGGGAAGTCGTTATGCTCCTTTTAAATAAGGACTTGAAGCAAATAAACAAAGGGGATCAGTAGATGCAGCTGAAACAGCAATGCCTGTTCGTCCTGTTGTCGTTGGGAATTGTGACCTGTGGTCAGGCAGCTGAAATGGATGCCGTGGGCTGGTTGGACAAGGATGATAACTGGCCTGAGAAAAAGCAACGCTTGCAGACCTTTGGTGAACAGTTTGACACAGCCATTGAGTTATATGACTTTCTCGAATCCAGTGCCAACGGCGGTGAACAGCTTGACTGGCAGGACATGGGCGAGCCAGCCTATGACTGGTCCGGCATCTACACCCGCACTGGCGGGGGCCTGTCCTTTGACCCTGACATCCGCGCCAGTGAAACCACTGCCCAGTTGACCGCAACCGGTGCCGCCGCCCGCCAGGTAAAGATAGACCGTATTAACGAAACCGGCGGCGAATACGACCCCATATCCGATTGCCGGCCACCGGGATTCCCGCGCTGGGCTACCGAACCCTTCCTGCATGAGTTCATCGTAACGCCTGACCAGACCTGGTTGATCAATGAAATGGTCAATGACATTCGTCGCGTTTATACCGACGGCAGCGAGCATACCCTGCCAGAAGATGCCTATGCCTCGGCCAACGGCGATACCATCGGGTTCTGGCACGACGGTATGCTGATCACTCACACCACCTACCTGTTGAGCGGCCAATACCAGCGCGGCACACAGCCGGACTATTCCGACCAGGTGGAAATCGTTGAGCGCTGGAAGAAGGTTGACGGCATCACCCTGGAAGCCGATTACTGGGTGTTTGACCCGGTGAATCTTGCCGAGCCCTGGTATACCCGCCAGAGCTGGACCGAACTGGCCAATGACGATAACTACCTGCGCATCCGTTACTGGGACTGCCGCGAAAACCAGAACAACGACATTCTCGAAAAATCAGACGGCACCAGCCAGTTCCTTGATTTTGATTTCATCGATGATGACGCCGCTGTCAGCACAGACAACGAAATACGTTAAGCGCTGTCAAATTTCACAAGGTGACACGAATGAAACACTTACTGAAAATTTCCTTTTATCTTTTAGCCTTTACCCTTTATCCGGCCCAGGCCCATCACTCCGGTGCCATGTTTGATTACCAGAGCACCGTGGAAGTCACCGGCGTGGTAAAGGAGTTCCAGTACACCAATCCCCATTCCTGGCTGCTTGTGGATGTCACCAACCCGGATGGTTCAGTGACAACCTGGGGTTTTGAAGCAGAAGGCCCCAGCACACTGATGCGTGCCGGCATCCGCAAGAATGATTTTCCGCCCGGCACCCCGATAACCATTCGCGGTAATCCCATGAAGGACGGCCGCAGCGCCGGTGCCTGGATCGATGCCATTGTCGATGGCAAAACTGTCAATCCGCGCAATGGCTTTGCTGTCATTCCTGCCGACGAATAGGCGACGGAAAGTGGCAGTTTTATAAATGGATTCAAGTGACACCGTTGCACTTGAACCATTGCTGAAGGAGTTCTCACCACCTTGAAAGCGGCCAGCCCACTTCGTGGCGATGTCTTTGGTGGCCTCACAGCCGCCGTGGTCGCCCTGCCGCTTGCCCTGGCCTTCGGTGTAGCTTCCGGTGCCGGCGCTCTGGCCGGGCTTTACGGCGCCGTGATTCTTGGCTTCCTGGCGGCAATGCTGGGCGGCACCCCCTCACAGATATCCGGTCCCACCGGGCCCATGTCGGTGGTCATGGCGATCATCTTCATGCTGTTTGCCGACCAGCCGGCCATTGCATTCACCATCGTCATGCTCGGTGGCCTGTTCCAGCTTGTCTTCGGCCTGTGCAGGTTGGGCACCTATATCAACCTGGTCCCCTACCCTGTCATTTCCGGGTTCATGAGTGGTATCGGTTGCATTATTATCATTCTGCAACTACCGCCCCTGTTGGGCCAGGTCACACCGGATGGCGGCATACTGGAAACCCTGGTCGCCCTGCCGTCTCTGGTCCAGCACATCAATGTCCAGGCCCTGCTGACCGGTGTAGCAGCCCTGGCCATTATTTATCTCACACCGGCACGGATCAGGTCGGTTGTCCCACCCCCCCTGCTTGCCCTGGTAATTGGCACCCTGGCGGTAATGTTCCTGTTTCCCACTGCACCCATAATCGGTGAAATACCCAGCGGCCTGCCTACCCTGCAAATGCCGGCATTCAATCTCGCCGATTTCGCCGTGATCATCCGCTATGCCCTGGTGCTGGCCTTTCTTGGCTCCATAGATTCATTGCTGACATCACTGGTCGCCGACAGTCTCACGCGCACCAGCCATGATTCCAACCGGGAATTGTGTGGCCAGGGAATCGGCAACATGGTTGCCGGGCTGTTTGGTGCCATACCTGGCGCCGGTGCCACCATGCGCACCGTGATCAATATTCGCTCTGGCGGCACAACAAACCGCTCAGGCATGATTCATGCCCTGGTTCTGCTGCTCGTGGTACTGGGGTTCAGCCAGGCGGTCGTCCATATTCCCCATGCTGTGCTGGCGGGTATCCTCATCAAGGTTGGCATCGACATCATTGACTGGCGATATCTCAAGCGTGTCACCCGGGCACCCAAGGCGGGTGTCATCATCATGCTGGTCACCCTGGTGCTGACCGTCATCATCGACCTGGTGACTGCTGTCGCCGTGGGCATGGTGATGGCTTCCCTGCTGTACGTGAAACGCATGGCCGTGGTACAGCAACAGAACATGCAACTGGTCAGACAGCCCGATGAGCTGAAAAATCTTGATACAGAGGAAACTGCCATTCTGGAAAGAGCCGAGGGCCGTATCGTACTCTTTCATGTTGAAGGGCCGATGAGTTTTGGCTCGGCCAAGGATATGGCCCGGGTACTGCGCTCCTCCAGCGGCCGCGATATCCTGGTTTTCAACCTGACGGATGTCACATTCATCGACAGCAGCGCCTCGATTACCCTGGAAGAAGTCATGGTGGATATCCAGAAACAGGGAGACACCGTCATCCTGTGTGGCATGCGGGAAAATGTGAAAGATGTCCTGTCGCGCTTCGGCATACTTGACCAGGTGAAACCGGGATGTGTGGTCCCTACCCGTCTCGAGGCCTTGCGCCAGGCCGACAAGTTGCTCAATGCAGATTCCCCTGAACCAGGGCAATCAGCTGAAAAAGCAGGGCTTTAGGAGCCTGTCTTTTCTATGACCAGGGTCAGTTCGGCCACCTTGAAACCGAACTTTTTCAGGTCTGTCCTGTTAATCAGGTGATCCTCTTCGACCAGGTATAACCAGTCGTCCAGATTGAGTTCGATGGTGCCATCGTTCCAGGGGACATCCAGCGTGTATTGCCAGTTGAAAGCAGATCCGGCTACCTGACCGCTGGCGGTACCAACCACATCACCAGCGGTGCCGGTATAACGGTTGTTGCCCTGGTGCACCAGCGTCCAGACCCGTGTCTGTTCCTCGCCGTCATCAAAAATAAAATGCTCATCCAGGGTGCCTTCTTCACCTTCCCAGGATGCGGCAATGGTGGCGCTGAATTTACGGGTCACGCGCCCCGACCTGTCCTGCAGTATGCCGTAGGCAACCAGGTCACCATTGAAGAAGGTTTTCAGGTCAAGCGGCGGTGTCGTTTGTGCATATTCATCGATACTCACACGGCTGCAGCCGGCAAGCACCAGAAAAGTCATGACAATCAATAATCTCATTAGTCTATCCCCAGTAATTGGTCTCTGAATTGTGGCCGCGATGTCCGCTCGGAAAGCCAGATGGCAGCAAAATTCCTGCTGAAGCCTTCATCTGCAATAGCACCAAGCTTCATGTTGTTGTGAAAAAAATGACTGGCCTCATCTGCAACAAACAGGGTGATCGTGTCATCCCTGTTGACGTCCGGCAGCAGGTCCATCAAACGTCTGATCCAGTCAGGATCGGCCTGTACACCTATGTCTTGCCATTGCCGCTGTGTTTCCTCAACCAGTTGCTTGCCGGTAAAAGCACGCTTGTAGGTAAGGCTGAGTGCAAAGGGTGTTTCTGGTGGAAAATCAAACCGCTGTGTCGGGCTGTACAGGGATGCTTCGTATATTGGCCAGAACAGGAAGTTCAGCTCGGCAGCACCAACCAGGCGATAACTTTCCCAGGGTAGCGCTTGCGCAGCCATGCCGGTGGGCAGGGTCAATACGACACCGAGAAGCAGTCCGGCCAGTGCTTTCATGATGCTTGATCCGGCCCGGTAATATGCCGCACGCCGGCGGTGGCAAGCGGCAGGAAAAGCGCCCATAACAGGGCAACCAGCATCATCGTCACCGGGTAGGACCAGTAAAATGCGACCGCCCCCATCAGGAAACCTGCCGTATAGCCGGCACTGCCAAACCCCATACCCGCCAGTGCCTGGAAGTGAACTGGCCAGTTACCCAGAAAGGCGAAGCCATTGGCCAGAACCAGGGCAAAGGATAACCACAACATCACCAGCCATGACGGCAACCAGGGCGTGCTGAAAAGAAAAATGTCCAGGCTGGTCAGCAGGGTATCCAGGACCAGGCCCATGACACAGACCAGGGCTACCGCCGGCAACGTGCGTTTGTAATTGGTCAGCAGGAAAAGGCGCAACAGGATAACCACCGCGGCATAGACCAGACCGGCACCTTGCAGGACGACCAGCAAGGCCCAGCTGATTTTGAACAGGACAATGTCAAGCAGTAGACAGTTCTGCCGGGTCAAACCGTATCTCACCAACAGGTTGCCGCTTTCGCTTGTATTCATGGTCTTTAATACGTATCAAGCGATGCGCCGGATTAGCATATTCGAGGGATCCCGGGGCAAACACTGGTAAGATGGGGCATGGTGATGGAGAAATACCTGGCGCATTACGCCGAACCCGAATCCCGGTCTGCAAGCCCGCTCCCCCGGTCTCATCGAAGCGGTTATGACCATGTGCTTTGCCTGCCGGCCTTTGCTGAAGAACCCGACTTTCTGGACACGGTGTTTACCAACCTGGCGAACAGCGCTGCCCTGGTAATCCTTGTCGTTAATGCCAACCAGGCATGTACCGGGAGTGAACTGCAAAAAACGCGGGACATTGTTGCCTGGCTCGATAACAGGGCCCGGTCCAGTCATGCCCTGGCCGACAATATGCGCCTGCTTGAACTGGCAAAACATGATGTATTGCTGGTGGACCGCTGCCATGACCCCTGGCGTCTCGATGCCGGCCAGGGGGTGGGTAAAGCCCGCAAGATAGCCTGTGACATTGCCTGCCGCCTGATCCAGGACAAGTGCATCCGCAGTCACTGGATGCATGTTACCGATGCCGATGCCCGGTTACCTGAAGATTACTTCGAGGTGACACGACAGCTGGATCCCGATACCAACAGTGCGGCGCTCTACCGCTTTCAACATGACGCGCATTCGGACCCGGCCATCACACAGGCCCAGGCTCTGTACGATCTGTCACTGGACTACTATGTCGCCGGACTGGACTGGGCAGGTTCACCCTGGGCCTTTCATACCATCGGCAGCACGCTGGCAGTCAGCAGTGTGCATTACGCCCGGGTGCGCGGCTTTCCTGACCGTGAAGCTGGTGAGGATTTTTACCTGCTGAACAAACTGGCCAAGACCGGACAGGTCAGGCAACTGGCCTCCCTGCCCATCATGCTGGAATGCCGGGTTTCCACCCGCGTACCTTTTGGCACCGGCCCGGCCCTGCAGAAAATCCTCGCCCTTGGCGATCCGCCGCAGGACTTTACCTGTTACAACCCGCAATGCTTTGTTTATCTGAAATGCTGGCTGGCCCTGATGGCCACCCTGTCGCAGAACACGACGGACTCACTGGGCACTACGATCGCGCATTTCTGCCAGCAGGAAACGGAATTTGCCAACGCCGAAATCGATCCGAAGGTACTTCACCAGTGCCTGGCAGCCCTGAACACCGACAAGGCACTGCACCATGCCCGTGAGAACAGCCGCTCACCGGCTGTATTCCAGCGCCACATGAATAACTGGTTTGATGCCTTCATGACACTGAAATTCATCCACTGGCTGCGAGAACATCACCTGCCATCCGTGCCTGCCAGTCTTATTCAGGATGGTACATGTCTGCCTTTCGCCTTCGTCCCTGGAAGGAATGACCCAGCGCCGCCAGCATCGACCCGATCACAACAATCACTGCCCCCAGGTAGGCCAGGCCATTAAGCTGGCTGTCGGCGAAGATGGCCGGCCAGAACCTGACACAAAACGCCATGGTCGCGATGGTAAACAGTGGTGCCAGGGTGATAACTGCGCTGACCTTGGCCGCATCCCATAAATGCAGGGCTTCGGTAAAGGCGCCATAGGCCAGCACCAGGTTGACGCTGCAGAACACCAGGGCACCGAACTGGATGGCATCCAGGGAAAAAAGTGTTCCTGGACTGGTAAAGGGCAGTAAAAGCACGACCCCGCCCAGGTACATCAGGCTGGTCAGTTGCATGGAATCCATGCTTTTGAGCAAGGTTTTCTGCAACAGGCCATAGGTTCCCCATGACACTGATGCCATGACCATCAACAGGATCCCCAGTGAATAGTCATTCAGCGATGAAAAAATCTGGGCCAGCCGGTCATTGAAAAACAACCCGAACCCGGTGACCAGCAACACCACGCCCGCCCATTCCAGACGCCCGAATTTTTCCCCGTAAAAGAAAATACTGCCAAACATGAGAATAAAAGGGGCCAGTTGTATCAGTACCTGGGCACTTTCCGGATTCAGGTAGGACAGGCTGCTCAGGTACAGCAGGAAATTGCCCGACAGGGCCGTCGCCGCCAGTACCAGGATGAGATTGGCCTTTTTACCAAAGCTGGTAACCCGTGGAAGTTTGCCCCGGCGCCAGAGCACAATGAACACCACCACCGCTGCCGTGGTAAAGCGATACCAGGTGATGGTCACGGTATCCATACTGCCCAGCAGCAGGACAAAGGATACCGGCAACACCCCCCACATCAGCGCGGTGAGTAATGACAGCGCAAAACCTGCCAGCGCGTGTGTCGTACCTGTCGAACTCTGGTTATCCAAGACCTTGTTGTTACTGTTCCGGGTGATTGTTGATTACCTGCCGGAGGCCTTGTAGATAAACAGCGCCGCGTTTTCCTTGAAGGTATTGTAGCTTTCTACCGAGTCTTCCACGGTAATGACACCGTCATCCGGCTGCGCTGCCACCGTCATTTTTACCGAGGCATGCGGGGTGCCAAAGGTGCGGGCCACCAGGCGGCCACTGCCCGGCGGCATGACATGTCGCTCGTAATAGGCCACGACATCATCCAGGGATAAGGCTTCGATGGCATCGGCCATGGCCAGCGTGGTGTCCCTGTCATATTCCTCAAGCAGTATGTCTCCCCAGTACCTGCCACTGAGTGATTGCAGGGTTTGCGGTTCCTGTCGCAGGTTATTCAGCAGTCCGGCCTGGATATCGGCAAACATGCTCTCGGGCATGGCGGCCAGTTCCTCGGCATAATCGCGCAGGAAGACATTGATGCGGGACTCAAGCAGCAGCGGGTCGGCTACCGGCGACTCGATGGTCAGAACCAGGCCGCTGGTCTTGAGAATAGGCATGGTGCCGGCATTGACCACGTAACCCAGCTGCTCCTGGGTGCGCAGGACATCAAAAAACGGCGTGCGCAAGATACTGCCCAGCAATGACAGGGTGGCCCGGGTTTCCAGGCTGTCATCGGGCCCCTGCATGTAAATGACGATGGCGGAATCTTCGTGCTCCACGTCGATTTCCTGGACCACGTGCTCCCCAGGCGCCAGTTTCACCACGGTGCCAAAAGGTGGATCAACCTCCTCCGGGGTAACCTCCAGGTAACGGGTCAGGATGTCGAGCATGGCCAGGCCATCAGCCTCGGTGACATTGCCGTGATACAAGACCTGTAAATTCAGGTCCTTGAGCATGCGCGGAATAAAGGCCATGACATCGTCCAGGGTAATCCCGGCCAGTGCATCAATGCGCTGCTGCTCCGAGTAGTAGGGATTGACCAGCAGAGACTGCAATTCCTGGTACAGCCTGATGTACGGCATCTGCTTGTCAGCATTTTCCAGGCTGCGAATCATTTCTGCCTTGATGATCTCGAAACGCTCCTGCGCAAAATCTGCTTCCCGGAACGTCTTCAACAATTCCTCCAGCAGGATGGCCTGCTTGTCGTCGTACCCGCCCAGCCGAATGGAAAAGCCGCGGGCACGGCTGCTGACCCCGTAGAACACACCGGCCAGGTTGGCGGGATAGCTGTATTCGTTCAGCTTGTCATTGACCAGGCTGATCGCAATACTGGACAACAGGTTGTGCTCCAGGGATTCGCTGAACAATGGCGTCATCGCGTAGACATAGAAATTGGCTCGCGGCACCTGGAAACGGTTGTCATGCATGAACCAGTATCGTATTCCGTTGGCATCGACCAGCAGTTCCGGTTTGTCACCGGGACCCACGGTGCTACTCACACCGGGCACATCCTGGATACTCAGGTCATCGGGTAAAAACGGGTTGGGTTCTGTGATGGCGAGCGCCGGGTTAACTGACGTCGATTGCCAGCGGGCAACCCGGGCATCAGGGATCTTCGAGAAGCGATATTCACCACCAAACCAGGGATCAACCTGGTCCCCGTTCACCGCCTGGGAGGTAAAGGTCAGCAGCACGTTGTCCGGCCTGAGCCATGACAGGATTTCCCGGTACAGGTCAGGATCGTAATTTTCAAAGGCATAGGCCGCTGTGATGATTTCCTGCGGCGGGTATTCCTGCAAGCGCCGCGACATGCCACTGGCCGTGCCCACGGGACCGCCGGGCTCCTGGAACATGAAGGCGATATCCGCCATGGCGCGTTGCTCATCAAAGAGCCACTGTTGAATACCCTCCTCAGTGGCCAGCTCGATAAACTCGAACACCAGGGCCGTAATGTCATCAACCCGGTTTACCCCTTCCTCGGTGAGCGACAGATTGATGCTGAACGTCGCATTGTCCGGATAGGACATGCCGCCGCCGGCAGCAAGGCCGTTTACCCAGCCCCGGTTTCTCAGCAGGGACAACAGGCTGCCCTCCCCTTCATGGCCCAGGATATTGCCCAGATAATTCAATGGTTTTTCCCGGTAATAGGCCTGCACCACGGGAATCGGAAAGGTATAGGACAGTGAACGTGCATCGCGTATCGGCTCAATTTCCAGCAAGGCAGGCAACTGGCCCTCTTCAAACAGGGGCTCATCAGTGCGTGGTGCGTCCAGGTTCCGGTTTTCCACGTCAGTAAAGTACTGCCGTGCCATGGCTTCCAGTTCGTCCAGGGATTGGCGGCCATAGATGGCCAGGCTCATGAGGTTGGCAGAATAGTAATTGGCGTAATGATCCAGCAGGGCCTGGCGCAGGCTCAGGCCGTTTTTACCCTGGAGGGTTTCCAGGTTGCCCACTGAAAACTGTGACAGTGGATGTTCCTGGTTGATGACCTGTTTGAGGATGGAGTAGGAACGTCGGCCGTCATTTTGCAGGTTGGACTGGTACTCCGAGTTCACGGCATTGCGTTCGCGATCCACCAGGTCACTGTTGAACAGTGGAGAGATGAAAAACTGGGCAAAACGGTCCAGGGCAGGTGCCAGGGAATCCTGTTCGATATCAAAGTAGTAATTGGTGTTTTCATAGGACGTATAGGCATTGTGACTACCGCCATGGGAGCTGATGAACTCCTGGTACTCTCCGGATTGAGGGTATTTTTCCGTGCCCAGGAACAGCATGTGTTCCAGAAAGTGTGCCAGGCCCTGGAAGTCTTCCGGGTCGCTGTTGGAGCCGGCATTCACATCCATCGAGGCTGCGGCCTTGTCCGTTTCCGGATCGGAAATCAGCAGCACCTTGAGCTGGTTTTCGAGAATCAACGCCCGGTACTGCCGGGTATCGTTGGGACTCTTGCCTATATCGTTGATCCGGACAAGCGCCTGTTCGGGCACCACGGCGGGACCGGCACAGGCAAAAAGCAACAGTGGCAGGAGAATTACAGCAATGCGGCGTCCCTGTCGCAGCAGGCAGGATTTACTTGAAAAGTTCATGTGCATAGTTGGAAAAATACAAGGAATGATCGATGCGTGAACATAGCATATTCACAAACGGGGTGAAAAACACGAATCTGCTCACCCGGAGTTCACTTCGTCTCGATAAGCACTCGTCACTTAGAACAGGACCAGCGGGGCTTCATCCAGGGCGGATAATTGTTCCCTGAGTTCAAGAATATGGCCTGCCCAGTAGTTTTCCGTATTGAACCAGGGAAAAGCCTGCGGAAAGGCCGGGTCATCCCAGCGTCGGGCCAGCCAGGCGCTGTAATACATCAGGCGCATGGTACGTAGCGATTCAATCAGCAACAGTTCAGCGGGATTGAAGTCATGAAATTCATTGTAGCCGTCGATCAGCTCACTCAGTTGCGCCAGCTGGGTTTGCCTGTCGCCTGACAGCAGCATCCACAAATCCTGGATGGCTGGTCCTGTCATGGTGTCATCAAAATCTACAAAGTGCGGCGTATCATCACGCCAGAGCACATTACCCATGTGGCAATCACCATGAATTCGAATCCGGGCAACCGATGAGGTCGTTGAAAAAATGGCATTGATGCGGTTGATCAGGTCTTCGGCCAGTGAGCTGTATGCCGGCCTGAGGTTTGCAGGAATGAAATCATTTTCCAGCAGGTAGGCCGTACTGTCCTCGGCAAAATACCTGACGCTCATCTGCTGGCGATGACGAAACGGCCGGATGGCGCCAACACTGTGCAGGCGGCCGATGAACCTGCCCATGATCAGCAGGTTGTCCAGGCTCAGGTCCGGGCTGCGACCGCCACGGCGCGGGAATATGGCAAAAAGGAATCCATCGAATTCACCGACGGTGCCTTGCCCAATGGTGATCGGGGGGACCACGGGGATTTCCAGGTCGGCCAGTTCCCGAGAAAACTCATGTTCCTCCAGGATCTGGTCCAGGGTCCAGCGCTCCGGCCGGTAAAACTTGGCAATCACCGGGACATCATCTTCCACGCCCACCTGGTAGACGCGGTTTTCATAGCTATTTAACGCCAGGATCCGGGCATCGGAAATGATGCCGGTACTTTCAACGGCATCGATGACCACATCGGGGGTCAATCGTTCAAAGGGATGGGACTGCAAGCGGGACTCTCCATGGACATCACACGTTGTGACAGGATGTCCATGGTAGCACGTCCACTTTTACTTCAACTGGCGCAATTTCCTGAATTCCGGCTTGGCCATCAGCACCTGGGCCGTGTGAATGACCCGCTCCCGAAACCCGCCTTCACAAAAACAGAGGTAGTAATGCCACATGCGGATAAAAACATCATCACAACCAAGTTTGCGCACTTCATCAATACGCTGCCAGAAACGGTCGCGCCAGCAGCGCAGGGTTTTGGCATAGTCCAGGGTGATATCTTCCAGTCCGACGATCTGCATATCCGTTTGCGTGGCTACCTTGTCGGCGATTACCGCATTGGATGGCAATTGCCCGCCCGGAAAAATGTAGCGCTTGATGAAGTCAATACTGCCAACAGACTGTTCAAAACGCTGGTCGGAAATGGTGATCGCCTGGATCAGCATCAGACCATCGGGTTTCAGGAGGCGGTTACATGTGCGGAAGTACTCGTCATAGTACTGGGCACCCACGGCTTCGATCATTTCCACGGACACGAGCTTGTCATACTGCCCTTCCAGTTCCCGGTAATCCTTCTCCAGCAGGGTAACCCGGTCTTCAAGTCCTTCCAGCTCCACCCAGCGACAGGCATGCTCAAACTGCTCATGGGATATCGTGGTGGTAGTGACCTTGCAACCATAATACTTGGCCGCATGAACGGCCAGGCCACCCCATCCGGTGCCGATCTCCAGCAGGTGATCCTTTGGACCCAGGTCAAGACGCTGACAGATATGATCGAACTTGTTGACCGAAGCCTTGTGCAGGGAGTCGGTATCGGACTTGAAGATAGCCGAGGAATACGCCATCGTGGAATCCAGGAACAGGGAGAAGAAATCATTGCTCAGGTCATAATGCGCTGAAATATTACGCCTGGAGCCATCAACGGAATTGGCGCGAAACATGTGAAACAGTTTGCCGGCCGCCTTGCGCCACAGGGGCTGCTTCTTGCCCATGGCATTGAGCGCATGCATGTTAAGCACAAACAGGCGAACCACTTCCAGCAGGTCCGGTGTGTCCCAGTAACCATGCATGTAGGCCTCACCTGCGCCGGTTGAGCCATCCTTGAGTACCGTCATGAAGGCACGGGGATCCCCGACCTGGATAGTGGCCTTGACGCGTTCATCCTGGCGGTTACCGAAATGACTGACCTGGCCATCCTCTTCAAGTACCAGGGAGCCGACACTGAGTTTTGACAACAGGGCATGAACGGCACGTCGTGACAACTCGTTCATGGTGGTAAGTGGCAGGCTCGTCCTGCCCTCGCTGACTGTGGTAATTCTCACTGACTACTCCTCTTACTCGCTTGTTACTTGCTATTTGCTTGTTGCCTGATTCTGGATCGTGGTGACACTATCGCCGGGCGTGCTTTTGCAAGAGCCTGGCTGTTTTGCTTCAGGATGCCTTTGGAAAGGCACTTTCTTCCACCATAATTTCAACGCCTGCCAGTAAATCCCCCAGGCTACCTTCAGGGTCATGAAGGGATACTGCAGCAGGATCAGGTTCAGGCTTGCCGGTGAGATTTCCCGGCGCCTGAGCTTCATCGTGGCATTAAATACGCGGCGACCTTCCAAATGGTTTTCCATGTAGAGACTGATGCCCTGGCCAGGTACCGTGCTTTGCCAGTGATATTCCATGTCCATCGGCATGAATGGCGAAACATGCATGTCTTTACCAAAACGGGTCATGGTACGGGCATTATCAGGAGCTGCCGGTATCACGTAGCTATGGCGTTCACCCCAGGGGGTATTGGTGACTTCGGCGACAATGTAGCGCAGCATTTCATCGTGGTCGTAACAGTAATAACAGGTGATGGGATTGATGATGAAACCGAAATAGCGCAGGTTGGTCAGCATACGCACCGGCCCGCCGGGATAGACCCCGGTTTTTTCCAGTACACGCAGTTTTACCGCCTCTTCCAGGGGCAGATCAGGGTCGCCCAGGTAGTCCTCCCGCCTGAAGCTGGCCAGGTTCATGCGGTCCACGGACCAGAACAGATTACGGGAAAATACCTTATCCAGTTCCGACAGATCCAGGTACAGCATGAAGACGCTGTAGCGAAACCGGTGTCGCGCGGGATTGAAACGACAATGTCCGACAACACCCTCATAGATGGCGCTGGAGAATCCCTTGTCAGGATGACCGGCCATCGCGTCAGACGGCCTCTGCCAGTGGTGCGGCAAAACCGGTATTGGCCGGCATGTTGGCCAGGGCATTAGCTACTCGCAATGCACTCCAGACACCGTCTTCGTGAAATCCGTTGCGCCAGTAGGCACCGCAAAACCAGGTATTGTTCACCCCGTTGATTTCCGACCAGCGCTGCTGGGCCCTGATCCCTTCCTCGGTGAACACAGGGTGGTCGTATTCGTACTCGCCGATAATACTGCCAGGATCAATGGCATCGCGCTGGTTCAGGGTAACGCAGAAGGTATCCTCGCTTTCGATGCCCTGCAGGATGTTCATGTTGTAGGTCAGTGACGGCCTGGCCATCTCACTACCGTCCATGGCCACATTCCAGCTTGACCAGCATTTGCGGTTACGTGGCAGCAGGCTGGCGTCGGTATGCAGGACGACATCGTTTCGTGTGTAGGGAATGGCTGAAAGAATTGCCTTTTCCATGCCGGAGGCATCACCCAGCAGCCGCAGGGCCTGGTCACTGTGACAGGCAAAGATCACCTGGTCATAGTGCGCAGTGAAGTCGCGGGTTGCCACTTCCACGCCGTAGCCCCCTTGTGAATTGTCCAGGCGCGTGACACGGGTGACCGGATTACCCAGTTCAATATTGTCCCGGTAGCTGGCGGTCAGGGGCGCAATATAACTGCGAGACCCACCCTTGATGACACGCCACTGCGGCCGGTTACGAATATTCAGCAGACCATGGTTATGGAAAAAGCGGACAAAGAAGCGCAGCGGAAACTGCAGCATCATCTCGGTGCTTGAAGACCAGATGGCTGCGCCCATGGGCACCAGGTAGAGATCCCGGAAAACTGCCGAATAACCGGCATATTCAAGGTATTCACCCAGGGTCATGGCAGCACACTCGGGATTTTCTTCAAGATCGATACGTGCCTGCTTGTTGAAACGCAGAATGCCATTGACCAGTGATAAAAAGCGCGGAGATACCAGGTTGCGGCGCTGGGCAAAAAGGCTGTCCAGGCTGCTGCCGGCATATTCGATACCCGTTGACCTGTCACTGACGCTGAAACTCATGCGGGTTGGCTGACTCTCAACACCAAGGGAATCCATCAGGCGAATGAACTCGGGGTAAGTCCAGTCATTGAACACGATGAAACCGGTGTCGATGGCGTAATCCCTGCCCTTGTGCTGGACATCAATGGTCGCGGTATGCCCGCCGATAACCGGGGAGGATTCAAACAAGGTCACCTCATGGTCAGGTGCCAGGTAATGGGCAGCTGACATGCCGGAGATGCCACCACCAATGATTGCTATTTTCATGATTGTGCCCTGCTGCTGCGACTCAGGCGTGGGGAAAGTACCGTGTACCAGAGCCGGGAAAAAAACTGCATGGCACTGAGCAAGACGTGCATGCGCAAAGGAAATGAAATGGTAAGCGGATACCGCTCTGCCTTTTTCAGGATAATGCGGGCAGCCTGCTCTGCACTGACCATGAACGGCATGGGAAAGTCGTTATTGTCAGTCAGCGGCGTTTCCACAAATCCGGGATATACCACCGTGACGCTGATGGCTTTACCCAGGTCTGTACGCAGGGAGTGCAGGAAATTGGCCATGGCAGCCTTGGAGGCCCCGTAGGCCTCGGCTCGCGGAAAACCCACGTAAGTGCTCATGCTGCTGATACCAATGAGATGGGGCTTGCGACCGTCACTGGCGGCCTGGCGCAACAGGGGCAGAGCGGCAATACAGGTGTTAACCACACCAATATAGTTGGTCTCGCTCACCCGCCGGATTTTGGCGACATCCAGGTCGGGCATATCTATATATTCACAGATACCGGCGCACATGATCACCGTATCCAGTTGCTGCACCTGGTATTCCTGCAGCAGGGTTTTCATTTCATCATCCCTGGCCACATCACAGGGCAAGGGAATAATGTCGCCGCCGATGTTGCGGGCCAGGGACTCAAGCTTGTCAATGTGCCGACCACTGACATAAACCCGGTGCCCGGCTCCAGCCAGTTGTTCTACCAGCGCTTTGCCTATGCCTGAACCGGCCCCGGTAATCCAGTAATGACGTTTACTGCATGCTTCAACTGCCATTGTCTGCCATCCGCCCTTTCAGTGAACGCGTAATACTGCCCAGTACTGGCAGATGGTCATACAGGAGGGCACCGAGGTCGTAGCTGTCTTCGTGGTAGTAAATCCTGGAAGTAAATTTGAGATGGGACATGCCGCGAATGGTAATGACTTCACCCCCGCGCACGTGTTTGTTGGCAAAATCCATTTCCCAGGTCAGGTAGGCACTGTTTTCGCCCACCAGCACATCGATATACCTGATCTTGTAGTGCACCAGGTTGGTCGCCATCTTCCTGAAATAGTGTTTCAGTGACAGGATTCCTGGCACTTTATGAATGGGATCAACAAACTCGATGTCCTGCGTATAAAAGTCTTCCAGCCGGTGCAGGTTGTCGGCAGAGAAGCTTTCATAGAAGTTCATCAGGCTGTTGACCACGCGATTGCTGGTCCTGTTAGTGGCAGCGTTCATAAATTCCTTTACAGTTTAGGCAGTTACCTACACAATTGATCACTTATACGCACTTTGAAAAAAAACAGATCAGCTGCACCACATGGGCTTAAATTAATTCGCTCGCAATGATCCGCCGTTCGCCGATCCACGTAATAGGAAGCATAATCAGACTTTGAATTTCAGTCCGGAAAGCTTCCAGATCAGGCGGAACCTTCAATTGCCAGCACTCATTGAAAAGAACACGCAAAAAATGGACGGTCGAATAGCAGACAGTACGACCCCGGACTGGTCGGACTACCTGGTCAAGGTAGGACAAGACAGTGACCGCGTGGCTTTCAGGCAGCTTTTTGACAAGTTTTCACCGCTGATCAAGTCATTCGCCGGGCGCCAGGCCGGTGCCGAATTCAACGAGGCCATGTCCGAGGAACTGGTTCAGGAAACCATGATCAAGGTGTGGCAGAAGGCAGCCAGCTATGATCCGGCTAAAGCCAAGGCCAGCACGTGGATATTCACCATCGCCAGAAATACCCGTATCGACCTTCTGCGCAAGAACATCAGGCATCAACAAAACCGCATGATGAATGATCACAGTGAAGACGGTTTTGATGTTGAGGATATCTGGGTAGATAACGAAGACGAGGATGTCTTTAACCAGCTGGCCAAACAACGCAGCAGTGAAATGCTTCATGAGTACATGAAGGACCTGCCGGAAGAACAGTCACATATCCTGAGAAAGGTCTACCTGGAAGACAAATCGCATACGGAAATTGCCGAGGAACTGGATTTGCCGCTGGGCACCGTGAAGTCACGGGTTCGGCTGGCACTGAACAAACTACGCTTGTCGGTAGAGCGCTAACGCGCAAGACAGGCTAAAGAATATTTAACAAGATTGAGGAATAGGAACACCTGACGGTAACAAGCAATGGTCAAATTTCATCCTGATATACGTTTTCTTACTGATTATGCCGCCGGCAGTCTGCCGGAATCACAGGCATTGTGCGTCTCGGCCCATCTGCACTACTGCCCGTCGTGCAGAATCAAGGTCGGTGAACTCATGGCCCTGGGTACAGAATTATTTGTATCCCAGCAGCCTGTTGCACCGGAAGCCGACAGCTTTGACAAAATCATGAACAGAATCGACAGCGGCGAAGTCAAAACCCGTACGGACAGCCAGGACCGTGTCGATGACACCCATAGCCCCCAGTCCGGGTTGCCCAGGGCAATTCAGAAGCTGACCAAGGGCAATATCGAAACAATGAACTGGCACAGGATTGGCAACGCGTTCCGCTATTCACCCATTCGTATGAATGACCCACAGCGCGAAACCTCGCTCATGCACATCAAGGCCGGCGGCACCTTGCCGAAACATCATCACAAGGGCGACGAAATTACCGTGGTACTCAAGGGCAGCTTTTCTGACCAGGAAGGCCGCTATCACGCCGGCGATTACCTTGTCAGAAGCAGCGGCGATACCCATACTCCGGTAGCCTCCCAGGATGAAGACTGCTTGTGCCTGGCAACCCTGGACGCCCCTATCGTGATGAACAACTGGCTCTACCGCATGCTGATGCCGTTTTTCAACAAACCGCAAACCGGTTAACCATCGCCTACCTTTTATCACACGCCTAAAAAAAGGGCCTGCGTATTCCCCAATACCCAGGCCCTTACTTTTTATCTGTTTATCATTTTATCGAAGTGCGGTTTGAAACCGTCGGATGGCGGCACTACGTGCCTTATCCGACCTACCTCTTTTTCCTTTTTCCCTTTTTCCTTTGTTCCTGCTGCCTGATTCGTCGGCAAACGGCCCTTCGGGCCTATGCCGACCTACAATCAATTCCCTTTATCGTTTTATCGTTTTATCGTTTTATC
>CAZROW010000009.1:0-19847 GCA_964601805.1 uncultured Enterobacteriaceae bacterium
AGGTGACCTATGAAGGACACAGCCTGACCACCTTGCGCCATTACGGCCTGAAGCCGTCCGTGGTCAAGGAAGGACAGACAGTGACCATTGGCTATGCACCGCGTATTGATGGTGAGCCGGGCGGTATTTTCCTGGTCATTACCGGCGAGTCCGGTGAGACGCTGGATTTTTCCAATTTCGGTTACGAATAATACAGGGTGCAATAAAAAAGGCCGGCAATTGCCGGCCTTTTTTGTTTCGGGTCACGTAACAACTCAGTTCACCGGGTTGCCCTCGGTGTCCAGTTCCACGATGGGGTAGCCCAGCTCTGCGAGTGAATCACCGATCACGGCCTTGTCGCCCACCACCAGGATCTTCATCTGTTCCACCGGCAGGTGTTTCTGCGCCAGTTCGAGGACGCGTTCCTGCGTCATTCCGGAGATCACGGCTTGCTGCTGGCGCACGAAATCCGGCGGCAGGTCATAGGTAATGATCTGGTCGAGCAAACGTGCTTTTTGTCCTGGGGTTTCATAATCACGGGCTTCACTCTGGCCGATGGCGTTCTTGGTGAAGGCAAGCTCCGTTGGCGTGATGCCGTTATCCCGGTAGCCGGTAATCTCTTTCATGAACTGCACGATGGAATCGGCAGTGGTATCCGTGCGCACGCTGGCCGAAGCGGTGAATGGTCCGGGCAACTTGCTGGCACTGAAGCCGCTGCGAGCGCCGTAAGTGTAGCCCTTGTCTTCACGCAGGTTCAGGTTGATGCGGCTGTTGAAGGCACCGCCCAGGGCATAGTTCATCAGGAAGCGTTTCCAGTATTCGCCAGCGGCATCATAGGTCAGGTCGCTGAGGTAGCCGATACGAATTTCTGACTGTGCAGCACCGGGTTTGTCGACCAGGTACAGGGTAGTTTCATCGATGTTGGTGACACCGGGTTGTTCACGCAGGTCAACATCCTCATCGGGCAGCTGGTGCAGGAAGTCCAGCTTGGCAATGACGTCTTCCTGCGGGATTTCACCGACAACAGAAACTTTCAGTGCCTGGCTGACCAGGTTCTTGCGCGCAAAGGCATTGATATCCTCCAGGGTAATATCCCGCAGGGTCTCGATGGCACCGGCAGAGGAAACCGAATAGGCGTGGTCTTCCCCGTAAATCAGCTTGGGGTAGACGATGCCGGCAATACCGGAAGGTTCTTCCTTGCTGGCTTCCAGGCTTTCAATCTGCTGCTGGCGCAGGCGGTCGAGATCGTCCTGGATGAAGTTAAGACCAAACAGGCGTTCTTCCAGTAACGCCAGTGTAGGGTCCACGTTACGCAGCAGGGATTGCAGGGTGATAGTAAAACTGTCATTACCGGAGCTGACACTGATGCGGCTGCCCAGTTTGTCCAGTTCGTTCTCGAATTCCTCGGCACTGTAGTTTTCAGTACCCTCATTCATCATCTGCGCGGTCAGGCTGGCTACTCCATACTTGTCCGGGGACTCGAGCAGGTGGCCACCATCAAAATCAAGACGCATGCTGACCAGCGGGACCTCCGCGTTGGCCGTGCCGATGACCTGGATGCCGTTGTCCATGTCCTGGCGCCAGTAGTCCGGCATGGTCACCAGCGGATTGGGTGGCGGCTCCGGGCGCAGGGAGCGGTCAAAGGATTCGGGCGCATCGCGCATTTCCAGGTCGTCGGTGGCGCTCTCCACTTCCGGCAGGCGCGGCGGCACTTGATAGTTGTCCGGCCGGGCGACGATGTCTTCGCTGCCTTCGGGTACAACGCTCAGGTAGATCGCAGGTTTGTCCTTGATGTAGGTGTTGTACACACGCAGGACGTCTTCCCGTGTTAATGAGCGAATGGCATCCAGGTCTTTCTGGATCTGGTCGGGATCTCCCAGCAGGGTTTCGTTCAGGGCCAACTGGGTAACCTTGCCGCTGACACTGGCCAGGGAATTGATGAGGCTGGCTTCCTGCGTGGACTTGTAGATCTGCAGCACTTCATCGGTGATATCTTCCTCGCTGAAATTGGCGAGGATTTCCCGCATGTCGGCCTCGAAATCTGCCAGCGGTGTTCCCGGAAAAGGCAGCACCAGGAAAGTAATCAGGCCGGCCAGTTCCTGCGGAAAACTGAAGCCGCTGGCCTGGATGGCCTTCTGTGTGAGGATGAATTCCTTGTAGAAAAAGGATTTGCGGCCTACGGTGATGATTTCATTCAGGGCTTCCAGGGCCACGCTGTCGGGATGATCAGAATGGACTGTCGGAAAGGCAATGAACAGGGCCGGAAAGCGGATATTGCGGTCGACGTAGGAAATGTAACGGTCCTGGTCGAGTACTGCTGGCTGTTTCTCGTCGTTTTCAACGGCCGGGCCGCGGGGAATTTCGCCAAAGTATTTCACGACCAGGTCCATGACTTCCTCTTCATCCACATAGCCGCCAATGGACAGGGTAGCGTTGTTGGGACCGTACCAGCGCAGGAAGAAATGCTTCAGGTCATCCAGGGTGGCGGCATCCAGGTCCTCAATAAAACCGATGGGCATCCAGGAGTAGGGATGTCCCGGCGGAAACATGGCCGTGAAGATTTTTTCAGACCACAGGCCATAGGGCTGGTTTTCATAACTCTGGCCACGTTCGTTCTTGACCGTGTCACGCTGGACCTCGAATTTTTCCTGGGTCACGGCATCCAGGAAGTAACCCATACGATCTGATTCCAGCCACAACATGGTTTCCAGCTGGTTGCTGGGTACGGTTTCAAAATAGTTGGTGCGGTCAAAGGAGGTAGTGCCATTCATGGTGCCACCGGATTCGGTGACGATGCCGATATGCTGTTCGTCGGCGACATGCTCGGAACCCTGGAACATCATGTGTTCAAAAAAGTGGGCGAAGCCGGAACGCCGTGGCTCCTCGCGAGCCGAACCGACGTGATAGGTCACATCCACATGCACAAGGGGATCGGACATGTCTTCGTGGATGATGACGGTCAAGCCATTGTCCAGTTCATACTTGCTGTAGGGAATAACAATCTCACTGCTGTCCGCTTCCACGCGTTCAACCAGGGTATAACCGGGACCGGCACTTGCCGGTGCCTGCATGGCGCTGTCGACTGCCGTTGTTTCAGGTGCCGGGCTGTCACTGCAGGCGGCCAGGGTAAACATGGCCAACAGGGCCGGTACCAGGGCGTAAGCGGAAAAGCGGGACTTGAATGGCGTGTGCATCCTTGGCTCCTTCAGGAAAAAAATAGTGGATTGTCTGGAGAAATATGACCGTTGATTAAAGCATATCGTTCAAAACCAGCCAAGAATGTCCGGCGGGGCCGGACAGTGGGCAGGCAGCCTACAGATTATGCAGGTAGGACACGGAAAAAGAGCCATAAAACTGGGCCTTGTCCTGGCCGCTGAATTCCTTGCTGCGAAATATGTGCGCATAGGAAAAGCGCAGCTTGCGCCAATTGCCGGCAAAACCCACGGCGATGTCGGCCACGACAGGTTCGTGGTCGACACCATGGCTGCTTCTGAAGTAATTACCGTCAAGAAAAATATTGTTGGCCACAAGCCTGGCATCGGTGGCGATAAATCCATGCAGTCGCAGGGAATCGTTACCTGCCACCAGTCCTGGGGTATTGTTGTCACCACCGGGACGCAGGGTAGAGGTGCCAAAGTCGTCTGGCAGATCCCAGCCCAGTCTTAATTCGCCCCCGGCGTTCAGGTAGGAAGATACCGTGCCCAGGCTGGCTCCCCAGTGCGTGATGAACTCCATCTGCATGCCATTAAGCACAGGCAGGTCCATCTTGCCGTTTTTATGCTTGCGCTCGAAAATCAGCTGAAAAGCAGGTTCGTTTTTTAACTGGTTATCCCAGCCTTCAAATCGTTCCCAGCCACCAATGTCGTGCACCAGGTTCTGGGCCTGCCGGGCCAGGGCGGCTGGTCCCACCACGCCAAAATTGAATTCCGTGGAATGCAGGGTGTCTGTGGTGCGTGCATGGTATCCCAGTCCAAGGTAGAGATAGCCTGCATAGGGACGGTCGTCGGGATCGAGTGTGCGGCGGAATTTATCCCTGGGAGTGAACATGAGCTGCCCCAGGCTGATGACCATATTCTGGTTGACCGGGTTATTGGCGGGATTGCGGGGGGCCGGATGAATAAATGTCAGCAGGTTGTTGAGTTTTTCTACCCAGGGATATTTCTGGCCATTGGGATCCTGGAAGTTCTCCAGGTCAGGAGAAATGGTGGAGAGCCGGATACCGTTGGTGTAATTCAGGTCGGTATTGGCAAACAGGTCGTTTTCCAGGAAAAAATTGAATGACCAGGGTTCTTCCTCCTGATCTTGTGCCTGGGCCTGCCCGGTCAAACTGGCAGTCAGGCAAAACGCGAACAGCAAACTGCAAAAACTTCTCATGCAGCAAAGATAGCGTGCGTGTTGGAAAAATTAAAGCACCCAAAGTGGGCAGAAGGTAATATTCGAGCGTGGTCTGGGTTAAAATCAGCTGCGTATCACTATCATCAGGAACAAGGCATGGCAGTGCAGTTGGTCAAACTCAGGAATGTGCCGGAAGATGAACTGGAAGAGATTCATGCGCTGATGGCTGCCCATGACATCGATGTCTATGAAACCAGTGCCGGTAACTGGGGAATTTCAATGCCCGCGTTGTGGTTGCGTAATGACGAACAACTCGAACAGGCCAGGGCGCTGCTGGATGAGTATGCCGAAGAACGCTTTCAAAAAGCCCGTTCGGAATACAATGCCCTGAAAGAGGCAGGCAAGGCCCGTACTTTCCTGGATATCGCAAAAGAAAACCCGGTACGCTACATTGCCTACCTGCTGATGATAGGAGCCCTGATGTATATCTCGCTGATGCCTTTCCTGTCCCTGGTCAGCTAAAGCCGGATAATCGAGTCGAACAATCGAGCACAAGAAACCATGACGAACCCGATAATTGCCAAACAGCCACTGGATTTTCACTGGCAGACTGCCGACCCTTTTCTGTTTTGTGCCTATCACCAGGATGACTTTCCCCGGGGCAACGGCGAGTTGGGTCCGGATGCGCCTTTGTCGGGTCGACATATCGGCCAGGACTTTGAAAAGCGTGATGGCTGGCGCATGTACCATGGCGACAGGGTACCCGGTTTTCCGGGACATCCTCACCGGGGTTTTGAAACCATCACTGTCGTGCAGAACGGCCTGGTGGATCATGCCGATTCCCTGGGGGCTGCCGGTCGTTATGGGAATGGCGATGTACAGTGGATGACGGCAGGCAAGGGTGTTCAGCACAGTGAAATGTTTCCCCTGGTCGATGCTGACAATGACAATCCCCTGTTGTTGTTCCAGATCTGGCTGAATCTGCCGGCAGCAAGCAAGATGGTGGAACCTCATTTCACCATGTTCTGGGACCGGGATATTCCCGTGGTGGAAACACAGGATGATCAGGGACATGATGTTCGTGTTGAGGTCATTGCAGGAGACTATGGTCAGTCCAGGGCGCCGGCACCGCCACCGGACTCCTGGGCCGCCAATCCCGATAACCATGTCGCGGTCTGGCTCATCGAACTGGCAGCAGGAGCGCAATGGGAATTACCGGCATCGGTGCCCGGCTTGAGCCGCATGTTGTATTTCTACCAGGGCAGCACCATCACGCTGGCCGACCAGGATGTATCGGTAAGCCATGGATTACAATTGCAGTCCGATGTGCCTGTCACGATCAAGGCGGGCGATGCGAAGGCCTGCCTCCTGCTCCTGCAAGGCAAGCCCATCGCAGAGCCGGTTGCCCACTATGGCCCCTTTGTCATGAACACGCGCCAGGAACTGCAGCAGGCGTTTATTGACTACCAGCAAACCCAGTTTGGCGGCTGGCCCTGGGAGCGCAATGACCAGGTGCATGGTGACCGTGGACGTTTTGCCCGTTATGCTGATGGTCGGGAAGAAGAGCCGGGTTAAGACAGGAACAAGGAACAACACGCCGGACTTTAATGGTAACCCGTAGGTCGGCATAGGCCGCAGGCCATTTGCCGACATGGCGGCAGAAAGCCGCCTGGATTATTACAACAATTCAAGAGCATTAAAAACTATGGAAGAGGAACTACAACAAGCCCAGGAAATCTATGACCTGATCGTGAACTACCTGGTGACTTACAGTTTCCAGATACTTGGCGCCATCATCATTTTCCTGGCAGGTCTTTTCGTGGCCAAGAAAGTCTCCGGTTTCGTGGAAGGCTTCATGCTCAGGAACAATATCGATGTCACCCTGAGCAAATTCACCGCTGGTGGAATCAGGATTGTCATCATTGTCATGGTCGCCATCATGGCCCTGGGCAAGATCGGCATCAGTATTACACCATTCATTGCGGCAGTCGGTGCTCTCTCCCTGGGTGCCGGCCTGGCTCTGCAGGGTTTGTTGTCCAACTACGGGGCCGGTGTCAGTATTATCGTGGCAAGACCCTTTGTTGTCGGTGACACGATCACCGTCCTGGGGGTCACCGGTGTGGTCAGGGAAGTCAAACTGGCTTATACCATCCTGACCAATGAAGACGACGTGACGATTACCATTCCCAACCGCCATATCGTCGGTGAAATCATCCAGAACTCCAATGCCAATACCATCATCGAGAGTTCCGGTGGCGTGGCCTATGCCTCTGATCCGGAACAGGCCGTGACTGTGGTTACGAATGCCATCAAATCCATTGACGGTGTTTCAACCGAAAAAGAACCGCAAGTCGGTATCGAGGAATTTGCTGACAGCAGTATCAATATCGGCATGCGTTACTGGGTGCCCACCGATTCGCTGTTTGATACCCAGTACCAGGTCAACATGGCCGTGTTCAAGGCGCTGGCTGACAACAATATCGAGATACCTTTCCCGCAACGGGATGTCCACATCCTGGAGCAACAGGCCGCCGACACCCCCTGATGCTGTATGCCCTGTTATTGGCAGGTGGCAAGTCGTCCCGCATGGGACAGGACAAACGCCGGCTGCAGTTCCAGGGGAAATCCCTGCTTGAGCACAGTTTGTCATTACTGCAGGAAACCGGCGCTGACCAGGTGTTGTTGAGTGGCGATGTCGAGGGCTATGACAGTCTGCCCGACCTGATTCCCGATTGCGGCCCTTTGGGCGGCCTGCATGCAGGCCTGTACTATATCCGGGAACACGGCCAACTGGATAAAGACCTGCTCCTGGTGATACCGGTTGATATGCCTCGACTGAACGTGGATTCACTGGCCAGGCTGGTGACCAATATCGGTGATGCTGACTGTTGTCATTACCAGGGCGAAATCTTTCCCTGCCTGTTCCGTGCGAGCGGGGCACTGCTTGCCCATCTGGAGTCGCTGTTCGCTGAAAGCAGGGAGCTGGGTGGCAAACGGTCCATGAAAGCACTGCTGGCTTTTGGCCGGGAAAAAACATTGCCACTTGCTGGCCTGCCTGACGACCTGTTCATGAATCTCAACAGGCCCGAAGACTGGCAGGCGTTTCTTACTGGCGAGTCGACTCGCTGATCCGATTGCCTGCTTTACTCAATAACGCCAGTAAGCCGGCGTCAACAGTACCAGGACACAGTAAAACTCCAACCTTCCCAGTAACATGGTAAATGACAGTATCCATGTACCAATGTCATTGACCGGCTGAAAATTATTACCCAGTTCGCCAAACGCAGGGCCCAGTACATTCAGGCAGGCTGCTACCGCGGTAAATGCCGTCCAGAAATCCAGTCCGGTTGCCTGGAGCATTACACTGAAAACCATCGTCAGCGTTGCTGCGGCGACCATGTAGGACATGGTCGCTGAAGAGACTTCCTCACTGACGGTCTTGTGTTTGTAGGTGATGACGAACATGCCCCGTGGATGGATGAGTTGTTGTATCTGGCGAAACACCACCTTCATGCAGATGATGTTGCGAATCATCTTGTTGCCACCCGCTGTACTCCCGGCACAGCCGCCGATATAGCCAGCGAAGATTAACAACATGGCGGTTATTACCGGCCAGTGGGTGAAATCCCCGGCAGCGAAACCGGTACTGGTCATGAAAGACACCAGGTGAAATGCCGACTGGAAAATACTTTCACTGGTGCCGGTATAGACGTGGAAATACAGCAGTATTCCGAACAGGATTAATCCCAGGAAAATAGCCGTCAGGAGAAAGTCCCGCGTTTCTTCATCCTTGAGGTAGACCTGTGGATGATGTTGCCGGGCAAACCTGAAGTGCAGGGCAAAGGAAATGGCGCCCAGTAACATGAACACCACGCTGATCATTTCTATCAGGTGACTGCCAAAATAACCCATGCTGGCATCATGGGTGGAAAAACCGCCCGTGGAAACGGTGGTAAAACTGTGGGCAAAGGCGTCAAAGAGGTTCATGCCGGCAAGGTAGTAAGACAGGGTGCAGAGCAGGGTGATCACCAGGTAGATGGTCCACAGGTGTCGAGCGGTATGCTGTATTCGCGGAGCCAGTTTTTCATCTTTCGCCGGTCCCGGGGTTTCCGTGCGAAATATCTTCATGCCGCCGATATTGAGCATCGGCACGATGGCCACCACGAACACGACGACTCCCATACCACCAAGCCATTGCAGGAACTGCCGGTACATGAGAAAGCTTTCCGGCTGGACATCCAGGTTGACCAGTATGGTTGCACCTGTTGTCGTCAATCCTGAGATCGCTTCAAAGACGGCATCGGTGAATGAGACCGGCTCTATCAGGCAGATGGGGATGGCTGCTGCAAACCCGCAAATAATCCAGGAGAGCGTGACGAAAAGCAGGGCCTGGCGATAGCTGATGTCATGGATAAGATCGTGACGTGTCAACAACAATATCGTTAATGCCAGTGAGGCGATAACCAGGGCAGGTTCAAAAAAGAACCAGGCAACACCATGGTTGAATAGTACTGTGGATAATATTCCGAACACGAACTGGACATTGGCCAGTATCAGCGCCGAAATCGCCAACAGGCGAATCAGGGATAGACGATGAGACATGAGATACCTCCCGGTATCACTAATACAACATGCAAAACGGCTGTTATGCCTTCAGGCAATCAGCCAGGGAGATGTCCTGACGGACAGGGGGTCATGTCAATGGGGGAGGGGCGCGAATGGAAAGCGGTGAGGCCAGGCATTGGGTAATGCAGGCCTGGTGAAAGGCAAGCCAGTCGACTCGCCAGTAGGAGAGGAAGGTATGTACGTTATCAGTGGGAGCCAGGTTGTCCCAGCCCTGTGGTTCATTTTCACCTTCTTTGCCAGTCTCGCTTTCCGTAACAATACTGTCGCACAGCATGACAGAGTCATGGCAAGTGATGGTGTCACTGGTATCCAGGCCAAAGGCAAATAAAGGTGTGAACAACAGGCATTGAAGAACAAGCACCAGCTTCAATGCACTTGTCTTGTTGGTCATACCCTTGATCATCATTGCGAATCCGAAAAAGCAAAACCCCCGGGATTGCCGGGGGTTTTACAAACTACTTACTCAATGGCCTCGGCCAGTTTCCTGCGTTCTTCATTGTAGGCAAGATACTGCTTCTGCCACTCGGACATGGAGTCAGTGTGCTCTACCTGGACCGCAGTGACCTTGTACTCGGGACAGTTGGTGGCCCAGTCACTGAACTCGGTGGTAACTACGTTGGCACCGGAGATCGGGTTGTGGAAGGTGGTGTAGACCACACCCGGCTGCATGCGCTCGGAGATCATGGCATGCATCGTGGTGTCACCCTTGCGGCTGGCGATCTTGATCAGGTCGCCATCCTTTATGTCGCGCTCGGCGGCATCTTCCGGGTGAATCTCCAGGATGTCTTCCGGGAACCACTTGTTGTTTTCGGTGCGGCGCGTCTGTGCTCCCACGTTGTACTGGCTCAGGATGCGGCCGGTCGTCAGGATCAGCGGGAACTTGCGAGTCACTTTTTCCTCGGTTGGAATGAACTCGGTCACTTCGAATTTACCCTTGCCGCGCACGAAGCCACCGATGTGCATGATTGGCGTGCCGTTGGGCGCGTCATCGGTTACCGGCCACTGCATGCTGCCTTCATTGTCCAGGCGCTCAAAGCTCACACCGGCAAAGGTTGGTGTCAGGGCAGCGATTTCATCCATGATCTCGGCGGACGATTCATACTTCATGGGGTAGCCCATGGCATTGGCCAGGTCCATGGTGATTTCCCATTCATGCTTGCCCTGCTTGGGTGACATGACCGGGCGAACACGACCGAGGCGGCGTTCTGCATTGGTGAAGGTACCGTCTTTTTCCAGGAATGATGTGCCAGGCAGGAAAACGTGGGCAAACTTGGCGGTTTCATTCAGGAACAGGTCCTGGACCACCAGGCATTCCAGGTTTTCCAGGGCCGCTTCCACGTGGTGGGTATTCGGATCGGACTGGGCGATATCTTCACCCTGAACATACATGCCCTTGTATTCGCCCCTGATGGCTGCATCGAACATGTTGGGAATCCGGAAGCCGGGTTCGGGATCCTGTTCCACGCCCCAGGCCTGTGAAAACAGGTTGCGGGTGGCATCATCACTGACATGGCGATAACCGGGGAATTCATGGGGGAAAGATCCCATGTCGCATGAACCCTGGACATTGTTCTGGCCACGCAGCGGGTTAACGCCGGCGCCATCCTTGCCCACGTTGCCGGTGAGCATGGCCAGGTTAGCCATACCCATCACCATGGTGGAGCCCTGGGAATGTTCAGTCACACCCAGGCCGTAATAGATGGAGGCATTGGGTGCCTTGGCATACATACGGGCCGCCTCACGAACTTTTTCGGCATCGCCACCGAGCCAGTCAGCGACTGCTTCCGGTGAATTCTTCTCGTCCTTGATGAACTCGACCCACTTGTCGAACTCTTCCTTGTCACAACGCTCGTTGATGTAGTCCCAGTCAGCCAGGTCTTCGGTAACGATGGTGTGGGCAAAGGCATTGATCAGGGCCACGTTGCCACCCGGTGTCAGTGGCAGGTGCAGTTCAGCCTTGATGTGGGGTGATTCCACCAGGTCAATCTTGCGTGGATCGCAGACGATGAGGTCGGCACCGTCACGCAGGCGTTTCTTCATGCGCGAGGCAAATACCGGGTGAGCATCGGTGGGGTTGGCACCGATCAGCAGGACCAGGTCGGTATGATCCACGGAGCGGAAATCCTGGGTACCAGCCGACGTACCGAAAGTCTGCTTGAGACCGTAACCGGTCGGCGAATGACAGACGCGGGCACAGGTGTCGGTATTGTTGTTCTTGAAGGCTGCACGAATCATTTTCTGCACGACCCAGACTTCCTCGTTGGTACAGCGTGAGGAGGTGATACCGCCAATGGACTTGCGGCCGTATTTTTCCTGGATGCTGGTGAGCTTTTCAGCCGTGTAGCTGATTGCTTCTTCCCAGCTCACTTCGCGCCAGGGATCGGAAGTCTTTTCACGGATCATGGGGTGCATGATGCGGTCTTTGTGTGTGGCATAGCCGAAGGCGAAGCGTCCCTTGACGCAGGAGTGGCCATCGTTGGCCTTGCCGGATTTCGCCGGCACCATGCGCACGACCTGGTCACCTTTCATTTCGGCGCGGAAGGTACAGCCGACACCGCAATAGGCGCAGGTGGTTTCAACGCTGTGCTCGGGGGTGCCAATCTCCACAACGGATTTTTCCATCAGGGTGGCGGTGGGACATGCCTGGACGCAGGCGCCGCAGGACACGCACTCGGAATTCATGAAGTCTTCCTCGACACCGGCACTGACCTTGGACTCAAAACCGTTGCCGCTGATGGTCAGGGCAAAGGTGCCCTGGACTTCTTCACAGGCCCGCACGCAACGTGAACACACGATGCACTTGCTGGATTCAAACTGGAAATAGGGGTTGCTGGTGTCGGTGGGGGCATCCAGGTGGTTGGCGCCCTCGTAACCGTAGCGCACTTCACGCAGGCCGACGGCACCGGCCATATCCTGCAGTTCACAATCACCGTTGGCGGAGCAGGTCAGGCAGTCCAGCGGATGGTCTGATATATACAGTTCCATCACGCCCTTGCGCAACTTGTTCAGCTTGGCATTTTCGGTATGCACCACCATGCCTTCCTCGACCGGGGTGGTACAGGAGGCAGGCGTGCCGCGGCGGCCTTCAATTTCCACCAGGCAGACACGGCAGGAGCCAAAGGGCTCCAGGGAATCCGTGGCACACAATTTCGGAATCGTGGTGCCGACCATTTGTGCGGCACGCATGATGCTGGTCCCTTTCGGCGCCCGTACTTCCTGGCCATCGATAGTCAGGGTGACTTCATCCGTGTCGGTAACAGCCGGTGTTCCGAAATCAATCTCTTTGTTTAAGCTCATTGGGATTCACCTGTTCTTTAAAGTCTATCCAGTGGTTTTATTTCTCAAAATCCTGGGCAAAATGTTTGACGGCGCTCATTACCGGTATGGGTGTCAGCCCGCCCATGGCACACAGGGAAGCGGATTCCATGGTGTCGCACAGATCTTTCAGGACGATATGTTCTGCTTCGCGTTCTTCGCTGCTTGTCGCTTCAACGATGCGGTCGATCACTTCCATGCCGCGCACCGAGCCAATTCGGCAGGGGGTGCACTTGCCACAGGATTCAACAGAACAGAATTCCATGGAGAAGCGGGCCTGTTTGGCCATGTTCACTGAGTCATCAAATACTACCACTCCGCCATGACCCAGCATACCGCCGGCCTTGGCGAACTCCTCGTAGTCCAACTGGGTATCCAGCAGGGCATCGGGGAAGTAGGCGCCCAGCGGGCCGCCCACCTGGACTGCTCGGACCGGCTTGCCGGTATAGGTGCCGCCACCGAAGTCTTCGATCAGTTGCCTGAGCGTCAAGCCGAAGGCCTTCTCTACCAGACCGCCTTGTTTGATATTTCCTCCCAACTGGAAGGGCATTGTGCCCAGGGAGCGCCCCTGGCCGTATTCGGCGTAATGCTTGCCGCCTTTTTCCAGGATGACAGGGACTGAAGCCAGGGAGATCACGTTATTGACCACGGTGGGCTTGCCAAACAGGCCCTCGATGGCAGGCAGGGGTGGTTTGAAGCGAATCTGGCCGCGCTTGCCTTCCAAGGACTCCAGCAGTGAGGTTTCTTCGCCACAGATATAGGCGCCGGCACCCATGAAGACTTCCAGTGTGAAGTTCTTGCCCGAGCCCTGGATGTTTTCACCCAAGTAGCCTGCAGCTTCGGCATTGGCGATGGCTTCGTTCAGTATTTTCTGTGTCAGCGGGTATTCCGAGCGCAGGTAGATATAACCGGTATCGGCACCCACCGCCAGGCCGGCAATGGTCATGCCTTCCACCAGGGACAGGGGGTCGCCTTCCATGATCATGCGGTCGGAGAACGTGCCGGAGTCACCTTCGTCGGCATTGCAGACGATGTATTTCTGGTCGGCATCGCAGTCAGCCACGGTGCGCCACTTGATAGCGGTAGGGAAAGCGGCACCACCACGACCACGCAGGCCGGAATCGGACATTTCCTCGATAATACCGTCGCTTCCCTTGGCCAGGGCATTTTTCAGGCCGACGAAGCCGCCCAGGTTTTCGTATTCAGTGACACTGGTAGCCTCAATGATGCCGCAGCGGGCAAAGGTGAGGCGTTCCTGGTTCTTGAACCAGGGCAATGCCTCAACATCGCCGAGACGTTTGGCATGCTCGCCGCCATTGATGAAATCGTTGTCGAAGAGGTCGGGCACATCTTCCAGGGTTACCGGACCATAACCAATGCGGCCGTTGCCGGTCTCGACTTCGACCAGGGGTTCCAGGAAACAGGCACCGCGGGAACCGTTGCGGACAATTTCCACGTCCAGGTTACGGTACTGGGCTTCGGTGCTGATGGCTTTCACCAGCAATTCTGCACCCAGGGAGTCTGCCGTGGTTTCGCGGGGAATATAGATTTTGACCATCAGGCTGACTCCTCGCTGGCTGAAAGCGAACTGGCAAGGGCCTTGAAGCCTTCTATGCTGACGCGACCATAGGTTTGCTCATCAACAATGATATTGGGTGAGCAGGCGCAATTGCCGAGGCAATAGACAGGCTCCAGGGTGAAGTCACCTGAAGCGGTGGTTTCGTGGAAGCCCACGCCCAGGAAGTCCTTGATTTCATCAGTCAGCTTGTCAGAACCCATGGCCTGGCAGGCTTCAGCCTGGCATACCTTGATGGTGTAGCGGCCGGGTTTGCTGCGCTTGAAGTCGTGGTAGAAACTGGTGACGCCATGGACTTCGGCACGTGACAGGTTGAATACCTTGCCCAGCATGGGCATGGCGCTGTCATCAACATAACCAAAGATTTCCTGGAGCCTGTGAAGGGCGATCATCACGCCACCGGTTTTGTCGGCGAGATCCAGAACGGCTTCACGGGCTTTGTCGAGATCCCAGTCCTGGTAGGTAAGTGGTCCTGCTAACTGCTGCATGGGCTATACATCCTGCTGTGCTGCTTGAACCTGAGTGACCGAAATCCCGGGAGGCTGTCTTGGTGTTTGGCAGCGTCTGGTAATGTCAGTCTTTTCAAGTTGTTACATAATGGAATGCGGTCGATTTTGGAGCGCGAATTCTACCATGAGTGTACAAAGGCCAGCAATTTTCGAATGCCGAAAAAATTTTCGGTGAAAGACGACCTGGGGATTGCGGCTATGAGTTTAATATTTTAAATTACCAAATAATATCAGATAGTTAGATATATAAATTAATGTAGTTTATAGGTTGTTTTATGCGCCACGTTTTCCGCGAAATACTTTTCATTTCCTTGATTCAGTCGAATTTATAAACGCTGCGGTCGGGTCATTGAAGGGATTGAAGGCCGGGCATAAAAAAGCCGGCGCTGTGGCCGGCTTTTGATCGTGCTGGATACTGGAGTTTATTGCGGCGTAATCATGGCCGGATCCCAGTGCTCGTCAGCCTTGCCATCCACAAAGCGCCAGGTGTCGAACCAGGACGTGCTGTAGGTTTCACCGGGCTTGTTCGGATGATCATAGGTGCGTGGCCAAAGGACAGTGACGTAGTCATCTTCAGCCATCACGGCGACGATTTCAGTGGTGAGTTCATCGCAATCCATGTTGGCTTCAACGCCCATGACCTGGGTGAAGAAATAAATCACACCATCCAGGCCGGAAGCGGCATTGGGATTGTGCTGGATATAACGATCGGTCAGCCATTCGCCGGCACGGCTCCACTGGCCGCACTGCAGCAGTTCACGCATGATGTGCAGGGTTGCCTGCTTGTTGCGATGCAGAACCGGGTCGTCATCCACAAACAGGGATTCAGGATCATCCACACCGACAACAGGTTCCTGTGCCAGCAGGGGAAAACTTACCAGTAGTACAAACGATGCGAAGAGAGATGTCAGGGTCTTCATGAAAACGTTCCTCTATTTATTGTGAGATCCGGAATTGGTTAACCGGGTGCCATGCACAGTGGTTTTGTTTTAAATGTTAGGCTGCACAGGCAGGGCGGCTATTGTAACCACAGATTTACCGAATAATCGAATCCTCTCTGGTCCTGTCAGCGGCCGGGATTGTTGTTGACTTCGAACACGAGCAGGGTATTACCTGTGTCTCCGTTTTTCACACCGATGTAGCCGGTAGTGACCAGCACCAGGCCATCTTCCACCACCGGGCCGACGGCGCCCATGGAGCCGCCTTCAGCAGGTACGTCGTTGACGGTGTCGAATTGGCGCACTGTATTGTATTGCCAGAGTGTCTCCCCGGTTGCCGGAGAGAGCGCGCGCAGTACACCGTCCCAGCTGCCGGAAAAGAGCACATCATGGCTCAGGGTCAGTGGGCCTTCCAGGCCTGGATGGGTTTCCATACCGGTTATGGGAGGGATGTTGCGGCTCCACTGCACGGCGCCATCGCGATGACGTACGGCAGCAATTACATTATTTCCCATGCCCCAGTAACTGTTGTTACTGTCGGCCGCACCGCCCCAGACGATTTTGCCGCCAAATTCAGTCGTGTTTTCCACCAGCGGGGTTTCCCACAGGACTTCGCCGCTGCGCCTGTCAAAACCACGGACAATGCCGCTTTTCTGTCCGGCGACAAGCATGTTGTCAGTACCGGTGGAAACAATCATGGCCGGTGATCCATAGTCCTGGTCAGGGCCGCAATCATCGGAAGCATTCGGCGTCATGCACATGACCGTCCAGATATCATCGGCTGTGCCCTGGTGACTCCAGAGTATGTCGCCGCTGACCAGATCCAGTGCGAGCAGGGCATCGGTGGCGCTATCAGCCGGGGCACTGTAGGCATCGCCTGTCGTGACATAGAGCTGGCCCAGCTCGCGGTCAATGGTAGGAGCACTCCAGATGGCGGCGCCGGAAGGACCGAACCTGCCTTCACCGGTTTCGCGTACCGGTGCCTGGATGGCGTAGGTTTGCCAGACGATCATCCCATTACTGGCATCCAGGGTCAGGACACTGCCCTGGAAGGAGCAGCACTCGTATACCGGGACTGCGCCCAAACCTTCTTCACTGGAAGACACCGGCACGATGAGGCGTTCTGATACGGGGTCATCTGCCAGGCGAACGAACTGCGGGGCGCCGGTCAGGATGGCCGCTTGGTGATCTTCTACTTTTGTTTTCCAGACCTGGCGCCCGGTAGTCGCATCAAGCGCATAGACATTGGCACTGCGGTCGCCAAAAAACACCAGCCAGCGTTCGCCGACACGTTCGATCAGTGGCATGGTCCGCACGCCATTGCCCGCTGTAAAAATCCAGTCCTCGCAACCCGTGTCGCGGTCCAGGGCATAGACCTTGCCGTTTTCATCGCCGATAAAAATCCGGTTGCCCTGCAGGGCGGGATTGCCGATGACAGAGCGCACGTCAGCAAAACCATAGGCCCACTTCAGGCTCAGGTCTCCCAGGATGCTGCTGTCCAGAGGATTTTCGGGGGCATTATTGAAGCGGGTGTTGGCGTGGTTGCCGCCCCAGCCTTGCCAGATGTCTGTGGTTGCCGGGGTGAAGGTGTTGGACGTGTCGCAGGTCGCCGCCAGTACCGATGAAAAACAGGAGAAAGCCAACAGTAAAGTCTGGGCCGGTTTCAGGATATTGAACATGGATAGCCCCTGGCGTGTGTGAACGCGATTGTAGTGCAGCGTTGTTGCCAGGGCAAAAAGTGCAGGTAACAAAAAGAGGCTGCCGCGGGACAGCAAGTCAATTTTTACTTAAATAATGGCATCAGCATTATGATAGATGTTCATGCTCATGTCGCCGAGAAAGCCGACGAGGGTGACATTGAATTCCTGGGCAAGTTCGACAGCAAGGGAGGAGGGGGCGCCTACTGCAACAAGCATCGGGCAACCTGCAACCAGGGCTTTTTGCATGAGTTCAAAGCTGGCACGTCCGCTGACAATGATACCCCTGTCCTGTAGCGGAAGTTGTCCGTCACGCAACAGGGTGCCGACAAGTTTATCCATGGCATTGTGGCGGCCGACATCTTCGGTCACCAGTTCGATGTCACCATCGTGGTTGAAGATCCCTGTGGCATGACAGCCGCCGGTCTGGCGAAACAGGGATTGTTTTTCCCGCAACCGTGTGCCGAGATTACACAGCATTTTGCGTTCCATGGTAAAGGTGTTATCGAGAATGGCGTCATAGCCACTGGTGCTCAGGGCTTCCAGTGAGGCCTTGCCGCAGACGCCGCAGCTGGACGAGGTGTAGAAGTGGCGATCCAGGCGCGCCATATCAAAAACGGCATCCTTTACCAGCTCAAGTCGAATGACGTTGTCATGACTGTCATCAATGCTTTCTATTTGTGTGGCACTGCTGATGATGCTTTCGCTGAATAAAAAACCACAGGCCAGGTTGATATCGTTTCCCGGCGTGCGCATGGTAATGGAAATGCTTTTATGAACCCGTCCCTTGCGGGCGTCGGTATAGCCCAGGCGAATTTCCAGTGGTTCTTCCACGGCAACAATGTCATCACAGGTCTTGCGTTCGTTGGCGCGCACGGTAGTGATGGAGATGTTTGCAAAGGGCTTGCCGGGTTCGGGCATGACGTCCTCAGTTGATTGGTTTGATAATGCGCCGGTTATCTTCTGCAAGAATGATATCAGCGGTTCTTACCGGAAAATGCTGTTCCGGCAGATCCTTGAAATATTGTTTCAGTGTATTGCCTACGGCGGGAAAGGCAATTTCATTCCAGGGGATATCAGCCTCGTCAAATAATTCAACTTCCAGGCTTTCCGGGCCGGCAGCAAAGTCAGTGTCGACCAGTGTTGCCCGGTAGAACATCTGGACCTGGTTGATGTGAGGCAGATTGTAATAGGCATACAGGCCATGAATCTCTATCTTTGCGCAGGCTTCCTCGCGCGTTTCCCTGATGGCGGCATCCCTTGTGGTCTCGGCATTTTCCATGAAACCTCCGGGCAGGGTCCACTTGCCATATCGTGGCTCGATGGCACGTTTGCACAGCAAGACCTGCTCTTTATAGGCCGGGAGTGAGCAGACCACTATACGTGGATTCTGGTAATGGATTTCACCACAGGCATCGCAGATATGACGTTCACGATCATCATTTTCCGGTATTCGGAAAGTAATGTTGCCAGCACAGGTGGGACAATATTTCATGGGAATTGAACGCGGCCTGTATCAGTATGAATGGTCAGGAAAATGAATCAGCTAAACAGCGTGCCCTGTTGTAGTTCGTCGATCATGGGTATTTCCTTTTTCCACATTTTAACCGTTTTGATCGCATTGTCCTGGACATTGAGAATCTCAACGCAGTGAAAAGGCAGTCGCACGCAGACATTTTTTTCCGGAATGATTTCCAGTAATTCGGTTAACAACCCGTTAAGTGTTTTGGGTCCTTCAATGGGCAGGTCCCAACCCAGGGCCTTGTTGATCTCACGAATCGTGGCGGTGCCGTCGATAAGATAACTGCCATCGGCCTGGGGATGAATGTCATCGGTTTCTTCAGACAGGTTCGTGGTGAAGTTGCCCACAATTTCCTCGAGGATGTCCTCGATGGTAATAATGCCCTGGACGTCACCGTATTCATCCACCACCAGGGCGATGCGACGCTTGTTGTTCTGGAACTTGAACAGCTGCGTATGCAGCGGCGTGGTTTCCGGAACGAAGTAGGCCTGGTCGGTGAGCTGCATGAGCTCAGCCTTGTTGATTTCTTCCATGCTGATGAGTTTGGATACGTTGCGCATGTGCAGGAAGCCGATGACATCGTTAAGGTCTTTCTTGAATACCGGCAGCACGGTATGAGAACTCTTGCTGATGACCTGCATGATTTCATCGATGTCATCTTCCAGGTCAATACCCACCACTTCATTTCGAGGCACCATGATGTCTTCGACAGTGGCTTTTTCCAGGTCCAGGATATTCATCAGCATGCCGTGACGCTTGGCGGGAATCAGGGCGCCGCTTTCATCGAGCACTGTGCGCAGCTCCTCCTTGGTCAGGTGCAGAGAATTCTCGCCTTCGGGTTTCAGGCCACAAAGCCTTACCAGGCCGTTTGAGACGGTGTTGATGAGCCACACTGCCGGGTAAAGAATTTTCAGCAATAACAGCAGAAACAGGGAAGAGGGAAATGCAATCTTTTCCGGGTAGAGCGCGGCGATGGTCTTTGGTGTCACCTCGGCAAAGATCAGGACGATGATCGTCAGCAGTACAGGGGCCAGGATGAAACCCAGGCTGCCCCATAACCTGACGGCAATGGCCGTACCTACTGAAGCCGCGATGAAGTTCACCAGGTTATTGCCGATCAGGATCAGGCCGATCAGGCGATCCGGTTGATCCAGCAGTTTGCCCGCGCGCATGGCGCCATGATGATCCTGCTTGATGAGGTGGCGCAGGCGATACCGGTTCAGTGCCATCATGGCAGTTTCCGAACTGGAAAAGTAGGCCGACATCAGGATCAAAAAGATCAGAATGCCCAGCAGGACGGTAAGTGATGTTTCTTCCAAAAGAGTAGCCTGTTATTGCTTAATCAGAAAG